>NZ_JBFUPK010000001.1:342081-684163 GCF_041355105.1 Terriglobus sp. RCC_193 | reverse complement strand
AGAGGCATCTCTCCGATTTCATCCAGAAACAGCGTGCCACCATGCGCCGCTTCAATGCGCCCCATACGCGATGTCACAGCGCCCGTAAACGCGCCACGCGTATGACCAAACAACTCAGCTTCCAACAAGTGTTCCGGGATCGCAGCGCAGTTCAGCACCACAAATGGTTTTCCTGCACGAGGGCTCAATCGATGCACAGCCTTTGCAACCAGCTCTTTTCCCGTACCCGTTTCTCCCAGCACCAGAACGTTCGCGGCATGCGGAGCCACCAGGCGAATCTGCTGCGCCAACTCCCGCATCTTCACAGCATCGCCAACAAATTCTGGAAGATGCATCCTGACCTCTTCCGAAACCTCAGGCTGCACTACTTTGACCGCAGTCACAGGCGCAACAGATGGTGGCGTCACAGGCGCATGCAGCCAGGCCGCACCATCAAATCCCCCCGTTGCAGGTGCGGTTTCCATGCAGCTTTCCTGCGCCTCTCGCAGTGCATGCAGAAGCTCATTGCGACGCGCACTACGGGCTGCAGAACCGTTGCAGCTACCGTCCATCTGCAACATATCCGTCGCCGGGCAAAGGGTCGCCGCATATTCCGCAAACTCCGCCGCATCAAGGTCCGGCAGCCAATGATCCACGATCATCGCCTCTGGCGCCATACTTCCAAGATGCATCATTGCCTCGGCCCCGCCAGACGCAGGAAATACATTCCAACGCATGCCTGCAAGCAAAGAAGAAAGCTTGTGTCGCAACTCCGTATCCGGAATCACCAACACCACGGAACGCTGTTGAACCGATGCCGCCGCTACAACACTCATTGCGATCCCTCCGCACGCAAACGCGCTGCTGCCTCACGTACGCGTTCCAGCTCCGAAACCGCTCGACGGCACTCCGTGCGCGCTGTGTTTAACGCATCCTGAATCTGCTCCGGCGCAGTGCGAAGAAAAGCCATCTCCACGGCGAACAGCAACGCGGTCATAGGCTGTGAGAGCGCGTGGATGGCGTCATCCAGTTCTTCCAGCGCAACATCCTTCATGGTCAACTCCATCTGATTCATGCAACCTCCAGGGCTGCATGAAAACCAGCAGCCGGCATTGCGTTGAATCGTGGCGCATCATTTTTATTCGCGGCAATGCAATATCCCTCGCCGCGCATCGTCTGCACCAGCCGCGACGCGCCGACGGTGCTCAACTTGCGGCGAAGATAATTCACATACACATCCACCACATTCGTTCCAGCATCCGGGGACATCTGCCAAACGTTCTGCAGCAATTCACGTCGCGACACAGCGCGGCCCTTCTGTAACAGCAAATACTCCAGCAGCATGAATTCCTTCGAGGTAAATTCCAGCACCTCTTCCTGATACGAAACAGTGCGCTGAATGCGATCCATACGCAGCCCCGCGCACTGCAACACACCGGCTGCGGACCCCATCCTGCGTCGGCCAATCGCGTTACAACGCGCTAATAATTCATACATAGAGAATGGCTTCAACAGATAGTCATCCGCGCCCAGATTCAAACATTCAATCTTTTCCGATAGCTGCGACCGGCCTGTCAATACCAATACAGACATGGACGCAACCCGGTCGTGCAGTGCCCGCAGTACATCCACGCCATCCATCTGCGGCAGGCCCAGATCCAGCACTAACAGATCAGGCATATCTTCCTGAATGCCTTCTAATGCACTTGCGCCATCTGCAACTGCGCGAACGGTGTGTCCTTCCAATTCAAGCGCCTTCTTCAAAAACAAAGAAAGTGCCGTATCGTCTTCTGCCACCATCACTCTCATTGCTGCTCCTTTGCGTCCATTTCTGCGATTCATCTGTCCATCTGTGGCAGGTGAGCTTTTCAATCCGTCACCTGTCTCCATCTCAAGATGACGCGGACATGAGAGCAAAACAATCATTCACTGGCGGCAGTGTGTGCGAGTCGTACCACATCGGGAACAGCTACGCCACCCCATTGCCTATCTTGGTGCAAAAAACTTTTACCTTGCAGTTCGCCTTTTATTCGCTACAATTTCAGCCATGGCGATTACGCGGCGACAAAAAGAGGTTCTGGACTTCCTCTCAGGCTTTACCCAGCGCAAGGGATACTCCCCTTCCTATGAAGAAATTGCGGCTGGACTCGGTCTGAATTCGCTGGCCACGGTCCACAAACACATCACAAATCTGCACAACAAAGGCCTGCTGCAGCGCGCCCATAACCGCAGCCGCTCCATCGACGTCCTCTCACCAAGAAATTCTCGCAAGGGTGGCGAACGCCTACCTCTCCTGGGACGCATCGCGGCCGGTCAGCCTGTGGAAGCCATTGAAACCGCGGAATCTATCTCGCTTTCCGAGATCATCGGCAACCGCGAGGTCTTCGCCCTGGAGGTCCGCGGCGACAGTATGCGCGACGAACACATCGTCAACGGCGACTATGTTCTGGTGGAACGCACCAGCACTGCCCGCGAAGGTGAAATCATCGTTGCCCTGGTCGACGGTTCCGATGCCACGCTGAAGCGCTATTACAAGGAAGGCAATCTGATCCGCCTGCAGCCTTCCAATAATGAGATGGCTCCCATCTTTGCCCCTGCGGACCGCGTCGCCATTCAGGGCAAGGTCCTTGGTATGTTGCGCAAGTATGCCTGAGGAAGCCAGCAGCGTATTACGCTGCGATCTTCTCGTCTTCGATCTGGATGGCACCTTGATCGACTCGGAACAGGACCTGGCTGCATCCGTCAATGCCACACTCGCCTTCCTGGGGCGAGAAAAACTCCCACCCCATCGCATTGCGGAGTTCATTGGCGACGGTGCCGCCATGCTCGTTCGCCGTTCCCTGGAAGCCACAGGCAGCATGGACGAAGTAGCACTCGCACAGGCGATTCCCTTCTTCCTGGACTATTACCGCGCACACAATCTCGACTTCACCTACGCCTATCCCGGCGTAATCAGCGAACTCCGCAAGATCCGTCAGGCCGCACCCGCCTTGCCGATGGCAATCCTAACCAACAAACCTTATCGCCCATCACACGTCATCTGTTCCGGTCTGGGGCTGTCTGAATTCTTCTTTGCTAATTACGGCGGCGACAGCTTCCCCACCAAGAAGCCCGACCCCGAAGGTATGCAGGCACTGATGGAAGAAGCATCACGCCTGTTGGGCAGGCAGGTGTCCCCGCAGCGAACAGTTCTCGTCGGCGACTCGCACGTCGACGTAGCCACGGCACGCAGCGCCGGTGTCCTCTGCCTGGGATGCAGCTATGGATTAGCGCCGGCAAAGCTGCATGAAGCTGGCCCGGATGCCGTCGTCGACAGTCCGACGGAGTGGCTCACCGCCCTGCAAAAACTGCTGCGCTAGCCTTCTGCAGGTGTCGCTTCCCGCTCCTGCCGGATCAGGTTTCCGCTCACCGCCGCACCCGCCGCAGGATGCATTGTCCAGTACGACGGCAAACTCAGCGCAGCCAGCCCTGCCATCACACAGAACGCCACGCGAAAATCAAATGCACTCGCGCCACCCCGCATCAGTGCGCTCCCATGCAGAGCGAGCGCAGAAACAGCCACACCAAGACTCGTCGTCATCTGATTAATCGTTGTGGCCAGTGTCGTGCCGCTGTTCTTCAGCTTCTCTGGCAGGTCCGCGAATCCCATGGTCGTAAGCGCCGTCAGCTCCATGGAGCGTCCCAGCCCGCCTGCAAACAGAACCAGCAGAGTGATCACCTTCGGCGTGTTTGCGTGGAGCCATCCACACGCTACAAGCGCCATCGCGGTCAACGCCCCATTCCATAGCAGGACCGTACGAAAACCATACCGACGAAGCAACGGCCCGGTCAGCGGCTTCATCGCAAGGTTCCCCGCAAACACTGCCATCGTCAACGAACCCGATTCCAGCGGATTCAGCCCGAAAGCCTCCTGAAACAGCAGCGGCAACAGGAACGGCACGGAATACACCGCCATCCGGAACATTGCTCCGGGTCCATTCGACACGCGGAACGTCTCAATACGAAATACTTCCAGCGAAAACAGAGGTTCTTCCGCACGCCGCAGCCACCACACCATCGCGAATGACAGTGCAACAGTTGCCACCAGAAGCACCGCAGCTTTCATCCCCGGGGCGTGCTGCACTTCCAGCGATTCCAGCAGATACATCAGGCAGAACGAAGCCGATCCGGCCAGCAGAAACCCCGGAAGGTCAAAACTCTCGCGAACCGTCTCACGGTCTTTCGGTACCAGTTTCAGCGCCAGCGCAAACAACACAATACCAATCGGAACGTTCAGCAGGAACATCCACGGCCACGTTGTAAACGAGAGAATCCATCCACCCAGCGGCGGCCCTAGGATAGGCGCCACCAGCGCAGGCCAGATCGTGTAAGCAATCGCCTTCATCAACTGCGCCTTGGTCGAAGCCCGCAGCACCATCAACCGCCCCACCGGCACCATCATCGACCCGCCAATGCCCTGCAACACACGTGAAGCCGTAAACAACGGCAGCGTATGGCTAAGTCCACACAAAGCAGAGGCACAGGTAAAGATCAGAATGGCCGATGTGAAAACACGCCGCTCGCCAAACCGTGTTGCCACCCATCCGCTCACCGGAATGAAGATCGCCAGCGTCAGCAGGTAAGCCGTAATACCAACATTCACCGCAATGGCTGACGTGCCAAAATCGCGCGCCATCGTCGGCAACCCGGTCGCGATAATCGTCGCATCCAGGTTCTCCATGAACAGTGCGCCCGCCGCCAGTAAAGCGATAGCCAGCGCATGTCCGCGCAGCGTAGACGGGTCTTCGGTTTTCTTTGAGGTGTTAGCCAAGTCCCTAGTTTAACTAAGCCACCGCTGGCTCCGCTGCGGACACCCGCAGCTTCATCGGCTGGCGATGCCAATACGTAAGCGAACGCCATGCCCACTCCACCGGCCCGAACTGGAAATACCGCAGCCAGATCGCGCTGAAGATCAGGTTAAACGCCCACACTCCCGCCATCACGTAATACACCTTGTAATACGTCATGTAGCCATACCAGTGGGTTGGCCCCCACACAAACAGGAAGCGGCAGATCACACTCGTCGCCAGGTAGTTTGATAGCGCCATCTGTCCCACATTCGCCACGGCCTTCGTCGCCCAACGCAACGCACCGGCACGCACAATTAACAGGATCACCGCGGCATTCGCCAGCGCTCCACTCACGCGACAAATGTCGTAAGGCGCAAAGAGCCAGATGGTGGACTTCACAATCTCAAAGCCGCTCTTCCACGCAATGATCGCACCAGCCGCACCCAACGGCAGCGAAATCGCATAGCCAATCACAGCAGTCCACACATACACCTTTGTCGGCTGCTCGCCGGTAAGAAATCCGTTTTTGTACAGGGCCATACCCAGCAACATAAAGATCAGCACATCCGGAAACGCGAACTGAATCGCCTGCTCTGACTGCAACGCATCCTTCGCATCTGCCCCCAGCGCTTTGGCGTAATTCTTATGGTCGGCAATCTCTTTTTCGGTATCCACACGCAGGCGGCTCCACTGCTTGTCCTGGGACACCTTGTCCACGATGTCTTTGCGTTCCTTCTCCGTCAGCGTTTTGCCCGCATGCAACTTGGCAATCGCGTCATTGCCGCCCTTGTTCGTGAAGTACACGCCCACACTACGCCCAACACCGGCAGCCAACACCCATACCAGCAGCAGCCATCCCGCTGTCCTCCGCAGCATCTTCGACTTCAGATGACGCATCGGATACAGAAACAGCAATCCCGTAATGCCGTACCAGAAAAGAATGTCGCCATTCCAGATCAGGAAGGCGTGCAGCATCCCAATCACCACCAGCCACATATTGCGGCGAAGAAAGATATCCGCCACGCGATCACCGCCGCCACGCCGCTCCGCACGCTCCGTCAGCAATACCGCGCCTGCACCGAACAACATGCTGAACATGGCGCGCATCTTGCCTTCGGCCAGGACCCAGCGCAACATCCACGCAATCGTATTGGCCTTTGCATGCGGCCCATTAAATACCGGCGAAAGCATGCTCAACGGCAATGCATAGTTGGTAAAGCCAAAGGCAAAATCCGTGATGTTCATAATCAGGATGCCCATCAGCGAAAAGCCGCGCAGCACATCCAGCGATCCGATGCGCTCCTGCCGAGCCACTGGCCCAAGCGACGGCTCGGGCGGTCCCGCAAGCTCTTCCGGCGCGCCAACAGGCAAAGCCGATTCATCAAACGCAAACGACGAAGTTGCCATACTCAACTCCATTACGGAACGGCAGTGGATCGTGCAGGCAGACTAACACTGGAATTACCCTGCATAACATCAAACTTTCCCCGAACCTTCTCGATGCCTGCTGCGTATACAGCCCCGAGGAACAACGCACGGGCAAGAATCTCCTTGCCAAATCCTCGTCACAGTGTTCTATTGGATAACCATAGGAGTCCCTATGGGTTCCCTATAGGAGCTATCGTATGAGCGAACGCGCGGATGTGTGGCAGGGAACCCTGAGCCTGATGGTGCTGAAAACCCTGCAAAGCATGGGCGCACAGCACGGCTATGGCATCGCGCGTCGCATCGAGCAGACCAGCGGCGACATCCTCGCACTCAACTACGGCACGCTCTATCCCGCACTCGTGAAGCTGGAACAGGAGGGCTACGTCGCATCGGAGTGGGGAAACTCGGACAACAATCGCCGCGCCAAATTTTATTCCCTCACCCGCGCCGGTCATCGTCGTCTTGCCGCCGAAGCAAAAAGTTGGCAGCAAACCAGTGAAATCATGGCTCGCTTCCTGGCGCTGGAGGCTGCAAAATGATCGCCGCTCTACGCGCCTTCTTCATCCGGCTGCGAGGTCTCTGGATAGCTCCGTCCAGCGAACCCGGCATGCGTGAAGAACTCGCACACGATCTTGCCCTGATGACGGAAGATGGCGAACTCCGCGGTCTTTCCCATGAAGAAGCGCGCCGTCAGGCACTGCTGCAATTAGGAGGACTGGAACAAACCATGCAATCCGTTCGTGATCGTCGCACACTCCCTTCTGTGGAGGAGCTCCTTCAGGACCTCCGCTTTGCCTTCCGCCAGCTTCGCCATCGCCCCGCATTTACCCTGACCGCCATCTTCACCCTGGCACTGGGTTTCGGTGCCAGCATCGCCATCTTCGCTTTTGTCGACGCAGCCATGATCAAGCCGCTGCCCTACCGCGAACCGCAGCGTCTCGCGTGGGTTACCGAGACCGTCGAAATCATGGGCCCCGCCAACCTCTCCTGGCAGGATTATCAGGACTGGCAACGGCAGAACAGAAGCTTTGAATCGCTCGCCGTATGGCGTTACGGTGGCTTCCAGATGCGCATCGGTGAAGGCCTTGTCTTCACGCCGGCAATGCGTGTCAGTGCAAACTTCCTTTCCACGCTCGGCGTTCATCCAGTGGCGGGCCGCGATTTCGCCGCGACAGACAATCTCGTCGGAGCCGCAAAGGTTGTCATGATCAGCTACGAGCTGTGGCGAGACATTTTCCACATGGATCCCGACGTAGTGAATCGCACGCTGGATTTCAGCGGTGACAAATACACCGTCATCGGCGTCCTACCGGAAAAATTCCAGTTCGCCCCACGCGGTCGCCTTCAGGCTCTTACAGCCATCACGCCAGAGCAGGGTTACTGTGAAGGACGCAGAAGCTGCCATTCACTGAATGGAGTCGCACGTCTGAAATCTGGCGTCACCTTCCAGCAGGCAGATGCCGATGTGAAAGCAATCGCGCATAACCTGGAGTCGCAATACCCTGACTCCAACCGCGGCCAGGGCGGCATCGCCATGCCGCTCACAGAACAGATCGTTCGAAAAATCCGTCCTGTGTTCTACGTCCTGTTGTCTGCGGCTCTGTTGCTGTGCTTCATCGCCTGCATCAACGTCGCCAGCCTCTTGCTGGCACGCTCTGAAGGCCGCCGCCGAGAGTTTGCGCTGCGCACCGCACTCGGAGCAACACGCCGCAGAATGTTCCGGCAATTCGCAACAGAAAGCATCACGCTCGTACTCACCGGCACCATTACAGGCATCGCACTCGCTTTATTGAGCGTGCGTTCCATCATGCTTCTGGTACCGCAGAGTATGCGTGACCAGATGCCGTTCTTCGATTCCGTATCCATCAACCGCGACACTCTGTTCTTTGCGGCTTCCATCGCCATCGGCGCCATCATCCTGTTCACACTCATCCCCGGCCTGCGCATTTCATGGAACGCGTTACAGCGCGCCATTGCCGAAGGCAGTGCTGGTGCAGGCTCCGGCAGTCTCAGTTGGAACCGTGTGGGATCGTTGCTGGTCATCGCAGAAGTCGCGGTTGCGGTCGTGCTCCTGGCCGGGGCTGGACTTCTCTCGCGTAGCCTTGCCAATCTTCTGCGCACTGACCTCAACTTCAATCCCGATCATCTGGTTACTGTGAACGTCGTTCCGCCAGGAAAGAAGTTCCCCACAGACGCGGCGCAAATTGCGATGGAGCGTCGGGTCGTAGAACGCCTCTCCACTCTTCCAGGTGTCACCGCAGCAGGATTTGGAAGCCTGTTGCCGGTCACCTTCAACGGCAATACCGATTGGATTCGCTTCCCCGATCGCCCCTACGACGGCAAGCACATCGAGATCAATGGGCGCAGCGCTTCCTCTACCTATCTTCAGGCGCTCGGCGTGCCTCTGCTCAAAGGACGCTTCATCTCCGAGCAGGACACCGCCGACAAACCTTTGGTAGCCGTCGTGAATCGTCATTTCGCGGAGAGTTATTTCCCCGGTCAGAACCCCATCGGCAAGACCTTCGGAGATACCTCACTCACTCCCAAATCCATGAAAACCATCGTCGGTGTCATCGACGATCTGCATGAAGGTTCGCTCGACGATCCCATCTGGCCTGCAGCGTATTACTCCGCATATCAGTCGGTGGATCAGGCGGCCATCGTTCTCCGCGTAGCTTCCGGAGAAAGCTCCATCATCGCGTCTCTGCCCGGCGTGATTCGTTCTGTCGATCCCGATCTTGGTATGAGCGACGTCATGACCATGAACGACCGCATCAACAGTTCGCAAAGCGCTACGCTACATCGCGGTGCCGCATGGCTGGCGGGTGCATTCGCCATAACCGCGCTGCTGCTCTGCGCCGTCGGTCTCTATGGCGTCATCAGCTACTCCATCTCCCTGCGAACCCGCGAAATCGGCGTCCGCATGGCGCTCGGTGCGCGACGCGAATCCATTTACGGCATGGTGCTGCGCGAAGCTGGACGGCTTAGCCTGGCTGGCATCTTAAGCGGTCTGCTTCTTTCCGTACTCGCCGCTTCGCTTCTGAAGTCGGTCCTCTTCGGTGTCTCCGGATGGGATCCTCTCACACTCGGCATCTCCTGCGTCGTACTTGGAGTTTCCACATTCCTGGCAAGCGCTCTACCTGCCCGCCGCGCGGCAACCGCCAACCCCATGGAGGCGCTCCGCACGGAATAAACACCGCATGTGCCAACAGAAAGTCCATCTGTCTTGAGCCATCTCTTCACCGCAAAAAGGCGAAGAAACGGTAAACTAAATGGATGGACTTCCAGCTCGCGACGGACTACAAACCACAGGGCGATCAACCCACCGCCATCGCCGATCTGACGCAGGGATTGCGCGACGGCGAGAAGCATCAGGTGCTCCTCGGCGTCACCGGCAGCGGTAAGACCTTCACCATGGCAAAGGTCATTGAAGCCTCCAACCGGCCCGCCCTCATCCTGGCGCACAACAAGACACTCGCCGCACAGCTGTATCACGAGTTCAAACAGTTCTTCCCCAACAACGCAGTCGAATACTTCGTCAGCTATTACGACTACTACCAGCCCGAAGCCTACATCCCTTCCGGCGATCTCTACATCGAGAAAGAAGCCACCATCAACGACGAGTTGGACAAGCTGCGCCTCAGCGCAACGCGTTCTCTCTTCGAACGTCGCGACTGCATCATCGTCTCGTCCGTCTCCTGCATCTACGGCCTCGGTTCGCCGGAAGCGTATTACGGCATGTTGATGCTGCTCGAAAAAGGCCAGAAGATCCGCCGCGAAGACATCACCCGCCGTCTCGTCGAAATCCTTTACGAGCGCAACGAAGGCGACTTCCGCCGCGGCACCTTCCGCGTCCGCGGCGACATCATCGAGGTCTACCCCACCTACGACGAACTCGCTTACCGCATTGAACTCTTCGGCGACGAGATCGACTCTCTCTCGCAGATCGATCCACTCTTCGGCACCGTCAAGCAGAAGTACGCGCGCCTGCCCATCTATCCCAAATCGCACTATGTCGTACAGCCCGAACGCAAATCCGCGGCCATCGACTCCATCGTGAGCGAACTCACCGATTGGGAAGCACAGCTTGAAAAAGAGGGCCGCATGGTCGAAGCGCAGCGCATCCATCAGCGCACGCGTTTCGATCTTGAGATGATCAAGTCCGTAGGCTACTGCCACGGCATCGAAAATTACTCGCGCCACTTCAGCGGACGACTCCCCGGCGAACCGCCACCAACACTGTTCGATTACTTCCCACGCGACTTCATGATCTTCATCGACGAGTCGCACGTCACCGTCCCGCAGCTTCATGGCATGTGGCACGGCGACCGCTCACGCAAGGGCAACCTCGTCGACTACGGCTTCCGCCTGCCTTCCGCAATGGACAACCGTCCACTCAAGTTCGATGAATTTGAGACCCGCACCGGCCAGATCATCTACGTCTCTGCCACGCCCGGCCCATACGAACTCACCAAGGCCGCGGGCGTGATCACCGAACAGATCATCCGCCCCACCGGTCTTGTCGATCCGCCCGTAGAAATCCGGCCCATCAAGGGCCAGATTGATGACCTGCTCGCCGAAATCCGCGACCGCGTCAGCAAGAACGAACGTGTTTTGGTAACAACACTCACCAAACGCATGGCCGAAGACCTCAGCGGCTACTACACCGAAGTCGGTGTGAAGTGCCGTTACATGCACTCGGAGATCGAGACGCTGGAACGGGTGAAACTCCTGCGCGACCTGCGCAAAGGCGAATACGATGTCCTCGTCGGCATCAACCTTCTCCGCGAAGGCCTCGACCTGCCAGAAGTCTCGCTCGTCGCCATCCTCGACGCGGACAAGGAAGGCTTCCTTCGTTCGCAGGGATCGCTCATTCAGACCATCGGCCGCGCCGCACGCCACCTCAACGGCCGCGCCATCCTGTACGCCGACAACATGACGGACAGTATGCGTCGCGCACTCGACGAGACCAACCGCCGCCGTGAAAAGCAGCTCGCCTACAACGAAGAGCACGGCATCATTCCGCAGTCCGTCGTGCGTCCCATCGGCGAAGCGCTCGTCGGCATTGCCGAAGCCGATTACGTCGATGTCAGCATGGACAGCAGCATTCAGGACTTCGCATCGCAGCAGGAGCTGGACAAGCACATTGCCGGTCTGGAAACCGAGATGCGCGAAGCGGCAAAGAACTTTGAATTTGAGAAAGCCGCGAAGCTGCGCGACACCATTAAGGAACTGCGCACAAAGGAATTCTTCTTCGCTTAGGAGGGGCCTGCAGATCGTCTAACCGATCTGCAGCTCCGGCAACTCGAACTGAATGGCAGGAAGCGATTCAAAGGCGGGGCGGGCAAAGTAATAGCCCTGCTGGTAGACCACGCCCATATCGCGTAGGCGCATCGCCTGGTCATACCGCTCCACGCCCTCTGCAATGGTAACGATACCAAGTTCAAAACAAGCCTGCACAATCGCCTTCACAATCACCTGCGACGTGCGGTCCTCATCCATCGCATGTACCAGCGCCATATCCAGTTTGATCAGGTCAGGCTTCAGTCGCGAAAGCAGCTTCAGCCCGGAATAGCCCGCGCCAAAGTCGTCCATCGCCACCTTCACGCCATACTCGCGATACTCATCGATAATCGGCTTCAGCTTCGCCAGGTCCCAGATCTCTTCATCTTCCACCAGTTCCAGTACCAGCCGTTCCAGCGGAAATCCCATTTCAGCAGCTTCATCGCATGTCCGCCGAAGATCGCTGGCTTCATTCACGGCCGCATTCGGGTTCACATTCACGCAAAGACGCGTGGAACCCGTCGTGAGAAATCCGCAGCGGATCGCCTCAGACATTGCTTTGGAGCGGCACGCACGATCAAACGTATGAAAATGTTCGGTAGGTACACGCGAAAGAACACTGTGCGCAGAGTCGCCGCTCTCAGACCGCACGAGCGACTCGTAACCGTAAACGCTACCGCTGGCCACATTCACAATCGGCTGAAACGCCATGGAAAACTTTGGTATGCCTCCGAGTACACGACCGGAGTGGGGTGCAGACCGCAATTTGCGTTCCTGTTCACGCACCCAGCATTGGTACTCCAAATCCTGCATACTCCTGACTGGCCTCTCTCAAACTGACTCTCGGCAATCCCTTAGACCAGCTCACATCCTGAATGATTCAAACATCCATTCCCGTTCTGGGAAAATTTTGAGGTGAACTACAAAGCTGATAGTAAGGCTACCCCCAAAGGTGGGTCTTCACTATGTACCAAAGGTGTTAGTACCTCGTTCGTGACATCTGAAAAACTGCGATAATCTCCTGAATCCATGAAGCTCCGTTCCCTCGTGGCCACAGTCCGTGGTCACATCCGCAGCACAGTGTCCCGTGTCCCTCGATTTTCCCGACACGGATTGACGCCTGTCCTGCTCTTCATGGCGGCCTTCGCACCTTCTCAAACCCGCCTGATCCTGAACTCTGGCAATACCGTGGCCACGCTTGGCGGCAGCGGCAAGGATGGCGCCACCGCAACTGGAGACGCCCTTACAGCGCGATTCGGGACCCCGCGCACGGTGCAATATGATGTCGCAGGCAACCTCTTCGTCGTCGACAGCCGGAACAACCAGGTCACCCGCATTACCCCCAATGGCCAACTGACCGTCATCGCCGGAACTGGACGCGAGGGCTACGACGGCGATGGTGGCCAGGCCACAAAAGCTCTTCTCAACCGCCCCGTGGCCATTGCCCTCCGCAGCGATGGAACGCTCTTCATTGCAGATACAGGCAATCACTGCATTCGCAGCGTAATGCCCAACGGGACGATCACCACCGTAGCGGGCATCGGTAAACCCGGAGACTCTGGAGACGGAAGCTCCGCCCAAGCCGCCAAACTGCGCAATCCCGCAGGCCTGGCTATGGGTGCAGACGGCACGCTCCTCATTGCCGATACCGGCAATCACCGCATCCGCCGACTCACCACGGATGGAACCATCGTCGCGATTGCTGGCACTGGAAAAGAAGGAGACTCCGGTGACGGAGGGCCAGCCACAAATGCCACATTCCGCAGGCCGGCAGCTCTGCTCGTCTTGAACGATGGCCGCGTCCTCATCGCCGATACCGACGCCCGACGCATCCGCATCCTGTCGCCCAACGGCAACATCGCCCCTTACGGCAACACAAGCTTTCGCAGCCCCGAAGGCATGACCCTCGACGCCTCCGGCAACATCGTCGTCGCCGATGCACAACTCCAGCAAGTGGTGCAAACCGCAGCCACAGGCAACAGTGTTCTGACCGGGAGCGGCAAACAGGGTACGTTGGCCACCGGTGCACTCAACTCCCCCTCCTCTGTCGCAACCGACGCCAGCGGCGGCATCGCCATCAGCGACCGCGGCAATCATCAGGTGCAACATCTCGCATTGCCAACACTGGACTTCGGCAGCATCCCCATCGGGTTGACCTCCTCAGCACAAACTCTGCAACTGCAAAATGCCGGGAACACCCCACTCCCGATCACCTCCATCGCTTTTTCGCCCGCATTTTCCATCACTTCAAACGGCACCTGCGGCACGCTCCCCTTCACACTCGCCGCACACGCACAGTGTTCGCTCCAGTTAGCCTTTACACCACAAACCAACGGAGCCGCCCAGGCAATCGGTCTAATCCAATCAGCCGCAGCGCCGCCCTCGATGCTGCGGCTCACAGGCATCGGAATACCCGGCACCAATCTCGCCACATCACGCATCGCGCTGGTCAGCGACGGTTCCATCAGTTATTCCGGAGCGCCCATCCGGCTCACCACCACCGTAGCGGGCTCTTTGCTGACACCGCCCACCGGCAATGTCGTCTTCCAGGATGGCGCGAATAACATCGCCACAGTGCCGCTCACCTCGGGCACAGCCGTGCTCTCCACGGCAGCACTCACCGCAGGCCCACACACACTTCGAGCCATCTATAGCGGCGACAGCACATACGCCACCAGCACCTCCGCATCCATCACGCAGACGGTCGTTGCAGCACCCGATTTTTCTCTCACCACATCCGCCACCGGTTACAGCGGCAATGCCAACGGCTCAGTCACCGTTCCCATCACGCTTCTTCCGCTGAATGGCACCTTGAATCACGCGACAACGCTCACCATAAGCAACCTGCCCAGCGGAGCCACGGCCACCTTCACGCCATCCACATTCACACTTGGCGGCGATCCGGTCGCGGTATCCCTTCTGATCAAAATCCCCGCAACGCTGGCGTGGCAATCAGATCCTGGCGTTCTGTTCACGGCGTTGCTTCTCTGTGGAATCTTCCCGCTGAAACTAAAACGTCTCCCCGTCTTCCTTCTAATCTTCGGCACGCTCACCTTGCAGGGATGCGGAGGTTTTAGAACCAGCACCGGCCCCTCAGACAATACGCACCGCTACAACTGCACGATCACCGCCACCACAACAGGCGTAGTGGGCGACACGCTCACACACTCCGTCCCCGTAGAACTGGATCTCACTCAATGAAGCTCGTCGTCTCACTGCTTGCTGTCGCATGGTCATGCACGGCAGCACACACCCAGATGCAGGACAACACGCTGCAGGTAGGCCTGCGCTACTCTGCCACAGCCGCCAATGCCCCTCCGGGAAGCTGCGGCTGTTTCATCCTGCAGGGAGGCGCCATCGAAGCCTCCATCCCCGTCCTGCCGCATCTCCGCGCAGTTGTGGAGGTAGGCGGCGGCACGGTGAATCGCGTTCCCGCAAGCACCCGCGGGCTCAGCGAAATCACACTCCTCGCCGGCCCGCGCTACACCATGCCCATCCACCGCATCCGTCTCAACGCGCAGGCACTCGTCGGTGCAGTCCGTGGCTTCGATAGCGACTTCATTCTCACCACCAACACGCACACGGACACATCAACAAATCTCGCTATGGCGTTCGGCGGCAGCATCGATCTCCCCATGAGTCACGCAATCCTTTTGCGTCCGGTACAGGTCGACTATCTGCAAACCAATCTGCCCAACGGCGTCGACAATCGCCAGCGCAACATCCGCTTCGGCGCAGGCATCATCTTCCGCATCCATCTCCCCTCCAACCGCTAAAGTTACTTCCCTACCAACCTCAAAAGCAGAAAGCCCGGCGCGAGGCCGGGCTTCCAACACTGCAGGTAGTAGTACGAATCACGCACAAAGTGCGTCGAGAACGGCACGAAGTGCCTAGAACTGGCCCCAGAGAAGCTGGTTGTAGACTTCGTGGTGGAACTGCACTTCGCTGCCCTTCACAATGCTGCCCAGCAGACGCGGGCTGCGATCTGCGGCGGCCTGCTTCAGGTCTGCAAAACGATCCTTCACATCGGCGCCCAGCAGCGTTGTGGTCCAATCGGCGCCGCGGAAGTTTTCGATCGCCGTGTAGATGTTGTCCGGCAGATAACGTGAAGCCTGACGCAGGTTTTCGATGTTGCTCACCTGTCCATCAAGACCCGTCTTGAAGATGGAGTACAGCACGCCATACGGATTCGCATCCGGGCCCACCGAACGGACCTCAACGCGCGCCGACTTCTCGTTGCCGATGGGAATACGAACCATCGATCCACGATCGGTCGCCGAAGCCTTGATCTGGTTCGGAGCTTCGAAGTGCGGATCCAGGCGGCGGTACGCATTCACAGACGAGTTCAGCAGCAGGCAGAGGTCGTTGCCGTGCGTCAGAACCTTGTCGATGAAGCTCCACGCCAGTTCCGACATGTTCTCTTCGCCAGCCTTGTCGAAGAAGAGGTTCTTCTTGTCCTTGGTGATGGAAACGTTGGTGTGCATGCCGCTGCCATTCACGCCGGTCACCGGCTTGGGCAGGAACGATGCCGTCATACCCATCTGCGTGGCCACTTGGCGACAGATCAGCTTGTAGAGCTGGATCTGATCCGCAGCGGAAACCACATCACCGTAGGTGTAGTTGATCTCAAACTGCGAAGGCGCAACTTCCGGATGGTCCTTCTCGTTTTCAAAGCCCATCGCGCGCTGCACTTCTGCGGTGGTGTCAATGAACTCACGCAGAGGATCACCCGGCAGCGAGTGGTAGTAGCCACCTGCGTTCACATACTCGAACGAACCGGTCTTGTGATAGCTGCGCTCCGCATCCACGCCTTCGAAGAGGAAACCTTCCACTTCGTTCGCAGCGTTCAGCGTGTAGCCCTTCTCAGCAAACTGATGGTTGGCATACTGCTTCAGAATGCCACGCAGATCGGCTGCATAGGGCTGACCGTTCTTGTCGATCACTTCACCGAACACCAGCACCTTGCCGCTACCGAACACGTCGGAAGGTGTCCAGTAAAACGCATTCCAGTCCAGGCCCAGGCGCAGATCCGATTCCTTCTGCGCCGTAAAGCCACGGATGGACGAGCCGTCAAAGGTCAGGTTGTCATAGCTGTTGACCAGGAACTTCTTGTCATAGTCCAGCATGTGCAAACGGCCTTCCAGGTCGCTGAAGCAAACGGTCACGGCCTTGATGCCCTTCGTGTCCGTCAGGTACTTCAGCCGCTCTTCCTGAATCTTGTCGATTGCCACGCGCTGTTTGCGCTGGTCCTTAGCTGCCAGGTTAAGGTCTTCGAGCTCTGCATACGACAGTTCGAGAAAATCGCGGTAATTGCCGGACATACGACTCCTTGGTTTTCCCCCAGGCTGGCTTTGCCAGTACCCCGGTGGGTTTTCGCTACAGATGTGGTGTGAAAAGGCGGTGAATCACCGATTCTTAAGTTAGCAGAAATCCGCCGAAAACCTCTACTGAAGATTGACGTTCTGAGGTACGAAAAAAGAGCCGGGCTTTCGTGAATGTAAATATTTGCGATTCGTGCAATTCTCACGGCTCACACGCCCCGGCAAAGCCTCCAACATGTGATAATTTCATTTGGGCTTCTGCTTATAGGCAGCAGTTCTCGAATCAGTCTGGAGGCTACGACTACATTGGGCATGAACATGGTTCCGAAGCGCATCTTCTTCACGAAGGGCGTAGGAAAGCACAAGGAACGACTGACATCGTTCGAGATGGCGCTGCGCGACGCCGGTATCGCGGCTCAGAATCTGGTACGCGTGTCGTCCATCTTCCCGCCCAAGTGCAAACTGATCACCCGCAAGGAAGGTTTGAAGTACCTGAACCCCGGCGAGGTCGTCTTTGCAGTGGTCGCGGAAAACAGCACGCGTGAAGCACACCGCCTTTGCGTGTCGTCCATCGGCGTGGCTATCCCCACCGATCGCAACACCTACGGCTATCTCTCGGAGCACCACAGCTTCGGTGAGACCGAAGATCAGGCTGGTGACTACGCAGAAGAACTGGCCGCGGAGATGCTCGCCACCACGCTCGACGTGGACTTCGATCCGGACAAGAGCTGGGATGAGAAGAAGGAAATCTACCGCATCTCCAACAAGATCGTGCGCACGGCAAACGTAACGCAGTCCGCCGTGGGCGACAAAAAAGGCCTGTGGACCACCACCATCGCCGCCGCCATCCTCATCATGGATGACGAGGAGAAGTAGCGCTCCGCAGCAATTGGAATCTGCAAAGAGCGCTGGCAAATTCGCCAGCGCTCTTTGCATGTAACGCATAAATGAAGTGTCGTCATCTGAGCGGAGTAACGAATCAGCATCGCTCAAAGAAAACCAGCGAAGCTCATACGAACGTAGTTCGTCATCCTGAGCGAAACGAAGTGAAGCCGAAGGACCTGCTTTCTTCTCGCGCAACTGGAATGCTTCAGGGAAGGCCGAATCACTTCCCTGCAGAAAGAATCCAAAGAGAAGCACACATGAGCCATATCAGCACTGACAATTCGCAACAGTTCGCCAGCGACAACTACTCCGGCATCTGCCCTGAAGCATGGGCCGCCATGCAGGAAGCCAACCACGGCCACGCCACCGCCTACGGTGACGACCCATGGACGGCACGAGCCTCTGATCTCTTCCGCGATCTCTTCGAAACAGACTGCGAAGTCTTCTTCGCCTTCAACGGCACTGCGGCCAACTCCATGTCGCTGGCGTCACTCTGCCAGAGCTACCACTCCGTCATCTGCGCGCAAACAGCGCACGTGGAAACCGACGAGTGCGGCGCACCCGAATTCTTTTCCAACGGCAGCAAGCTCCTCACCGCGCAGACCATCGACGGCAAGATGACGCCGGAAGCCATCCGCACACTTGCCACCTCGCGCCAGGACATCCACTTCCCGCGCCCCAAGGCCGTCACCATCACGCAGTCCACCGAAACAGGCCGCGTCTACTCGCTCGATCAGCTCAAAGCCATCAGCGAAACCACGCGCGAGCTGAAGATGCACCTGCATATGGACGGCGCACGCTTCGCCAACGCAATAGCCCACATCGGCTGCACGCCCGCTGAGATGACCTGGAAGTCCGGCGTGGAAGTTCTCTGCTTCGGTGGCACCAAGAACGGCATGGCCGTCGGCGAAGCTATCCTCTTCTTCAATCGTGCACTCGCGGAAGACTTCGACTATCGCTGCAAACAGGCAGGCCAGCTCGCCTCCAAAATGCGTTTCCTCTCATCGCCCTGGGTCGGCATGTTGGAAAGCGGCGCATGGAAGCGCAATGGCGAACACGCCAACGCGATGGCCAGGCGTCTGAAAACCGCCATCAAAGACGTAGCCAACGCCAGCATCATGTTTGATGTGGAAGCCAACGCCGTCTTCCTGATGGGCAGTGAAGCGCATCTGCAACAGCTTCGCGAACGCGGCTGGCGCTTCTACACCTTCATCGGCGGCGGCGCACGCTTCATGTTCGCCTGGGACACTGATCCCGCCCGCGTTGACCAACTAGCAGCAGACATCCGCACCATCATGAGCTAAACCGGGTGCGACAAAAATAGTATGGGGTGCCCCACATCTCGATTTTGAGATGTGGGATTTCATCTAGCCCCCACCAAACCGGGTGCGACAAAATGGAATGGGGTGCCCCACATCTCGATTCTGAGATGTGGGATTCAACAGACCGGCACAAAACCGGGTGCCCCAGGTGCGCGAAGCTCACCTGGGCATTCGCGCAAAGCGCGAACCATTTGACCAACAGTCATTACTGCCGAGTCTTCAAACATGTAACAACAGCACCATATCGGGCAAATCTGTGTGACAGCACCAAGCCGGACATTTATGTGACAACAGCACTGAACCCGGCATTCAAAACAGCTACATGATTTACCGGCATGGTTATAAAAACAAAACAAACCGATGCAACAAGCGCCAAAGGCGCGACCAGATATTAGCCTAGGCCGAAGGCCTAGGTACACGCAGCAACGAAGATTCAAGGGCCAAAGGCCCGCCCTATACGAAGGGAGCACGACGACATGAAGAAGACCAGCGTAGCCCTCATTCAAATGAGCTGCGAGCCGGACACGCAGAAAAACCTCGACAAGGCCGCCGCGCGCATTGAAGAAGCTGCAAAGAACGGCGCCGAACTTATCTGCCTGCCCGAACTCTTCCGCGCGCAATACTTCTGCCAGCGCGAAGACCACGCACTCTTCGCCACCGCCGAATCCATTCCCGGCCCATCGACCGAACGCATCGGCCAAATCGCAAAGGACAACAAGGTCGTCGTCATCGCCTCGTTGTTTGAGCGCCGAGCGCCGGGCCTGTATCACAACACCGCCGTCACGCTCGAACGCGACGGCCACATCGCGGACGTCTACCGCAAGATGCACATCCCCGACGACCCGCTCTACTACGAGAAGTTTTACTTCACACCAGGCGACCTCGGCTTCCGCGCGCTCGAATCCACCGCGGGCAACATCGGCACACTCGTCTGCTGGGACCAGTGGTATCCCGAAGGCGCACGCATCACGGCACTGAAGGGCGCAGAGATCCTCTTCTTCCCCACCGCCATCGGCTGGCACCCCAGCGAGAAGGAAGAGTTCGGCGAAGCCCAGTACGACGCATGGCAGACCACGCAGCGCGCACACGCCATCAGCAACGGCGTATGGGTATGTGCCGTAAACCGCGTAGGCCACGAACAGGGCGACGTCATCCACAACGACGTGAACATGCCCGGCCCGGAAGGTGCAGGCCTTGAGTTCTGGGGCGGCAGCTTCATCGCCGATCCCTTCGGCCGCATCATCGCCAGGGCATCGCACGACAAGGAAGAGATCCTCTACGCCACCCTCGACCCCGCACTCGTCGAAGTCACGCGCCAACACTGGCCCTTCCTACGCGACCGTCGTATCGACGCCTACGAAGGCATCACCAAACGCTTCCTGCTGTAGGACACGAAACGCATCCTCACGGAGTTCACAGAATCCGTTGCGAACATTGCGAAAACGTTGCGAACATTGCGTTCGCTCTTAAGGATTTTGAAAATGCCCGAAACACCAAACAGCCTCGGCTATCGCATGCCCGCAGAGTGGGACGCACACACCTCCACCTGGATCGCATGGCCGCACAACGCCGAAGACTGGCCCGGCAAGTTCCAGCCCATCCCCTGGGTCTACTCAGAGATCGTCCGCAACCTCTCGCAGGTGGAAGACGTGAACATCCTCGTCAACGACGAGCGTGCGCAAAAAGTCGCCACACGCATCCTCACCCGCGCCGGTGCCAACCTCGCCCGCATCCACTTCCACCTCTGGAAGACCGACCGCATCTGGCTCCGCGACAGCGGCCCCATCTTCGTTAAGAAAGCGAACGAAGTAGCCATCACCAACTGGAAGTTCAACGCCTGGGCCAAGTATCCCAACTGGCACAACGACGACCTCATCCCCTCGCACGTAGCGAAGCTTTACAACATGCCGAGCTTCGAGCCCATGATCGGCGACCACCGCGTCGTCCTCGAAGGCGGCTCCATCGACGTCAATGGCGCAGGCGCGTTGCTGACCACGGAAGAGTGCCTGCTTAGCGAAGTCCAGCAGCGCAACCCCGGCATCAGCAAGCAGCAGCTTGAAACCTGCTTCCACAACTACCTCGGCATCGACCAGGTCCTCTGGCTCAACCGCGGCTGCGCAGGCGACGACACCCACGGCCACGTCGACGACATCGCGCGCTTCACCGCCGTCGACACCATCGTCGCCGCCACCGAGCACAACACCGCCGACGAAAACCATCTACCGCTCGCGGAGAATCTCGACCGCCTGCACAGCTTCCGTCAACCCAACGGCAAGCCCTACAACGTCATCGAACTGCCCATGCCCACACCGGTCATCTTCGACGGCGAACGTCTTCCGGCAAGCTATGCCAACTTCTACATCGCGAACGGCCTCGTACTCGTTCCAACATTCAACGACGCGAACGACCGCATCGCTCTGAACATCCTCGCGGACCAGTTCCCCACCCGCAAGATCGTCGGCATCCACTGCGGCGACTTCATCTGGGGACTCGGCGCACTGCACTGCATGACGCAGCAGGAACCCGCATAGCACTAAAAAAATGAACGCAGCGCTCGCAGAAAATCATCGCGGTCGCTGCGTTCATACTTTTCCAACACAGTGCATGTAAGCTGGAAATGTCCTCGCCATCCAGCCGTTTCGGAGATCATCATGCACAAGGCTTCTCTGGCCGCAGCATCGCTTCTCTGTATCTTCATCGTTGCAGCCCATGCCATTGACACCGCGCTGCAACCAGAAAAATCCATTTCCATCCCCGCTAACTATCGCGAATGGATTTACATGACCAGCGGCATCGACATGACGTACGCCACACCCGGCGCAGTCGGACTCACGCAGGAACACCACTCGGTCTTCGACAACGTCTTCGTCAATCCCGAAGCATGGCAGAGCTACAAGCAGACCGGCCACTGGCCCGACGGCACCACCTTCGTTCTTGAGAACCGCACCGCAGAAGAAAACGTCTCCATCAACAAGGGCGGACACACCCAGGGCGGCGAAGTAAGCGGCCTGGAAATCCATCAGAAGCGCGGCACCGAATGGGCCTTCTACGTCCGCGGCAAAGACGGCACAGAACACCTCATTCCAAAGCCCGCAAGCTGCTACACCTGCCATGAAGCGCACGGAGCAGTCGACACCACCTTCGCGCAGTTCTATCCAACCGCGCTCCCCATCGCGAAAGAAAAGAACACTCTCAGCGACGCCTACCGTACCGAATTAAACCCCGCTGCTGCAAAGTAAACTCAGGTAGATGACCGATCAGGAAGCCATGCACGAAGCCATCGCCGAAGCGCACGCCGCCGAGGCAGAAGGCGAAGTCCCCGTTGGCGCCATCGTGCTTCTTGACGGCCAGGTCATCGGCCGCGGCAACAACCGTGTCATCCGCGACAACGATCCCACAGCCCACGCCGAAATCATCGCCATGCGCAACGCGGCGAAACACCTGCACAACTACCGCCTCACCGGCTGCACACTCGTCGTCACGCTGGAGCCCTGCGCCATGTGCGCCGGAGCCATCCTCCACGCACGGATCGGCCGCCTCATCTATGCCGCGCCTGATCCCAAGGCAGGGGCATGCGGATCAGTGCTTGAAGTAATGAACCACCCGCGCCTGAACCACCGCGTGGAAGTCATCTCTGGCGTCCTCGCCGAAGAGTGCAGCACCATGCTCACCAACTTTTTTCGCGCCCGCCGATAGCCTTCCCTGCATCCAACTCCGCATGAGCGAAGGCAAACTCGCAGGTAAAGTCGCACTCGTCACCGGCTCGTCATCCGGCATTGGTCAGGGCATCGCGATCCGTCTCGCAAAAGACGGTGCCAACATCGTCGTCAACTATTCCGGCAATCCCGCAGGCGCAGACGCCACCAAACAGCAGATCGAAGCACTCGGTCGCAAAGCCATCAGCGTGAAGGCCGACCTGTCCAAAGTCGCTGACTGCCAGTCGCTCGTGCAGGCAGGCATCGATACCTTCGGCAAGCTCGACATCCTCATCAACAACGCAGGCGTTGAGAAAGGTTCCGACTTCACCGAAGTCACCGAAGCCGACTACGACTTCGTCCTCAACGTCAATCTCAAAGGCGTCTTCTTCACCACGCAGGCCTTCGTAAAACATGCACTCGCCAACAACACGCCCGGCCGCATCATCAACATCTCGTCCGTACATGAAGACATGGTCTTCCCTCACTTCGCCAGCTACTGCGCAGCCAAGGGCGGCGTGCGTATGCTCATGCGCGACCTCGCCGTGGAACTCGGCCCAAAGAACATCACGGTGAACAACATAGCGCCCGGCGCCATCATCACCCCCATCAATCAATCTCTGCTTAACGACAAGCCAAAACTCAACGCGCTGTTGCAGAACATTCCATTGGGCCGCATGGGCACAGTGGACGACGTCTCCGCTCTCGCAGCCTTTCTCGCCAGCGACGAAGCGGCATACGTCACCGGCTCCACCTACTTCGTCGACGGCGGCCTCATCCGCAATTATCACGAGCAATAGTGCCGAAGGAGTAAACTGGAAGCATGGATCTGAAGGTTTACACCGCTGACTGGTGCCGCGACTGCTTTGTCGCCAAGCGCTTCCTCGCGCAGCACAACATCCCCTACACCGAAGTCAACATTGAAACGACTCCCGGCGCTGTCGATGAACTCCTGCAGAACGTGGGCAAAAAAGCGATCCCTCAGTTCGTTCTCAACGGCAAGTGGGTGCAGCCGTATCGCCCCGGCCAGGGCTTTCTCTTCGATGAGATGTCGACCCTGCTCGGCGTGCAGCAACCGGGATAACGTCCACTTAAAAGTCATAAGAGCGCGCCCTGCATCGGCAGGGCGTTTCTCATTGCGGGCAACATCAGGCATCGCACAAAAGAATCGCGAATCCTGCGTCCATTAAACTGAATAGAGTGCACGCAGCCTGCGCTTATCCCGGCCACCACGCCAAAGAGGTACGTTCCCTTGATCGATCGCTATACACGCCCCGCCATGCGCCAGCTCTGGTCCGACGAATCGAAGTTCCGTGCATGGCTTGAAGTTGAAGCGACCGCAAGCGAAGTCCTCGCCGACGCAGGCATCGTCCCACAGGAAGCAGCCAAAGCCATCCGCTCCAAAGGCGACTTCGACATCGCCCGCATTCAGGAAATCGAACTCCAGACGCGCCACGACGTCATCGCCTTCACCACCGCGGTCGCGGAAAAGGTCGGCCCCGAATCACGCTGGCTGCACTTCGGCCTCACCTCCACCGACGTTGTCGACACGGCGCAGGCGCTTCTGCTCAAGCAGGCATCCGCAATCATCCTCGAAGGCCTGCACGCGCTGTCCGCTGTCCTCAAGCGCCGCGCCATCGAGTTTGCACTCACACCCTGCATCGGCCGCACGCACGGCGTCCACGCAGAACCCACCACCTTCGGCCTGAAGCTGCTCCTCTGGTACACCGAATCCCAGCGCAACATCGCCCGCTTCTCCGCAGCCGCCGAAGACATGCGCGTGGGCAAGCTCTCGGGCGCAGTCGGCAGCTACGGCACCGTCACGCCACAGTTGGAAGAGGAAATCTGCAAGCGCCTCGGTCTCAAAGCCGCTGAAGTCAGCACGCAGGTACTCCAGCGCGACCGCCACGCCGCCTACATCGGCGCCCTCTCCATCATCGCCTCGTCGCTCGACAAGATCGGCACCGAAATCCGCCATCTTCAGCGCACCGAAGTCCGCGAAGCCGAAGAGTTCTTCAGCGAAAAGCAGAAGGGCTCCAGCGCCATGCCGCACAAGCGCAACCCCATCACCTGCGAGAACATCTGCGGCCTTGCCCGTGTGATGCGCGCAAACTCTCAAGTAGCACTTGAAGATGTTGCCCTCTGGCACGAGCGCGACATCTCGCACTCCTCCGCCGAGCGCGTCATCCTGCCGGACACCACCACGCTCGCCGACTACATGCTCAGCAAGGCAACCAACCTCATCGACAAGCTCATGGTCTACCCCGAGCGCATGTTGAAAAACCTGAATCTCACCGGCGGACTCGTCTTCTCCGGCCAACTCCTGCTCGACCTCGCCGAAGCCGGGATGCTCCGCGAAGACGCCTACAAAACAGTCCAGACCCTCGCCATGAAGGCATGGAAAGAAGACCTCGTCTTCAAGGAACTCGTAGCAGCCGATCCGCAGATCACCAGCCTGCTCCCGCCCGAACGCATCGCCCGAGCCTTCGACGTGAACCGCCGCCTCAACAACGTCCCGGCCATCTTCGAGCGCGTCTTCGGCAAGCCACTATCGGAGCTACAGGCACAGTAGCCCGGACATCCGTAAAAATCGAGAGGCCTGTACGTTGAAAGTCGTCATCCTGAGCGAAGCGCAGTGAAGTCGAAGGATCTGCATTCTTCTCGCACTACTACACTGCATCAGGAAAATCAAATTCCGTAGACAAACCGTCATCCCGAGCGAGCTGTTTTAGAGTCGTCCTCCTGAGCGAGCTGTTTTAGAGCCGTCATCCTGAGCGAAGCGCAGCGAAGTCGAAGGACCTGCATTCTTCTCCTGCCACTACACTGCATCAGGAAAATCAAATTCCGTATACCAGCCGTCATTCTGAGTGAAGCGAAGAATCCCGACGAGTTCTATAGCTGGAATACGCTCTCCCCTTTCCTGCCATAGAAGCAGCCTGAGGACACTACGAATGCACCCACCCGACGACAGTCAACTCATCCAGCTCATGGACGCCGCACTTGCAGACGCCACGCGTCGCAGCGGCCCCTGGCTGGCCTGTCGTCCGGGCTGTAGCCAATGTTGCACAGGCGTCTTCCGCATCAGTCCTCTCGACACAGAACGCATCCGCGAAGGCTTCCGGCTGGCGACTCCCGAAACGCAGCAACACATCCGCACCCGCGTCCAGCAATCCATCGCGGACCTAAGCGCAGACTTTCCCGGCGACACCGCCACCGGCATCCTTTACGAGGACGAAGCCTCCCTCGAACAGTTCGAAGACTTCGCCAATGAAGCAGTCTGCCCCGTCCTTGATCCGGCCACCGGCACCTGCGATCTCTATGCGCACCGGCCCATGACCTGCCGTACCTTTGGGCCGCCCGTCCGCACAGAAGAAGACGGATTCGGTGTCTGCGAGTTGTGTTTTATCGACGCTCCAGCGGAAGCCATCGCCGCAGCCGAGTTGCATCTTCCCGATCCGGCACTCGAAGCCACACTCGACGAACAAACCGGCATCACCGGCACCACCATCGTCGCCTTCGCCCTGCAGGATGGTTAGGCCGTCAGTTGCCGCCCTCTGCCTCAGGCAATGGAACCAGGACAGAGCACATCTTCGCTTCCACAAACGGCGACGGAGTCACCGGCAATTGAAGCCGGTCATCGGCAATCACAATGCCCATCGGCTCCGCTGGCGTTTGCAACTGCGTCATCAAAGGTGCCCCCTTCGGCATCTTGAAGCGCCCGGTACCAACATACGCAGCCACCAGGCTCAGCGCCGTAGTGGGCGAGAAGAACGCCAGCGGAACAATGTATTTCTTCGACCGCACCAGCGACTCGCCAATGCCATCCACCCTGCGACTGCGCGGAATAGTTCCCGGCACTTGCGGTATCTGGAAGGTCTGAAACTGCAACTCTGCATTCTTCTTGCCGAACTTCGTCACCAGCCGCGCCAGGTGTTTCGGAGTAGTCAGCCAGAAGTCCGACATGGAATTCCGTGGGATCGATCCCGGGAATGTGCTGCGCAGGATCGACCGCGCAAAGTCCGCACAGTTCCGATAGAACAGGTTGAACCGGCCTCGATTGTGGCTGTCATTCAACCGGGCAATAATGCTCTCATCCTGTTCCCGCGTGGTCAGCAGTTGAAAGCCATAGATGCGCCGATCGTAAGACGATCCGATCAACTGAATCCACTCGCCGCCGGGCGCGCTGCCATCTTCCCTGCTCGGCGCCAGGCTTAACAGATGGGCCCGCCGATAGCGATCGCGCAACTCCTTCTCCAGCGAGGGCGTAGCCGTCTGCGGCACGTCTGCAGTGTCTTCGACGGCATACAGGTATGGAATCAGCGGTATCGCAACCCAGTCATAGCCGTCCATCCGGTGATAACGACTGATCACCACACCCATCTCTCCTGCGTGGCACAGCCTCAGCCGTGTCGGCGAATCGGCGCAGATGTTATCCAGATAAACAGCAGCATGTCCGGTCGGATTAAACGCGCCAAACGCTCCAAATGGTTCTTCCACCAGCAGGCTGATGCTGGCGTGCGCGCGCAGTGGAGCAAGAAGTGCAATGCACAGTGCGGCGGCGAGAAAGTTTGCGGCCTGTCGCATACGCGGCATGGGCATCTCCTTCAAGGCGTCGAGCTATGGGGTCTGGCGGCCACCCTGGGGGTGTGGCCCATTCTTAATAACGCAATCCGGAATCACTTGTTCCGGTGAAAATTTTGGCATTCGACGATAATCGAAGGCGTGAGTCCATTTTCTCAAAACCGCGACCTCACGCGCGCGCGCCTGACCATTGCGATGACGGGCGCCAGCGGTGCGCTGTTTACCGCGCACCTGCTTCGACTGCTCAACACCGACGATCGTGTGGAAGCCGTTCACTTCATCGCGTCGGATCATGCATTGCGAGTTGTTACGGAAGAACTTAGCCTCACCGGCGGACGTTCCTCCCTCCTGGAGACGCTCCTCGACACCCCGCCCTCCAGCAAATTCACGGTATTCCGCAACGACGATATCGCCGCTCCCGTCGCCAGCGGCAGTCATCCCTCGGACGGCATGATCGTGCTGCCCTGTTCCATGGGAACGCTCGCGTCTATCGCCAACGGCATGGCAGCGCGGCTCATCGACCGCGCGGCGGATGTCACCTTGAAGGAGCAACGGCCGCTGATTCTCTGCGTCCGGGAGACTCCATTCAATCGCATCCATTTGCGCAACATGACGCTCGCGGCCGAGGCTGGAGCAATCATCTACCCCGTGATCCCCGCCATGTACTTCCAACCGCCGAGCCTGGATGAAATTGCTCGCCAATTCAGTTGTCGCGTGTTGGGCCACATCGGCCTGCCGCAACCCTCCGCGTACCGCTGGAAGGAAGATTAGGCTACTCCGGGGCGTCTACGTAACTGGCAGAACGTGATGGTGGCGGGTCTGCGTTGAGGAAACGCAATGTTTCCTCAACCACCGGCGGTGCACACTCCACTGCCGTCAGATGACCGCATTTCCTCACGCCCAGGAACACTGACTGCGGCACCAGGTCATGCAGCCGCAGCCCCACTTCCAGCGGGATCAGGCGATCCTCCGTACCCCACACAATCAGCATCGGCATCTTCAAACCACCCAGGCGGAAGTCCAGCAACTCCCGGCCATGCAACATGCTGCCAAACGACCGCTGCACGATGAACTGGTTTTCCTGAAAACGCCGGACCATCCCTGGAATCATCACAGCGGGGACACGCGTCCGCCACCGGTTCGGCTCAATCTTGTCCATCAGGGCATCAAAGCTGGCGCGGTCATGCGGCGAAAACAGCGAAGGCGGAAAATTCAGAACGAAGTACAGCCCGGCCGAGTCATACACCATCAGCCGCCGTACCATCTCCGGATGATCCAGCGCCATCTTCATGGCCACCCATCCGCCCATGGACCATCCGCCCAGGTCGACTCGTTCCAACTTCAGAGCCCGTAGAAAGTCCGCCGTAATACGTTCTTCCGCATTCAGTGAGAAGTCGCCATCGTCAGGCTTGGGAGAGTCACCGTAGCCCAGCAGATCCAGCGCATATACGTGATATCCGCCCGCTGCCAGCGCAGGAATCATCTTCGCCCAGTCCGAAGCGCGCGCCCCCAACCCATGCACCAGCAGCACCGGCTTCTCCGGCCCGTTTCCCGCAGGCTTGGCCTCCAGGTAATGGATCCGGTAGCCATCCACCATCACGTATTCATGCTGAATCCCTTTGCCGCGCAGGTAAAGGTTCATCGACTGGTTGACCAGCCAGAAAGGATTCCAGTACAGATAGGCGCACGCCACTGCGATCAACGCCGCAACTGCAAGAAGCGCCGTTGTAATGCCGCGCCTCACCGCAGCGGCTTCCCGAACTCTTCCGCAAAGGCCACGTGATTCAGATCGAAGCGGCCGCCATCGTATTTATCCGGCCCCTTCAATCTTCCAATTGCCAGCAGCGACACCACCCAGTAGCTCAACGGCAGGCGCAGAGCTTCCTTCACTTCGTTCTGCTCAAAACCTTCCATCGCAGCGGTGTCATAGCCCATCACTTCGGCAGTCAACTGCATGTAAGCGGCAGCATACGTCACCTGCTTGTTGAGCCAGCCATGCATCTGGTCGGCATTCAGGCTCAGCAGATAGCTTTCGACGTAGCTCTTCAACTGCGCAGCATAGCCTTCGCTCATGCCGCCTTCCAGCCCCATGCGCACAATGTCGTCTGCATCGCGTCGCCAGCTATCCACGTCGCCACAGCAGGCAATCACCACAGATGCCTCTTCCACCTTGGCCTGGTTGTAACAGGCGGCGCGCAGCTTCTTCTTCTGCTCAGGCGACTGCACCACGACAAAGCGCCACGGCTGCACGTTATACCCAGAAGGCGCGGCAATCCCCGCCTCCAAAATCGTACGGATATCTTCTGCCGGAATCGGGCTGCCATCGAACGAGGGCGTACTGCGACGTTCGCGGATGGCATCCGGAAGAGATTTCAAAGTCTCACTCACCGCCACAGTGTAACGGCAGTTGGGCAAACCATCCACCCTGGTCTTACGACTTCAGGGGCACCCCTCGCCGCTCGAAGGATAAATCCAGCTATCATGAATCATGGCCGACAGTTCTACCGCCAGCTTCCAACCAACCATCGGCGTGCTCGCGCTCCAGGGAGCGTTTGATGCGCACGCCCGCATGCTCCAGCAGTGTGGCGCAAAGACCGTCTTCATCCGCAAGCCCGAACAACTGGCAGGCATCGACGGCCTCGTCATCCCCGGCGGCGAGTCCACCACCTTCCTCAAGGCGCTCGAACGTGGTGGCTTTTTTGACGCGCTCCAGGAATTCGTCCAGACCAAACCCACCTTCGGCACCTGCGCCGGCGTCATCCTCATCGCAAAACGAGTCACCCATCCCGAACAGAAATCCCTCGGCGCACTCGACGTCACGGTAGAACGCAACGCTTACGGTCGTCAGAACGATTCCCGCATCCTCGAAGCGGAAACCACCCTGCCCGGTGGCCCGTTTGAGATGGTCTACATCCGTGCCCCCCGCATCACCCAGACCGGCCCCGGAGTGGAAACGCTCGCTGAACGCGATGGCTCCCCGACACTTGTCCGTCAGGGCCATCTCCTCGCGGCAACGTTCCATCCTGAACTCTCGCAAGACAAGCGCGTCCACCAGCTATTCCTCGACTCCGTCCGCGCCGCTCACAAGGGATAACCTTGCCACTGTGAGCCACATCACATGCACGTGGCTCATTTGCGGAGTAGTATCAAGGCCATAACGGCGCTGTCCCATGCCTACTATCCTCCATCCCGATGAGGTCGTCGAAAAGCTCCCACCCCGGCGCCCGGACGAAGCAGACATCGGTGGCGGACGCCTCCCACCCATTGAACCCAAACACACCGGCGGTGGCGGTGACGGCGACAATTGGAGCAACAATCCCGTAGGCCATCGGGGTCCACGCGAAAGACTCCAAACCTACCGCTTCGCTGTCTTCTCTTTCCTTGCAGGCGACCTGATCTTTTTCATGACGCTCGTCAGCGCCTTCTTCGTCACCAAGCACGCCGCGCACATCGACGCCTATAACCACTACGTCAGGATATGGATTCCCATCACCATCCCGTCCATCCTCTGGCTCAACACCGCAGTCCTGCTCATCTCATCGGTCACTATCGAGTTCGCGCGCCGCTCGGTCTTCCATGAGATTGACGTGATGGAAGAATGGCTCGGCCTCGGCAGCCCCACACGCCGCAAAGCGCTCCCGTGGCTCATCGCCACCACGCTACTGGGCGCGGCCTTTGTCTGGGGCCAGATCGTCGCATGGCGTCAGCTCGCCGTGCAGCACATCTTCTACTCCGGTAATCCATCTTCGCGCTTCTTCTATCTCATCACCGGCGTCCACGGCATCCATCTGATCCTCGGCATCCTGATGCTTGTCACCGCCATCGTCGGTCTGCGCTCCCTGAAGAGCATCCAATCCCGCCAGATCATGGTCGACAGCACCTCCTGGTACTGGCACGCGATGGGCATCCTCTGGATCTTCCTCTTCGCCCTCCTCCTCTGGGGCCAATAAGAACCTCGCAAAATCGTAAGAAACAGCAACAGGCACGAAGCAAGTACCCAACGAATCTCCTACGGTTCAAGTACCTAACGAGTCTTCTACGGTTCAACTACCCAACGAGTCTCCTACGGTTAAATAAAAGACCGTCATCCTGAACGAAGCGAAGCGGAGCTGAAGGACCTGCATTCCTCTCAACCCTCTACAACGCACCAGGAAGCCCCAACAAACCAGCACCCACAGAACCGGGTGCCCCAGGTTCGCGAAGCTAACCTGGGTATCGTGCGCAAGCACGACCAGCGAAGCTCAAACGCGCAAAGCGCGTCATCCTGACGAAGCGAAGCGAAATTGAAGGAACCTGCATTCCTCTCCCGCACTACAATCTCTCGCGAAACCCAAAGGCTCCAAACTCTCCCCTTGCACTTCTACAACAACCCCGTGTACCCTTCTGTCGAAGTGAAAGGGGAAGCATGGCTGGCGATCACCTGGACCTACCGCAGGGCACACTCGATCTTCTGATCCTGCGCACGCTCGCATTAAGCCCGCAGCATGGATGGGCCATTTCGGAACGCGTGCAACAACTCTCCAGCGATGCCCTCCGCATCCAGCAGGGATCGCTCTATCCCGCACTCCATCGACTCGAACGGCGCGGCCTCATCAAGGCCAAATGGCAAATCACAGAGAACAATCGCCGCGCAAAGTATTACGACCTTTCCAAAAAGGGCCGCGAACAACTGGAAGTCGAAAAGGAAGCATGGGCAAAACTCACCGCCGCTGTAGCCCAGGTTCTTGAAGCCATGTAAGGAGGAAGCGCCTATGTTCAGCGATCTGCTCTTTCGTCTACGAGCTTTGTTCCGCAGAAACGCCGTCGAACGCGAACTCGATGAAGAACTACGCTTTCACTTCGATCAGCAGGTAGAAAAACACGTGCGCTCCGGTTTGTCCCAGCGCGAAGCCATCCGCAGAACACGACTCGAATTCGGTGGCATGAGTCAGGTGAAAGAAAACTGCCGCGAATCCCGAGGCACCAATCTGCTCGAAACCATCGGCGCCGATATTCTCTTTGCGTTTCGCCAGCTACGCCGCACACCTGCCTTCACCATTACCGCGCTATTAACACTCGCGCTTGGTATAGGTGCCAACGCGGCCATCTTCACGCTCGTGCACGCCGTCCTGCAAAAGAATCTTCCTGTTGCAAACCCCGCATCGCTCGTGCGCCTGGGAGACACCAACGATTGTTGCGTAGGCATGGGTATCAATGATTCTCTGTCGTACTTCTCCACGGATGCATATGAGCAGATAAAGAAGAACACCCCCGAGTTTGAAGAACTCGCCGCCATGCAGGCAGGATTCGCGTATCGCCCCATTGTTGTGCGGCGAGAAGGAACCCAGGATCCACCGCACTCGTCCTCAGGTGAATTCGTCTCCGGCAATTACTTCCGCACCTTTGGTCTGCAACCCCATGCAGGTCGCTTTTTCACGGACGCGGACAATCAACCGGGAGCACCCGCCACCGCGGTCATCGGCTACGAAACATGGCAGACCCGCTTCTCCGGCGATCCGTCCATCATCGGCAGTACATTCCGCGTCAACACGCGTCCCGTCACCATCATCGGCATCGCACCGCGCAACTTCTTTGGCGACCGCCTCATCAGCAATCCACCTGACTACTACTTGCCCATCGAATCGATGCCTGCGCTGGCCAACGCGCCCTACGTGCACGATCCGCAGCAGAACTGGCTCTACATCATCGGTCGCGTAAAGCCCGGCACGGACCTTGCCCAGCTACAACAAAAAATTTCTGCGGTGCTTCGTAATGAACTTGTCGCCGTTGGTCGCCTTTCCCCTGACCACGACAAAATCAAACTCGCCAAAACCCACGTCACACTCACGCCCGGCGGCGCAGGCATCCGCGTCATGCAGCAACAGTACGGCGATCACCTCCGCCTGCTCATGGGTACCGCGGGTCTGGTGCTTCTCATCGCCTGTGCCAACATTGCCAATCTGCTGCTGGTGCGTGGCATCGCCCGCTCAACGGAAATGTCTGTGCGCACTGCCCTCGGCGCCATGCGCACACGCATCATCCGCCAACTCTTAACGGAAAGCGTTCTTCTCGCCGTCCTTGGAGGCCTCGCAGGCCTGGTGATCGCGTACGCAGGAACCCGTATGTTGCTGGCGTTGGCATTCCCTGACGCCACGAACATTCCGGTACACGCCACGCCTTCGCTTGCGGTGATTGGTTTTGCCTGCGGGTTGTCACTCATCACCGGAGTTTTCTTTGGCCTTGCACCCGCATGGAACGCCTCGCGAACACAACCGGCAGACGCACTCCGCAGCAGTTCCCGCACCACAGCTTCCCGTGCATCACTCCTGCAGAAGGGATTGGTCGTCTTTCAGATCGCGCTCTCTCTGGTGCTGCTGATTGCTGCGTGCCTCTTCCTTCAGAGCCTCAACAAGCTGCAGGGCTCTGACCTGAAACTGAACGCAACCAACCGCTACATCATTCACATCAACCCTCAGGCTGCGGGCTACACGCAAACCCACCTCGATGCGCTGTATCACACCATCGAAGACCGCTTCCATGCACTGCCCGGCGTTACGAAGGTCGGCATCGCCTCCTACACGCCTATGGAAGACAACAACAACGGCTGGGGCACGCAGGTTCACGCGCATCCGGATACATCCGCCATCGCCTCTGTCATCCACGCCAACGGCGACTATTTCGATTCCGTGGGAACGCATGTCCTCATGGGCCGCGGCATCAATGAGCGTGATACGCCCACCGCGCCCCGCGTTGCCGTCGTCAATCAGACCTTCGTTCGAAAGATGTTCAACCCCGGCGAAAACCCCATCGGTCAGCGCTTTGGTTTCCCAGGGCCTGAAGGCAACATCGCGTGGGAGATTGTCGGTGTCGTTGAGGATACTGTGTACCAGAGTGTGCGCTTCAAAGACCACCTCATGTTTTTCGTTCCCACCATGCAGCGCCCCGAAGGGGTGAAGTACCCCATCGAAAAAGACGATAGCTTATACGCAGGCGCCATCGTCCTCGCCACGGATCACCCTGTCGACGGAGTGGAATCCATCGCGCAACACACGCTGTCATCCATCAACCCCGATCTCACGGTTGTCCGGTTCGATACGTTCAGCCAACAGATCGCTGCAAATTTCACTGAAGAACGCCTGATCTCACGCCTCACCATGCTCTTTGGTGCGCTCGCTCTCTTGCTCGCAGCCATTGGTTCCTACGGCGTCACTGCGTATTCGGTTGTCCGGCGAAACCAGGAGATCGGCGTCCGCATGGCCCTTGGCGCAAACCGATCCACCGTCATGCTTATGATCCTGCGTGGCGCAACCATACAAACCGCGCTAGGCATGCTCATCGGTATCCCGGTCGCATTGCTCTGCGTGCGTTTCGTTCAATCGCAGCTTTATGAGATTGCAGCCCTTGACGCGGTCATCATCACAAGTTCGGTCGTCGTCCTCGCCCTCGCCGCAGCCATCGCAGCTATTATCCCTGCACGACGAGCCTCATCCATCAACCCCATGGACGCCTTGCGGATGGAGTGACAGACAAAAACCTGTCAAGCCCTGAAGCGACTCAACCTACACAAATCAAAAGAAATAGCGTTGGCATGTTATTTCCACCAAACCACTAAAATAGAAATCAGGGACAAGCTAAAAGCCAGGAGCTAACAGCTAAAGGCTTTAGAAAGACGATTTTGCCTCTAACCCCAATGGGGAGACGATTTTACAGCCACCAGCGCCATAAGCCCAATAGAAAGACGATTTTAGAAAAACAGGGGGGAGGGGGTACCCTCTACTGACCGAAAAACTTCCGACCAAGCCAATCCTGCATAGTCAGGCGCATCGGCTCCAGCTTCGTCTGCGGCGATCCAGGAACACCAGCAAAGAAGTGCTCCGCGCCCTCAATCCACTGCATCTCTGTATCGCCCGCAGCCTCATCGAAGAAGCTCTCCATCACGATGCGCGGTGCAAACGGATCCTGCGCCCCGGTCAGCAGCAGCTTCGGCTGATTGCAGTACGACAGGAACTCATACGAGTAACTCCGGCCACCCGCCGACAGCGGCATCCCAAGCCCCACCAGCCCCTTCACCCGCTCATCCCCGCAAGCCGCCCGAAACCCGATGTTTGCGCCAAATGAAAACCCGGCCAGCAGAATCGGCAAACCAAACTCCTGTTGCAGCCAGTCGAGAGCCGCTTTCACGTCCGCAATCTCGCCCGGTCCGTTGTCATGCGCACCTTCACTCAACCCTGTCCCACGGAAGTTGAACCGCAGCACCGGAACACCAAAGTGTGAGAACGCTTTAGCCGCGTGATAGACCACCTTCGTATGCATCGTTCCACCCGAAGGAGGATGCGGATGACACACAACCGCACTGTAAGCAGCATCGGCAGCGCCCACATCCAGCAGCGCCTCCAGTCGTCCCGCGGGTCCGCGTAGAGTCTCAACAGTCTGTATCGTTGCGGCCATCACGCCATGATAACTGGCGCGGATGCTCTTTGACCGTCGGGTATCCTTAGGCATGGCAATCGATCCTATTCAGCTGACACGACAGCTTGTCGACATTGAGTCGACTACCTATTTCGAGGGAGCGTGCGGCATCTTCCTGCACCAGTACCTGCAGAACCTTGGCTACGAAGTGGAACGCCAACCGGTGGAACAACCGGGCGTCAACGGCGCCGCAGGCGAACGCTTCAACCTGTACGCGAAGATGCCTGGCACACAGCCGAAGATCACCTTCTCCACACACTTCGACACCGTCCCGCCATACTTCCCATCCTCTGAGGACGACACCTACGTCTACGGCCGCGGCTCGTGCGACGCCAAAGGCATCCTCGCCTCGCAGGTTGCAGGCGCGGCGAAGCTGCACAAAGGCGGTTTGCCGGTAGGCCTGCTCTACGTCGTAGGCGAAGAGCGTGACTCCGCCGGCGCCAAGGTGGCGAACGTCGATGGCAAGGGATCGCGCTTCCTCATCAACGGCGAACCCACATCCAACCGTCTCGCACTCGCCACCAAGGGCGCACTGCGCGTGGAACTGCGGGCCAGCGGCAGGATGGCCCACTCCGCATACCCGGAGCTGGGAGAATCCGCCATCGACAAGCTGGTGGATGTCCTCCACGAACTCTCCCGCACCCAACTACCAGTGGACCCGGAGATTGGCGAGTCCACCCTGAACGTAGGCCTCATCAGCGGGGGCCGTGCCCCCAACGTCATCTCCGATGCCGCCGAAGCCCACGTGCTCATCCGCACGGTTGACGATTCGCAGCCTGTGAAGGACATCATCACCCGCGTCGTCGGCAACCGCTGCGACGTGAAGTTCGCCCTGGATCTGTCCGCGGTACGCATGAAGCGCCTACCCGGCTTCGAGACCATGGTCGCGAAGTACGCCACGGACATCTCCTCCCTGACCAACTGGGGCGAGCCGCTCCTGATGGGTCCCGGCACCATCCACGTGGCCCACACCCCCGACGAAAAAGTTCTGAAGTCCGAACTCCTGCAAGCAGTAGACAAGTACGCAGAACTGGCAAACGAACTCGCAAAGCAGCTCTAAACCAAAAGAAGAACACAGAGTTCGCAAAGATATGAAGTTCACAGAACAGGTTTCTGTGTCCTCTGTTTGACCTTTGTGATCTCTGTGTTCTATCGCTATCTATGGGATTTTGTAGATGCTTCCGCTGTTAGGGATTCTTATCTGCTGCAGCGGGTATCATGAAGACGACACAGAGGCGCGATTCTTGAGGCGACAGTGGCGTATATGACGCTCCGCTGGCTGCTGTGGATTGGCCCCAAACGTGCATGTACCTTGTTGATTAACCTGTACCCGGGATCCTGGAGGAGATGGGCAAGGCGCTACAAACCCGCGTGACCGCCGTAGTGTTGGCGCTCGTGACGCTGCTGGTCTGTGCCCTTGGCATCGCCAACTTCCTACAGGAAAGCTCTTACGACGCGCCCACCGATGGCGTGTGGTGGCTGGAGTCCGATGGCGGCCTGCACGCCGAACGTGTTCCGCTCACCTCCCCCGCGCATCGTGCCGGTGTCCGTGAAGGCGATCTTATGGTCGCCGCCGATGGACGTAAAACCCTTACCGTCGCACCACTGGAACGCGAGATGCACCGCGTCGGAACGTACAGCCGCGTCACGTACTCCCTCGTACGCGGTAACGTGCCGCTCGACGTTCCGGTCATTCTGGAGCCCACAGACCACAGCCGCAACCAGGGGCTGCGACTGATCGCCATGGCCTACCTGGCCATCGGCATGTACGTACTGCTACGACGCTGGACCGCCCCCAAGGCGATGCACTTCTACGTCTTCTGCCTGGTGAGCGGTGTCTTGTACAGCTTCCGCTACACAGGCGCCTTCGACACGCTGGACTGGATCTGCTACTGGGGCGCGCTGCTGGCTGGCACTTTGCAGCCTGCGGTGTTCCTGCACTTTGCCGTGTCGTTCGGTGAAAGCGCGATTTCGTTACGGCGCAAGGCACTGGTCGTTCTCCTGTACCTTCCCGGTGCATTGATCTTCGGCCTGCAGGTGGTTGCCATTGAACTGTGGTCTGCGACCGAACGCCTGAAGCATCGGCTGGATCAGATTGGCGTGGGTTATCTGGCGCTGTACTATGTGATCGCGGCGACCGTCTTCTTCTTCCGTTATCGCGCCGCGGACAAGCCGCTGGAGCGCCAGCAGCTGAAGTGGCTGACGCGCGGCACACTATTGTCCGTGGTGCCGTTCACGCTGCTGTATGCCATTCCGTATCTTGCCGATACCGATGTCCCGCTGGGGCTGGCACGCGCCGCGGGCTTCACGCTGATCTTCCTGCCGCTGACCTTCGCGTGGGCGATTGTCCGTTATCGCCTGATGGACACGGACCTGATCTTTAAGCGTGGTGTGACATACACCCTGGCAACAGCCGCACTGGTCGGTGTCTACTTCGGCGTCGTTGCCGTTACGGGCGAACTGGTGCATACACGGCTGCCAAACCTGCGCGTATGGGGATTGATGGCAGGCATCATCGCAACTGCGCTCATCTTCGAACCCATCAAGGCAGCGATTCAGGCACGCGTGGATCGCCTCTTTGATCGTAAGCGCTATGACTATCGCGAGACGTTGATTGAGTTCAGCCGCGGACTCTCGTCACAGACTGACCTTACGACCTTGTCACGATCCGTCGTCGAACGCCTGTCGCAGACGTTGCTCGTATCGCGAGTATCTGTCTTTGTTGCTGCCGACGACGGAACTGGCCGCACCTTCACTCTCGCGGCTTCGCACGGGCTTCCGGAGAACGTTTTGGCAGACCTTCCCGAAGAGTTGTCCCGCAATTCCTTCCTCAACTTCGGTCTGTTGTCGCAGGACCACATCTTCTTTGAGAACCCGCAGATGTTGCCACATCTGGAGCCTGCGGAACAGCGTGTGGCTTCCCTGCTGGATCTGAATTACTACCTTCCCTGCCGCGTCTTCGGCCGCAATGGACATTCCACGCGGCCCATCGCGATCATCGGTCTCGGACGCACACAGGAAGGCGACTTCCTTTCGTCGGAAGATATGGAATTGCTCGCATCGCTGGCGGGTTACATCGGTATTGCTATCCAGAATGCGCAGCTCTTCAATCGCCTCGAAAAGCAGATCAACGAGTTCGAGCGTCTGAAGGAGTTCAATGAGAACATCGTGGAATCCATCAAGGTGGGTATCTTCACGCTTGACCTGCAGAACTGCGTGGAGAGCTGGAACACCGAGATGGAGGTGCTGTACGCACTGTCACGCGCAGAGGTCATCGGGAGACATGTCTCGGAGATCTTCTCACCACAGTTCCTGGAGACATTCCTCGCTGCAGCGAATGAGCCTGGCACACATCACTTGTCCAAGGTGAAGCTGGACCTGCAGACCGGTGAAAGCCGCACGGCGAATATCTCCATTGCGCCGCTGCTGACACGTGACTTCATCTCGGTTGGCTCCATCGTGATGATGGAAGACATCACCGATCGCACGCGCCTTGAAGGCCAGTTGACGCAGGCGGAGAAGCTGTCTTCTATCGGTCTGCTGGCAGCAGGCGTGGCCCATGAGGTCAACACACCGCTGGCCGTCATCTCTTCCTATGCGCAGATGCTACAGAAGCACACGCGCGACGACCAGCGCCTGGCGCCGGTGCTGGAGAAGATCACGCAACAGACTTTCCGCGCCAGCGAGATCGTCAACAACCTGCTGAACTTCTCTCGTACCAGTTCCACAGTGTTCGCATCGCTGGATGTGAACGCCGTTGTACGCGAGACTCTCACGCTGATCGATCACCAGTTACGCACGGCAAAGGTCAACGTGGACATTGACCTACAGCTTCCGCTGGCGAAGATCTATGGCAGCCACGGCAAATTGCAGCAAGTCATTCTGAACCTGTTGTTGAATGCGAAGGATGCCATGAATGAGGGTGGCGGCGGCACCATCCGCATTGCCAGCTTCGACGATGGCCGCAACGTTACGCTGCGCATTGCGGACACCGGCAATGGCATTGCCCCGGAGCATCTGCACCGCATCTACGATCCGTTCTTCACCACCAAGAATGCGCCGCGGCAGGGCCAGCACAAGGGCACCGGACTGGGGCTATCTGTCTCGTACGGCATTGTGCAGGAGCACCAGGGGCGCATCCACGTGGAGAGCAAGGTTGGCACAGGGACCACGTTTACACTGGAGTTCCCAGTGGAACGTATTGGTGGCGCGGATGAGTCCGCTGCACCGGATGCGACATCCCCGGACACTACACAAGATACAAGGACAGTGAATGCCTGAGGCAGTAACACTCGATACGAATAACGCCCTGGGCGCACGCATTCTCATCATCGACGACGAAGCCGGTATCCGCGACTCCCTGGAGACGCTGCTGACCCTTGAGGGCTTCACCGTGGAGATGGCTCCCGAAGGCCAGTCGGGGCTGGAGATGCTCTCCTCCCATGAGTACGACCTGCTGTTGCTGGACCTCTCCATGCCCGGTGAGAGTGGCATTGACCTGTTGCCACGCATCAAGCGCATGCGGCCGGAACTGCCGGTGATCATGATCACCGCTTATGGCACGGTCGGCAATGTGGTGGATGCTCTGCGCGCAGGCGCGGACAACTTCGTCCAGAAGCCCTGGGATAACGAGAAGCTGCTTGCGGACATCCGCACGGCGATAGCCAAGCAGCGTTCGCTGCAGGAGGTGACGCAGCTTCGCCGCACGCTGAAGCAGCGCTACTCCTTCGACAACATCGTGGGCAAGTCCGACGTGATGGGGAAGCTGCTGGACACGGTTGCACAGGTGGCTCCGGCCAAGACCACCGTGCTGATCCAGGGCGAAAGTGGCACGGGCAAGGAACTGATTGCCAAGGCAATCCATACTGCCTCGCCGCGGCACGACAAGCCGTTCGTCGCCATCAATACCGGCGCGGTTCCGACAGACCTGCTGGAATCCACACTGTTCGGCCATGTGAAGGGTTCGTTCACTTCCGCTGTTGCCACGAAGAAGGGCCTGTTCGAAGTGGCCGATGGTGGAACGCTGTTCCTGGACGAGATTGGCACCATGCCGCTGGATACGCAGGCGAAGGTGCTGCGTGCTCTGCAGGAACGCCGCTTCATGCCTGTGGGTGGAACCACTGAGATTGCAGTCGACGTCCGCATTGTGGCTGCGACCAATGTGAACCTGCAGACAGCCGTGAAGGAAGGCCGCTTCCGTGAGGATCTGTTCTATCGCCTGTCCGTTATCAACCTGGATCTGCCGCCGCTGCGTCAGCGTCGTGAAGACATTCCTCTGCTGGCAGCACACTTCCTGAAGCGCTACAGCGACGAGAACGGCTTTGAGCTGCGTACGCTGGCTCCTGACGCGTTGCGCGCGATGATGGATTACGAATGGCCGGGCAACGTGCGCGAGCTGGAGAATGCGATGGAGCGCGGCGTTGTGCTGTCCTCCACCTCAACGGTCACGCTGGAGATTCTGCCGCAACAGTTGAGCGGAACCGTTTACACCGCTGCCGCGCTGGATACGAAGGCAGATTCCAGTCTCTTCGACATCATGGAAGAGATTGAGCGGCGCATCATCTCTGACCGACTGGAACGCTGCAACTGGAACCAGACCGAAGCCGCAGAGTTCCTGAAGATTCCGCTGAGCACGCTGAACCAGAAGATCAAGCGCCTGAACGTAGAAATCAAGAAACGCAAGGATCGGGAGTAAGGCACCCCCTCCCCTCCCCCTATTTTTCTAAAATCGTCTTTCTAAACGGGTTACGGTTTTGATGGCTGTAAAATCGTCTGCCCATTGGGGTTAGAGGCAAAATCATCTTTCTAAAGGAGTTAAGGCGCGCGTCTGCGCGGCCCCTTTCTGTCCTGTTTCTATTTTAGTGGTTTGTGGGAAATACCATGCCAACTCTATTTCTTTTGGTTTGTTGGGGTTGGGTGGTTTGGGGGCTTGACAGTACTTCGTACTGTTCTTGACGCCTTCGGCGTGGTGCCAGCCATGGTCGTTCCGTGGCGCGCGGGGTTTGCTTCATGCTCCTGTTTGTCTTTTTGGCCGCGCGGGTTTCTTGATTGCGATTCTTTACGGCAGGGCTGAAGCCCTGCCCTTCCGAAAGAAGACGCGCTTTGCGCGATGAAGCTTCGCTTTTGCGAAGCTGGTTTGGGTTAGTAGCTGGAAGCTTGTGAAGGCTTTGGCAAGATGAGGGTTCGTCGGGATTCTTCGCTACGCTCAGAATGACGGGCCTTGCCGTTGGGGTTGCGCCCAGGACCAATGACTCCCGCATGGAGTTCACCAGGATGTCGATCTTGTCGAAATGCGTTGGATTCGTTGCTTGGTTACTGCTTCTGTTTTACGTGAGGCATAAGGAGGGTCACTGTCTGCTGGCCAAGTTCGGCTGACAGCGGAAGTGTTCCGATCCATTCGCCGTCCGCTTGTGCGTGGACTTTGCCTTCTGACGACTCGCAATGGAATGCCTGCACATCTGCCGTTTGAAGATACGGGTTCCATCGATCGAGACGTAGCCAGGAACACAGGAACCACAGTGGCAAGCTGAGGAACGCCGGGCACCTCACGAGAACGAGTCGCATGTATTCGTTGTTCAGGGATGCGCCGCGTGCGATGCCGGGGAAGATGCCGCCGAGATTACCGATGCGAAGTGCTATTGCGCTGATTGCCGAGGTTGTGTGCCATGCGGCATCAGGGGTTTGATAACGCACTTGAAACTGATGGAAGCGTGCGCGAAATAGCAGATACAACGCATGCAGCGCGTATGCCCAACGGCCCAGTCTGCTGCGTGACATGGTGAGCATCCGGTACATCAACGCGCCATCCGGGCCTGCGCCGGCCATGATGAGGAAGTAACGCTCGCCTTGCGATGTACTGCAGCGCGCTACGTGTAACTCTCTCTGTGATGTGTTTTGATAAGCCTCCGCCGCTCTTAAAGGATGCAGTGGAATGCCAAGTTCGCGACAGAGAGCGTTTGCGCTGCCGAGCGGAATGATGGCCAGCTTTGCAGTGGTACCTGCGATTCCCTGTAAAGCGTCGTGGATGGTGCCGTCGCCTCCGCAGACGAAGATGATCCGGGCACCGTTTGCGATCGCTTCTCTTGCCTGTTGACCTGCGCTGCCACGATGCGTGGTGGCTGTGATGGAAAGCTCAAAACCAAATGCAGTCAACATGGTCGCGATCTGGTCGATCACAGGTTGACGGGGAGTATGCGCCGTTCCTGACAGCGGGTTGTAGATCAGAGAGCTTCGCATGATGAGGACGCACTTTCAGACGATGTTGTGCGACAGAGCCATGCTACAGTCTGCGTAAAACTGCTATCGCCTACGGCTGGATGACGATCTTCATGCTATCGGCTACCGGGTGCGAAGCGAGGTCGATTCCCTTCACTGCATCTTCGAGGCTGAAGCGATGGGAGATGAGTTTCGTGAGATCAAAGGTGCCGTCGCGGTAGCCGCTGAAGACGAGGTCGATGGCTTCGTCCTGGATGGCGACGGACGATGAGTAAGAGCCCATGAGTGTCTTCTCGTCCATGCAGACGGCGGCGGGATCGAAGGGGGCTTCGCCGTGTTGGGTCTGCGCGAAGAGACAGACGCGGCCGCCGGGGCGGATGGCGTTCATGGCCTGCGTGATGAGGCTGTTTGCGCCAACTGCGAGCAGAGCGACATCGGCTCCACGGCCTTCGGTGACTCGTTTACATTCAGCGATGACGTCGCTATTCGCGTCGAGCGGATGATCGAGGCCGTAGGTCTTTGCGACGGCGTGGCGTTCGGCGTAGAGGTCGCTGGTGAGGACGTGCGGTGTCTTACGTTTTGCCAATGCAGCGAGCAGGATACCGATGGGGCCCTGGCCTATGACGAGGACGGTTTCGTCGGGCTGGAGATTGAGAAGTTCGATGGCCTTGTAGCAGGTGTTGACCGGCTCGATCCATGCGGCTTGTTCGAACGGAATATCGTTAGGTATGTGAACTAACCCTTTTTCAACGATCCAGTCCATGACACGGATGTATTCCGCGAAGCCGCCGCCGGAGGGTTCGCCGAAGCCTCCGGTTGCGCCGACTTTCTTGTAGGTCTCGCACTGCGCAAAGGTCTGTTTGCGGCAGTAATAGCAGGTGCCGCAGGGGATGTGATGGAAGCTCATGACGCGGTCGCCGAGTTTGAAGTTGGTGACGCCTTCACCGACAGCGACGATGGTGCCGCTCATCTCGTGGCCGAAGACGCGCGGCGCGGAGTGCGAACCGGTGTGGATCTTCTTGAGGTCCGTGCCGCAGATGCCGCAGGTGTGGATCTTCATCAGCACTTCGCCCGGACCTATCTGCGGGACGGGGACTTCTTCGATACGGACGTCGTTTACGGCGCGGTAGACAGCGGCTTTTTGCGTGGTAGGGATGGCTTCCATGTTCGTTACCAGTTTAATCTGCTATGGCTTTCTTGAGGCATCGTAGGCAAGGACAGGCAAGCAGGTCCTTCGATTTCGCTGCGCTTCGCTCAGGATGACGAATGTGGAGCGGAAGTGCTAACGCGGGCGTTCGATGCCGATTTCGTCGGCGATGGTGTTGCAGAGATTGGTTGCGGCGAGGCTGGCTTGTTTGCCGAATTGCGAAAGCGCGCTCCAGTAGCGGGGTTTCGTGGCGACATGTGCGACGAAGCGTGCGGTGGCGAATTTGCCTTGCGCGGTGATGAATGGATTCATGTCTGGCAACTCTTCTTCGAGGCTATCGCTGATGGCCTTGATGGCGCGGAAGCCAAGGCCGTTGGCGAGTGCGAGGCGCGCGAGTGTGGCGGCTTCCATGTCGACTGCGACGGAGCCGTCGTACGTGGTGGCAAGGCGATGTTTTTCTTCGCGGCTGGCGACGCGCGATGACGTGAGCAACAGGCCGCCGCTGCCGTCGGCTGCGTACATTTCGCCGGTGTTCAAGTCGCGCACCATGCTGGCGCGGAGAACCGTACCGGGTGCGACTTCTTCGCGGAGAGCGCCTGCCCATCCTACAGAAAGCATCATGAGCGGCTGGCAAACCTGCGTGGCACGGGCGAAGGCACGTGTGGCGGCGGCGGCGCCCATGCCACCGGCGAAGGCCATGATAGGGCCAGCGGGGTGTTGCCAGCCATCGACGCCGTTGACGGATTCCAGCGCGGCCCAGCTACGGACGAGCGGCTTCAGTTCGCCGGGCATGGCAGCGATGATAACGATGGCGTCGTTCATCATGCTTTGCTGTACTGAGGAGCGTAGTTGTTCGCTACGAACCACTCCATGGCGGCTTTCAGTGCGTGGTCAATGGGTTTGACCTGGAAGCCGAGGTCTTGCTCTGCCTTTGCTGATGAGGCCCACATCATTTTCTTGCCCATGCGGACGGCTTCTACGGTGGCACGTGGTTCTTTCTTGAGCAGACGACCGGTGATGGCTTCTTCGAAGAACGCGTAGATCATCGCGACGCCGTGCGGCACCTTTGTGGTGGGCGATGGCAGGCCGCTGATGGCGGCCATGCGATCGAGAATCTGCTTCAGCGTGAGGTTTTCGCCGCCGAGGATGTAACGTTCGCCGGGTGTGCCGCGGTCGAGTGTTTCGACATGCATCCGCGCGATCTCTTCGACGTCGACGAGGTTGAGTCCGGTGTCGACGTAGGCCGGGAAGTTCTTGTTGAGGAAGTCCACGATGATGCGACCGGTGGGAGTGGGTTTGCGATCGAGCGGGCCGATGGGCGTGGTGGGATTGAGGATCATCACGTGTTGGCCGAGGCGAGCGGCGGCGATGGCTTCCTGCTCGGCGAGCCACTTGCTGCGCTTATAGTGGCCGATCATGTCGGCTTCGGTGACGGGTGTGTCTTCGTTGACGATGGTGTTCGTTTTCGTGAAGCCCATCGTGGCGACGCTGCTGGTATAGACCACACGTGGGATGTTGAGTTCGCGCGCGAGCTTGAGGAGTTCGCGCGTGCCTTCGACGTTGGCCTTGTACATGTCGGCTGGGTCCGGCACCCAGAGGCGATAGTCTGCAGCAACATGGACGAGAGCATCGCAGCCTTTGAGCGCGCTGCGAAGTGCTGCTGCGTTGCGGAGGTCGCCGGTGACCGTGTCAGCGGCAATGCCTTCGAGCGAAGCGAGGTTGCTGCTGTTGCGTGTGAGCAGACGGAGGTTTGCACCCTGTGAGGCATAGGCGCGAGCTACGTGGCTACCGACGAAGCCAGTGGCTCCGGTGAGGAAGACGTTCATGCGCGCTGACGGATCTCCAACACTTCGAAGGCAGCTGCGACAACGTTCAAGCCGACTTCCGGCACAACACCGTCGAAGCTGAGGAGTGCGCCGTCGGTATAGCCCTGCTGATTGAGCATGAGCCATCCCCAGAAAAATTCCTTACCGAGGAAGCGGCTCCATGCGGGATCGGTGGTGAGGTCATCGGCATCTTCGAGGTCGGGGATGGGGCCGAAGGTGACAGCGATGGTGTCAGAGTCCTCGTTGCAACGAAAGATAAGGGCATCGGCACCGAAGGCGAGGAATATCTCCTCGCCTTCGCCGGTGTCGTTGCTGAGGACTGCGGTTAGTTGCCTGCCCTGCGCTTCGTGAAAGGGCTGCATCTCGTCATGCAGAGCAATCCCTGCAGCCTGCTGCGCGTCGTTCATGGAATTAGTCCAGTTTTTCGGGTTCGATCTGGATGTTCGTTTCGCCTGCGGCCTTCTTTTCCCAGTACTTCTTGACCCAGGCGTCAAAGGTCTTGCCGGCGGCGGTATCGCGGCCGCTGAAGTTCAGTGCGGCGATTTCGCTGTACGGGATGCTGCGACGTGAGCGGTCTTCGCCCTTGGACGGCATCATGCGGACGAGCGAGTCGTCGAGTGTCTTGCCGTGACGACGGTCGTAGAGATAGCCTTCCACAACTTCGCCGGACTTCAGAGTGAGGGTGACATCGCCGCGGTAGTCGAATGCCTTTTCGAGAGCGTCCTTCACTTCCGCTTCCGTGGCGAGAACCGGGATCCAGCCTTCGAGGTTTTCGCGGTCGCGGCCTGCCATGACCTCGATCTGGTCAGGGTTGAGCTGCTGCAGTTCTTCGATCTTCAGGTGTTCCTGCTGTTCTGTTGCCATGCTTAGTCCCCTGCCACCAGCGATTCGGAATGGTTGACGCGCTCGCTCTCTGCGGAGAGGATGCCGGAGCCGATCTGCACGAGCTGCCCGTGGTTCGTGGGCGCCCACTCGTTCAGATCCTTCAACGCCTTTTCATCTTCGTAGGTGCCGCCGAACATGGCCTTCGCCGTGGCGATGAGGCCCTTCAGCGAGCCGAAAGTGTAGTTGACGCCCGAGGCTTCGTAGCCGGAGTGCACCATGCAGTTGGCGCAGCGCGGGTTGCCGCTTTCGGTGCCGTAGTTGGCCCAATCCACTTCATCCAGCAGTTCCTGGAAGGTGTCAGCGTAGCCGTCCTGCAGGAGGTAGCAGGGCTTCTGCCAGCCGAAGATGCTGAACGTGGGCATGCCCCACGGGGTGCAGGTGAGTTCGCGCTTGCCCATCAGGAATTCCAGGAAGATGGGGTTGGCGTTGAACTGCCAGCGCTTCTTGCGGTTCGACAGCAACGCGTTAAACAGCTTTCGCGAACGGGCGCGGCCGAGGAAGTGCTTCTGGTCCGGCGCCTTGTCGTAGGTGTAGCCGGGCGAGATCATCATGGAGTCCACACCTGCGTCCATCAACTGGTCGAAGTGGCGGCGCACGGAGTTCGGATCGGCACCATCGAAGAGTGTGGTGTTGGTGGTGACACGGAAGCCCGCAGCCACTGCCGCACGGACGCCTTCCATCGCGATGTCGTGTCCGCCTTCACGGCAGACGCCGAAGTCGTGGTGCTCTTTTTCCCCGTCGACGTGCACGGAGAACGACAGATACTTCGACGGCTTGAAGAGGTGCAGCTTCTCCTTGAGCAGGAGCGCGTTGGTGCACATGTACACGTACTTCTTGCGGTCGATGAGGCCCTGGACGATCTCCGGCATCTTCGGGTGCAACAACGGTTCGCCACCGGGGATGGACACCATCGGGACGCCGCATTCTTCCACAGCCTTGAAGCATTCCTCAGGGGTGAGTTCTGCTTTCAGGATGTGTGCGGGGTACTGGATTTTGCCGCAGCCGGCGCAGGCCAGGTTGCAGCGGAAGAGTGGCTCCAACATGAGCACGAGGGGATAGCGCTTGCGGCCGGCGAGCTTCTGCTTGATGACGTAGGTCGCTACCGTCCATGCCTGGGATACAGGAATTGCCATAGGTCTAAGTTCCTCCGGGGCAAACGGCCCCAGCATTACAAACTGGTATTACAAATTTATTCTGCGGAAGCGCGCATCGCCTTATCGTAGGTCGTGAGCGCCAGCAGCGGGAAGTACTGTTTGTACAGGTGGTACCCCAGATAGAACACGCGGGGGAATCCTGTACCGGTGTAGTAGCTTTCGCCGTTGCGGCCCGGGATAAGTTCGCTCCACGTGCCGTCTTCCTTCTGCTGATTGACGAGCCAGCGAACACCCTTGGCCACCGAGTCAGAACGGGTGTCACCACCTGCGAGAAGCGCGAGCAACGCCCATGCTGTCTGCGAGGGGGTTGACGGACCGACGCCGCGTGTTCCCGGATCATCGTACGTAGCGCACCACTCGCCCCATCCGCCGTCCGTGTTCTGCACGGAGCGAACCCATTCGACAGACTGCTGCACCTGTGGCTCATTCTGATCGAAGCCGATGGCTTCCAGTCCACGCAATACGAGGAAGGTGCCATAGAGGTAGTTGACACCCCAGCGACCGAACCACGAGCCGTCTGACTCCTGTTCCTTCAGGATGAACTGCACCGCAGCTTCCACACGCTTGTCGCGGCGGGTGTAACCGTAGGCAGCCAGCGTCTCCAGAATGCGACCGGTGATGTCCACCGTCGGTGGATCCAGCATCGCGTTGTGATCCGCGAAGGGGACGTACTGGAAGATCATCTTCGTGTTGTCACGGTCAAAGGATGCCCATCCACCGTTCTTGCACTGCATACCGAAGACCCAGTTGATGGCACGCTGGCAGATCTCATGCTGCTGACGTTCGTGCGGATGATCGACTGCCTTCAGCGCGAGGAGAACTTCGCCCGTGTCGTCCACATCAGGGTAATGAATGTTGTTGTAGAAGAAGGCCCAGCCACCGGGTTCAACATTCTTTACCTTTTGCGACCAGTCGCCCTTGTGGCGGCTCTCCTTACTGAAGAGCCAGTCCGCCGCAAGAATCATGCGTGGGTCCGTGGGGGAAACATCCGCCGAGCCCAGTGCTGATACTACCTGCGCCGTATCCCATACGGGTGAGAGGCAGGGCTGCATACGGAAGGTGGGCGTGGGGTAATCCGGTTCGCCATTGGGCTTGTCGATGCCGAGCTTTTCAAACTCGTCCATGGCGCGAATCATCTGCGGGTCATCCAGCGAATAGCCGAGATGACGCATGGCAACGATTGCGTTGAGCATGGCGGGATAGATGGCGCCAAGACCGTCGGAACCTTCGAAGCGTTCCAGCATCCACTCTTCCGCCTTCTTCAGCGCGCGCTTGCGCAAAGGACGGATGTGAACACGCTCAGCCAGGTGAGCGATGCGATCCCAGAAGAGGAAGAAGTTGCGCCACGAGATAGGCTTCTTGCGATCCCAACGCAGGTGAAGATCAGCGTTCTTGCGGCCACCTACGAAGAGTTCGTCGATGCCCTGCTCCGGCTGCAAAAGCTTCAGCGGCTTTTTCGCATAGATGATCGACAGCGGCACCAGAATGCCACGCGACCAGGCCGAAATCTCGTAGATGTTGAAGTAAAACCAGTTTGGGAAGAGAACGATCTCCGGCGGAATAGCCGGAACAGCGTCGTAGTCGTATTGGCCGAAGGCGCAGAGATAAATCTTGGTGAAGGTGTTGCATTCCACCACGCCGCCCAGCGACAGCACCGATTCGCGGGCCTTCACCATGACAGGATGATCTGCAGACCAGCCCATCATCTTCAGCGCGTGGTATGCCTTGACGCCGTAATTTATGTTCGACGGGCCGCCGGGATAGACGCTCCATCCGCCATCTTCATTCTGATGGCGAAGGATTTCATTCACGGCACGCTGCATTTTGCCGGGATCACCGGTTCCAAGCAGCGTATGCATGAAGATGTAATCGGCCTCCAGCATGACATCAGCTTCGAGTTCGCCACACCAGTGGCCATCCGGCTGCTGCTGCGAAAGTAGCCAGTCCGCAGCCTTGCGGACAGCAGTGCGCACATGGTCCAGGCCAAGATCAATGCGCCCAAAACGTGGCTGTGCCGCGCCGGCTTCGGTGGCCGCCGACGTTCCCGGTCTGTAATTCTGATCCTGCATTCTGATTAGACGTATTCCCCGTGCCGAGCGATGCTGCTAACTGCAACTGCGAAGAGCACTACGTGATACCTTCGACTGCGATTACGCAGCCGGTGATGGCGCCGGAGTAATGGCGCGAACAATTTCCGGCGGCAGGCCGAAACGAACGTTCTCCGGCATGACCTCAACCTCATCGACCGAGCCATAACCAATGCTCTGCAGATAAGCGACCACTTCCTGTACGAGAACTTCAGGCGCGGATGCACCTGCAGTAATAGCGACCTTCTCAACGCCTTCCAGCCACTGGGGCTGAATGTCCTGGGCCTTGTCGATCAGGTAGCTCTTGGTACCGAGGTTTTCAGAGACTTCCACCAGGCGGTTGGAGTTGGAGCTGTTCTTTGAACCGACGACCAGCACCAGGTCAGCACCGTGGGCCACATTCTTCACCGCCGTCTGGCGATTTTCCGTGGCGTAGCAGATGTCCTGCGCGTGCGGCCCAATGATATTCGGGAACTTCTTTTTCAGCGCCTCAATCATGTACTTCGCTTCGTCAAGCGAAAGCGTTGTCTGCGTGAGGTACGCAACCTTGTTCGGGTCGGGAACCACGAGAGCGTCCACTTCTTCGACAGTAGAGACGACCTGGGTTACATCCGGCGCTTCGCCCTGCGTGCCTTCCACCTCTTCGTGATCGCGGTGGCCAACGAGGACGAGAGAATAACCCTGCTTGGCAAACTTGATGGCTTCGACGTGAACCTTTGTCACGAGCGGGCAGGTGGCATCAATGACCTTCAGGCCACGCTCCTTGGCGCTCTCACGCACCGCTGGCGATACGCCGTGTGCGGAGTAGATGACACGCTTGCCCTCAGGCACTTCGTCCAACTCATTAACGAAGATGGCACCCTTCTGACGCAGATCATCCACGACGTAGCTGTTGTGAACGATTTCCTTGCGCACATAGATGGGCGCGCCAAAGGTATCGAGCGCAATCTTCACGATGTCCACTGCGCGCACCACACCGGCACAGAAGCCACGGGGCTTCAGCAGGAGGACGCGCTTCTGCTGAGCGCTTTCGTTTTCGGTGGATACAGGCGGGTCGAGGGTCAGAGTGCTCACCCGTAAAGTATACCGCGAAGTAACCCCGGACGCTGTGATTTGAACCTGTTCTGGTGCAATCTGACGAAACTACGACAAAGCACCGTTGGCGCGATATGGCGCGATCGGTGCTTTGTCCAGCGAAAGCTTATGCCCGGAGATATCTATAGTTTCCCGCTGCAGCCGGCGTGGGGGCAGTGGCAACCGATGGTCGTAGGCGCGGTTGCGGCCGCGTCTTCGCAGTATCGCGAGCAGTATTTGCCTTCTGTCACGGTGCAGCTACAGGGGGTATGGGCGCACTTCTTCGGTTCATGGGACATCGGGGGAATCTCCTCTTGCGGTGAAGTCCGTAATGATTACGAGTAGTCTCCCCGATGCCCGGGTTGCCGCGATTAGCGGCTGGCTTTCAGCATTTGTTCCGCGTGCTTCAGGCTGGTTTCCGTGACCGTGGCTCCGGAGATCATGCGTGCGATTTCGCCGGTGCGTTCCTCGTCCTTCATCTGGCGGATCTGGGTGCGGGTGCGGCCTTCTTTTTCCGACTTCTCGACGAGGAAGTGTTGGTCGGCAAAGGCGGCGATCTGCGGCAGGTGAGTAACGCAGAGGACCTGCTGGTGCTTTGAAAGCGCCTTCAGTTTTGCGCCGACCGCTTCCGCAGCGCGGCCGCCGATACCAATGTCGATTTCGTCGAAGACGAGCGTGCGCGGCAAAGGGATGCGGCGTTTGGTGCGGTCTGCCCCGCCCTCTTCCACGGAGACCTTCAGTGCGAGCATGACACGGCTCATTTCGCCACCAGAGGCGATTTCTTCGAGCGGCTTCAGGGGTTCGCCCGTGTTAGTGGCGATGAGGCATTCCACATGATCCCAGCCGACCGCCGTCCAGAAGCTCTGCTCCTTCTGCGGCGCGACTTCGACCCGGAAGCGAACCTGCATGGCGAGGTCGTTGATCTGTTGCTCGGCGAGTTTTTCCAGCTTGCGTGCGGCGGCGGTGCGTGTCTCAGTAAGGTCCTGCGCGACGCAGGTGTAAATGTGTTCGCATTCCGCGAGTGTCTTCTTCGCTTCCGCGATGAGAGCTTCGCGATTCTCTACTTCGTTCAGCTTTGCCGAGACGTCTTCGCCGTATGCGACGACTTCGCCAAGCGTCTTGCCGTACTTGCGTTTCAGGCGGTCCAGCGCGGCGAGGCGATCTTCAATCTCAGCGAGGCGCTCCGGCGAGGCGTTGATGTTTTCCGCGTAATGACGGGCTGTTTCGCTGATATCGGCAATGGTGGCGCGTGCATTGGCGATCTGGGTTGCGGCTTCGGTAAACGAAGGATCGTAACGCGCAAGTTCTTCCAGATGTTTTTGCGCAGCGGCAAGTGTGGATTCCGCGCTGGCTTCGTTTTCGTAGAGAACTTCCTGCGCGTTCATGGCCGCGGTGTAGAGCTTTTCCGCATTGGACAGGACACGCTTCTCGGCTTCGAGTTGATCGTCTTCTTCGGCGGATGCGATGTTGGCGTCGGCGATTTCGCTGCGCTGAAAGCTCCACAGATCGACCATGCGCAGACGCTCCTGCTCATCGGCTGAAAGGCGGTCGAGTTCTTCACGTGCGCCGCGCCAGAGCGAGTAGGCAGTGCGGATATTCTCACCTGCCTGCGCAACATCGAGCCCCTTGTGCGATTTGAGGCGTTCGCGCAGATCGATGACAAGCTCTTTGCCCAGTCCTGGGTTTGTATTCACACCGGCAAAACGATCGAGCAGACCGCGCTGTTGCGACTGATCGAATGCTCCCATGGTTTCCGCCTGCGAGTGCACCAGTGCGAGTTCCGGGGCGAGCTGGCGGAGAACGGCGACGGTGGCGGGCTGATTGTTGAGGAAGACGCGCCCTTTGCCAGATGCGTTCACTTCACGGCGAAGAAGAATTTCCGTACTTTCGACGTCGATGCCGTTGGCTTCGAGGATGGCCTCGGCTCCAGCCGTGGCTTCGAAGACGCAGGAGACGACGGCCTTGTCCGCACCGTGGCGCACCACATCGCTGGCAGCGCGACCGCCCATGAGCAGGGCGAGCGCATCGACGAGGATGGATTTACCCGCGCCGGTTTCGCCGGTGAGCAGGTTCAGGCCGCTGCCAAAGGTGGCGACGGCGTGGTCGATGACAGCATAATTTTCCGCTCGCAGCTCAAGGAGCATCTTCGCCCTCTCTTCGCGCCGAGAATAGCACGGATGGGCTGGTGGCCGGATTACATTTCTTTGCGGCAGGCATTGGCAAAAGAAGTTCCCGAGTCTGCCTGATATCAAAGCAAAACACAAAGATCGTGCGGTACATGCAACGAACATCGTGATTTATTGCGATCTTTTCGATCGGTTTCCGGCAGAGATGCACCTGAAAAGATTCTCCCTCACCTTCCACCCACAGCAAGAGTCGATACACTGCGAGCAAGCTATGAGTCTTCTTCTGACACTTCTCCTGCAGGACGGCACACCGGTCAACGCGGCAACTGCACCACCCGATGCCGCCAATTCTTCCGCATTGATGGAAATGCTGCACAACAGCGGCCCGGTGGCGCTGACGGTGCTGGCGCTGCTGCTGGTGCTGTCGATTGTTTCGTGGACCATCATGCTGACCAAATGGGGTTCGTTCCGGCGGGCGCGCGCCAAAAGCCAGCAGTTTCTGCGTGCCTTTCGCAAATCGTCACGTTTGAGCGAGATCGCGACCGTTGCGGAGACGTACAAGCCTTCTCCGCTGGTGAATGTGTTTTCAGAGATTGTGGAGGAGTATCAGCGGCAGACCGGTGGCCGCGGATTCCCTCGCAATCCTGTTGCCGTGGAACGCGCCGCGCAGATTGCGACCAGCGAGGCGATGACCGATCTGGAATCGCAGTTGACGTGGCTGGCAACGATTGCGGCTGTGGCTCCGTTTATCGGATTGCTGGGCACCGTGATGGGCATTGTGGATGCATTTCATGGACTGGGAACGCAGGGTGCTGCGACATTGCGCGCCGTTGCGCCGGGTATCAGCGAAGCCCTGATCACGACGGCTGCGGGTCTGGTTGTGGCGATTCCGGCGGTGGTTGGCTACAACCAGCTGACGGCCAGTGTGAAAGATTTTGCGGCGCGGATGGATGACTTTGGCCGCGAGCTTTTGAATGCGCTGGAGAATGCCGCTGCTGCCACGCCGCAGACGGGGCAGGACGATCCTCGCCGCCGCATCTCACAGACCAACTAAAGCTTTCGGAGAGAGAACGCGATGGCATTTTCCAGTGGCGGACGCACACGCTCTTCGCTGGCAGAGATCAACATCACACCACTGGTGGACGTGGTGCTGGTGCTGCTGCTGATCTTCATGCTGACGGCACCAGTGCTGCAAAGCGGTATTGAAGTGGCAGTCCCACAGACGCGCACGGTGAATCAGCTTACAGACGAACGCACCGTGGTGACGATTGACCATGAACAACGCGTGTATCTGCAGGACAAGCCCGTGAACCTTGCGGAATTGCCAAGCCTGCTGCGCAGCAAGGGCGATCCGTCAAAGAAAGTGATCTATCTGCGCGCGGACCAGAAGGTGCCGTTTGGTGCGTTTGCTTCGGTGATGGATGCGGTGAAGCAGGCGGGGATTACGAACATCAGCATTGTGACCCGGCCGATTGAGAAATAAGCGATGCCCGTAACGATGGAGCCAACCCGGATGCAGGAGCGCACGAAGCAGAACTTCGTGGTGTCGCTGGTGCTGCATGGCGTGGTGATTGGCGGTGTGCTGGCTGCGGGGTATGTTTTTCGCAATCACGGAGAGAAGTGGGGCGATAAATCTGACATTACAGGTGCGGTGCAGGCGACGATGGTGAATTCCCTGCCGCTGCCTCCGCGCGTGCAGCCGAAGGAAGACAATGTGCTGGCGAGCGAGAATCCGAGTGAAGCTCCTCCGCCACCCACGCCGGCAGCAGAGCCTCCACCGAAGCCGACGGACATTCCAATTCCGGTGAAGCAACCGGACAAGAAGACACCTCCGCCCAAGGTTGCGGAGAAACCTGCGCCTGTGCCGCCGCAGAAGCCGCAGCCCACAAAGCAGCAGCCGGATAAAGCGACTTCCGGTGAGACTGCCGGGCTGAAGATGGCCATGACCTCGGTGGAAAATCGTGCGGGCACATCGGCAACAAACGTGTCGGACTCCGCGTTTGGCGAGCGTTATGCGTATTACGTGCGACAACTGACGCAGAAGGTGGCGCAGCAGTGGTACACGCAGACGCTGGACAGCGGCGCTGTGGGGCATCGCGTGTGGATTAGTTTTCGCGTGAACCGCGATGGCTCACCATCGAACATTCAGATTGCAAAACCGAGCGGTGATACCACCCTTGATGCCAGTGCTCTGCGCGCGCTGCAACGCATTGACACCTTTGGGCCTCTGCCGGATGGCTACTCCGGCTCGTACATCAACGTGCAGTATTACTTTGATCCGAAGGACAACTAACCGGTACGCAGTATGAGTTGCATGGAGTTGCGGATGAAAATGCCGTACCCATCAAGGAACATTCTCCACACCGTTTTCATGCTGCAACGTCTACCATGGACAACGATGGTGAATCGCACACGTTTGAATCTCGCAAAGATGGCTGCTGCTGCGGTAGTGGTGTTATTCAGCTCCGCGGCGCTGCATGCGCAGGATAATGTCTTCACTGGAACGAACACGGGTGCAGACCGCATCCGCATTGCCGCAGCAAACTTTCGCGCAGGTTCCGCCGATGCTGGCAGCCTGAAACAAACCTTTGATACTGTGCTGTTCAACGACCTGCAGAATGCAGGCGTGTTCGATCTTGTGTCGAAGAGTCTGCAGCCGCAATCCACGCCGGGCACGCCGCAGGAAATGCGCCTGGATGAGTGGACCGCAGCACCGGTAAGCGCGGCGTATGTTGCTTTCGGTTCACTGAGTCTGTCCGGTAATCGCGTGGTGGTGAATGCGTATGTGGATGACACGCACAATGCGCAGTATCCGCAGGTGCTGGGCAAGCAGTACACCGAGCCCGGCGATGACAACGGTGCGCGCACCATTGCACACAAGCTGGCCGATGAGATCATTCTGCGGCTTGGCGGCGGTATTGCCGGCATTGCAGAGAGCAAGATTTATTTTGTGCGCGCCGCTGGCGGCAACAAAGAGATCTGGGCGATGGATTACGACGGTGCGAATGCGCATGCCGTGACGCATCTGGGAACCATCTCGATTTCGCCGCGTGTTTCGCCGGACAATTCGCGCATTGCGTTTTCTTCGCTGGGTAAGGACGGATTTCAGATCCGGATGTATTCGCTGCTGCTGAATCGTCCGATCAACTTCCCTTCCGGTGGTGGAACGAACCTTTCTCCGGCATGGTCGTCGAATGGACAGCTTGCGTATTCGTCTTCACGCACCGGCGATCCTGAAATTTACAGCACCGATGCCAACGGAAACGGTGCCAGGCGCATCACGAACTCACGTGGTCCCGATGTTTCGCCGACGTGGAATCCGAAGACGGGATCGCAGATTGCGTTTATCAGCGGTCGCAGCGGATTGCCGCAGGTGTATATCATGGACGCGGACGGCGCTGGGCTGCAGCGCATGACCGATGGCGGGTATGCCACGTCTGTTTCGTGGTCTCCCAATGGACAGTTCCTGGCCTTCGCATGGGATCGCAAGTACGGTCCGGGCGCGCCAGGAGGACAAGACATTTACGTGATGGAGATTGCCAGCAAGCGCTGGATCCAGCTCACGAATGGCATAGGCCGCTGCGACTTCCCCTCGTGGTCGCCGGATGGCCGCCACATCGTTTTTGCCGTGGGCTCCGGCGCACGCGCAGAAGTTTGGACCATGCTGGCCGACGGTACTGCGAAGCACAAACTTGCAGGCACCGGAAGTGACATGCCCAATTGGAGTTTTCGCTGAAGTTCTTTTTTCTGCCGATCAACGAATTTGAGGAGAGATGATGAGATTGCAAACAACCCGCACCAAATCAATCGTGACGACTGCAATGGCCGCCATGCTGCTGCTGGCAGGTTGCCATAAGAAACAGAGTGCGCCGCCGCCGTATACCGCACCGCCAGCCGCTCCCGCAGCCGCGCCCACCGCGACGCTGACCGCAGAGCCTGCGACGATCGACCTGGGCCAGTCTGTGGTTCTGACGTGGCACACATCGAACGCGACGTCGGTTTCGATTGACGGTGTAGGACCGGTAAATCTGAACGGAACAACCAATGTGACGCCGTCGAACTCGACGAACTTCCACCTGGTGGCAACGGGGGATGGTGGCACGGCGGAAGCGAATTTCCGCGTGACCGTGCGTGTACCCGCGCCGCCCGCCGACACAGGTACGTCGTCGAATCTGCCGGATGATGCAACGTTCCATGCTGCTGTGCCGGATATCTTCTTCGACTACGACAGCTACGACCTGAATCCCACAGGCCACACCTCGGCTCAGCAGGCTTCCACGTACCTGAATCAGCATCCGAATATCAAGCTGCTGATCGGCGGCTACTGCGATGAGCGTGGTTCGGCTGAGTACAACCTGGCGCTGGGTGAGAACCGTGCGAACGCCGCAAAGACCGCGCTGGTAAACGCCGGCGTGTCCGCAAGCCGCATCCGCGTGATCTCCTACGGCAAGGAAAAGCAGTTCTGCACGGAACAGAATGAATCGTGCTGGCAGCAGAATCGCCGTGCGCAGTTCAACATCGACCGGTAAACAACTGCAATTTCCCTTAATCTGGTAACGCACGAACGCATGGCGGGTTCCTACTCATCCGCCATGCGTTCTCTTACGTGGAGGAACCGCCCCATGCACCGCACACTTCGCATTGTGCCCGCTACGCTTGCACTTGCCGCTGTCCTGTTCACTGCCCCGACTCCCGCCTTTGCTGCCAACAAGGAGATGGTGGAGTTGCAGACGCAGGTCCGCGCGCTGCAGGACGCCATTGCCCGCCTGCAACAGTCCAACGACGAACGCATGGGCGTGATGAAAGACCTGATTCAGCAGACAACCGACGCCGTGAACAAGATGGCGCAGAACATGGACGGCGTGCAGCGGCAGATGCGCGCACAAAGCGAGGGCACCGGCAAGAACGTGGAACAGCTCTCCGGGCAGATGCAGTCGCTGAACGACTCGCTGGATGAGTTGAAGGCCCGGCTTGGCCGCATTGAGAAAAACATTGGCGATGTGCAGAGCCAGCAACAGAGCATCAGCTCGAAGATGGATTCGGGTGGAGTCGCCGGCGGTGGAGCGCCGATGACGACCGATACACCTTCCAGCGGCAATGCACCTGCGCCGATCGTACGGAATGGCAAGCCCTCTGCGGCTATTCCCGCAGCACCTGCGCTGCCCACAGCCCCCTCTGCGCCGCCGGTGGAAGATCTGTATCGCACGGCCTTCAGCGATTACAACGGTGCGAAGTACACGCTGGCTTCTGCGGAGTTTAACGATGTGATCAAGTACTATCCCGACTCAAATCTGGCGGGCAATGCGTACTTCTACCTGGGCGAGATTGATTACAAGGCAGGACGCTTCTCCGCAGCCGCGAAGAACTACGACAAGGTGGCGGAGCAGTATCCGGGCAACCCGAAGACGGCCGTTTCGCAGCTTCGCAAGGGCGAATCGCTGCTGGCGCTGAAGCAGACGGATGCGGGTGTGCGCGAGCTGCGTTCGCTGATCCAGCGCTATCCCAACACGCAGGAGGCCACTGCCGCGCGCAGCAAGCTGAATGCGCTGGGAGTGACGGTGGTTCCGCGGAACCGGTAAGCTCCGCGGAAGTCGCAGATTCAGGAATTCATGCCGCGCAGGAGAGACGCAATCTCTTCTGCGCGGTTTGCCGTTACGGACAGAAGCGGCAGTCGCGGACGGCCACCGAAGTAGCCGGAGAGTTCGCTTGCTGCCTTGATGGAAGGCGTGTCCCACGACAGAATTCCCTGTTCTGCGCGTGCCAGTCTTCCCTGCTTTTCTGCGAGGAGTTTCGGATCGCCATCTTTCCATGCGGCCCACACTTCAAATGCGGCCTGAGGAACGGATGCAGCCAGCGGCATGGCGAGTGAGCCAACGCCTGCACGCAGGGCCTCTGCCGCGTCGGCAGTGCTGCCCCATATGATCTGGAAGCCCACTTCTTTCGTGCGGGTCTTCAAAGCGGGTACTGGCGGTGCAGTGGCCACAGCGGTGCCGCCGCTGAGTGAGGACGCGCTGACGAAGGTGCCTGCAACCACCGTGGCAAGCTGCTCCACGGCCAGCATCCGGCCCGTTGCGGCGGTGAAGGTGATGGTGGTGGTGGCCGTGTGCTTTACGGCAACCGTTGCTTCGCGCACCTGCACGACGCGGCTTACGTGGGTCGATTGCTCAAGGATGCCGATGACGTTGGGATGCGTTGCGAGCCGTGCGATCAATGCCAGGGGCAGCGGTGCGCTGTCCGCATCGGAATACAGCACCACCGGCAGCGGAGAGCCGTCTGCGATGGCTTCGAAGTAGGTAAGGCATGCTGCGGTGGGTTCCGTGGCGTTCCAGAGCAGATGACGATATTCCAGCGGGGCGCCAAGCAGGACGGCATCGAATCGCGCGTCTGCGGCGGCCTGGGCCAGCAGCAGCGATTCGCGCACGCCTGGCAGGCCGATGCCTGCGGTCAGCACCTTTTCTTTGGCTGCTTCCGCGGCCACTGTCTTCAGAACTTCGACACGTTCCTCGGAGGACAGCGAAGCCATTTCGCTATTTGCGCCAAGCGCGATCAGGCCACTGGTGGGCGTGAGCGAGTAGCGCCGCACATTGTGCTCCAGTTTGCGGAGGTTGAGCCGGCCATCGGGATAAAACGGGGTTGCGAGCGGAACGTGAACGCCTTCAAACAGCATGTCTTCATGGTATCGCCAACGATGCCTGCGGAAGGAAATTCCAATCGGCTCTTTGCAATAGCCGCAGGAAAAGCTAACGTAGAGAGGCAATGGAATCAGTTGAGATTCGGGGAAACAAATCTACTGGCGACCTGGCGCGCGAGGCGGGCTGGTTTGTGTTGCATACACTGCTGGCGGTTCTGGTCCTGGTGGTCATTATTGCCGTGTTCTGGGTGATGCACGTCGATCAGGACTCGTCGTTGCCCAAGATCGTCTGCACCGCACTGGCGCTGATCATTCCGATGGGTGCAGGCTTTGTCGTGGGCCGCATGGTGCCAGGAACGGTCGCGTCACACGTTTGGATCTCCGGGCTGCTGTTTTTCCTGGTGGTGTGCGTGTACACACTGGACCTGCCCACCGGAAATGGCCTGTGCAACGGCTGTGGCGCCGTGGACAAGCTGTGGCGCACGTTCTTCAGCATTGAGTTGAACAGCGGTCTGCTGGGCGGCGATGGCATCCTGATCGGAACGTGGATTCCGCTGTCGATGATCGGGTATTCCATCGGCGCGAAGATTGCACGCAATCTCTCTGAATAACAGTTTTCGTTATGAACAAAGGGCCTCCGCTGCATTGCGGAGGCCCTTTGTGTTTGTTTCGGTAGTCCTTAGACTGTGCGCGAGGCGTGCAGTTCCTGCAGCGTGTACACGCTGGTCTGGCCCCGCTGCAGCGCCGCGATGCCCTCTGCTGCTGCACTTGCCGCGGCAAGCGTGGTGATGGAAGGAATGCGGGCGGTTACGGCCGCACGGCGGATTGCCTTCTCGTCAAAGATGCTGTCCTGGCCGCGTGGCGTGTTGATGATGAGCTGGATGCGATCGCCCTTGATGAAGTCGACGACGTTGGGACGCCCTTCCTTCACCTTGTGGACGCGTTCCACCGTCAGACCTGCATCGCTGAGGATGTCTGCCGTGCCGTGCGTGGCGACGAGGTGGAAGCCCATCTCCACGAACTGCTTGGCGAGCGGAACAACGTTGGCCTTGTCGTGGTCGTTGACGCTAAGGAAGGCCGTTCCCCTGGTGGGCAGGTTCTGGCCTGCCGCGATCTGCGCCTTGGCAAAGGCTTCGCCGAAGGTTTCGGCTACACCCATGACTTCGCCGGTGGAGCGCATTTCGGGTCCGAGGACCGGATCGACACCCTGGAACTTACCCCAGGGGAAGACCGGCGACTTCACGAAGTAGTGGTTGCCGGTGCCGAGGTCCTTGCCGGATGCGAGCTGCTCTGGCAGCAGCTCTGCCAGCGTGCGGCCCGTCATGAGGCGCGATGCGATCTTTGCCAGCGGCAGGCCTGTTGCCTTCGAAACGTACGGCACGGTACGCGATGCGCGCGGATTCACTTCGATGACGTAGACCTTGCCATGCTGGATGGCGAACTGGATGTTCACGAGACCGATGACGTTCAGCGAGAGTGCAAGCTGGCGCGTGTACTTACGAATCTGATCGAGCACGTCGGCGCTGAGATCGACCGAAGGCAGGACGCAGGACGAATCGCCGGAGTGGATGCCGGCTTCTTCGATGTGCTGCATGATGCCGGCGATGATGACGTCCTTGCCGTCGCAGAGCGCGTCCACGTCCACCTCTGTAGCGTCTTCGAGGAAGTGGTCGATGAGGACCGGACGCTCCTGCGAGTATTCGATGGCTGTGTTCATGTAGCGCACGATGGATTCATCGTCATACGCGATGACCATGGCGCGGCCACCGAGCACGAAGCTGGGGCGCACAAGCACCGGATAACCAACCTTGTTCGCACCCGCAAGAGCTTCTTCGATGCTGGTGGCGATGACGCCTGCGGGTTGCGGAATCTTCAGGTCTTCGATGAGCTTCTGGAATCGCTTGCGGTCTTCTGCAAGTTCGATCGATTCCGGCGAGGTACCGATGATGGGCACACCTGCAGCCTTCAAGGGCAGCGACAGGTTCAACGGTGTCTGGCCGCCGAACTGCACGATCATGCCGATCTCCGCACCACCTGAAGCTTCGTGGTTGTACACCGCGAGCACGTCTTCGAAGGTTAACGGTTCGAAGTAGAGGCGGTCGCTGGTGTCGTAATCCGTGGAGACGGTTTCCGGATTGCAGTTGACCATGATGGTCTCGTACCCGTCTTCACGCAGCGCGAACGATGCGTGACAGCAGCAGTAATCGAACTCGATGCCCTGACCGATGCGGTTGGGGCCGCTGCCGAGGATGATGATCTTCTTCTTCGAAGTTGGGATCGCTTCGTCTTCCTCGTCGTAGCAGGAGTAGAAGTACGGCGTGAAGCTTTCGAACTCTGCGGCGCAGGTGTCGACGAGCTTGTAGACCGGCTGAATGCCGTGCTTCTCGCGTGCTGCGGCAACCTGCTGCGATGCGTCCTTGCCATCGAGGCTGAGTGCCGTTGCGATGAGGTCATCGCTGATGCCCATGCGCTTGGCGTCGCGAAGCTGGTTGGCGTCGAGGCTGTCCAGAGTCTTGCCCTGCAGGCCGCGGATCTCATCCGTGATCTGCTTCACCTGATACAGGAACCACGGGTCCATCGTGGTGAGGCGCGCGACTTCACGCACGGTCATGCCGCGCTCAAACGCGTACAGGATGTAGCGCAGACGCTCAGGGTGTGGGGTGACGAGGCGCTGCGTGAGGCGGCGCGGTTCGATGTCGGATGCGGATGCCTTCTTGCCCGTCTCCAGCGATCGGATCGCCTTCATCAAGGCTTCCTTGAAGGTGCGACCGATGGCCATGACTTCGCCGACAGACTTCATCTGCGGTCCAAGCGTCTCTTCCGTGCCGGGGAACTTCTCGTACTGCCACTTGGGAATCTTCACCACGACGTAGTCGATGGTGGGTTCAAAGCAGGCGGGCGTGGCCTTGGTGATGTCGTTCTGCAGCTCGTCCAGCGTGTAACCGACGGCGAGGCGCGCGGCGATCTTCGCAATCGGGAAGCCGGTGGCCTTGGATGCGAGCGCCGACGAACGCGACACGCGCGGGTTCATCTCAATGACCGTCATGCGGCCGTTCGCGGGGTTCACCGCGAACTGCACGTTGCTGCCGCCGGTTTCTACGCCGATCTCACGAATGACGGCGATGGCGGCATCGCGCATGTGCTGGTATTCACGATCTGTCAGCGTTTGCGCGGGTGCGACGGTAATGCTGTCGCCCGTGTGCACGCCCATCGGATCGAAGTTCTCGATGGAGCAGATGATGATGACGTTGTCGGCGAGGTCACGAACGACTTCCAGTTCGTATTCCTTCCAGCCGAGCACGCTCTCTTCCAGCAGGCATTCGGTGACGGGCGAAAGGTCAAGGCCGCGGGAGAGGATTTCCGTCAGTTCTTCGCGGTTGTAGGCAATGCCGCCACCCGATCCGCCCAGCGTGAACGACGGGCGGATGACGCAGGGAAAGCCGATCTTCTGGGCGAAGTCGAGGCCGTCGCGCAGGTTGTTCACCAGCGAGCTCTGCGGCATGTCGAGGCCGATCTTGTTCATCGCGTCCTTGAACAGGAGACGGTCTTCAGCCTTCTTGATGGCGTCGAGCTTTGCGCCGATCAGTTCCACGTTGTACTTGTCGAGCGTGCCATCGTCAGCAAGATCCACGGCGAGGTTCAGCGCCGTCTGTCCACCCACGGTGGGCAGAACAGCGAACACGCCAGGCTTGCCGCTTTCCTTCAGCAGATCGCTTTCGACGCGGAGGATCTCTTCCAGGTACTTCGGTGTCAGCGGCTCCACGTAGGTGCGATCAGCCACTTCGGGGTCGGTCATGATCGACGCCGGGTTGCTGTTGATCAGCACCACTTCGTAGCCCTCTGCCTTGAGGGCCTTGCAGGCCTGCGTGCCGGAGTAATCGAACTCGGCAGACTGGCCGATGACGATCGGCCCGGAGCCGATCACCAGAATCTTTGCGATGTCATTTCTGCGTGGCATCTATCTTCCTTACAAACTGTTTTGCGCCGGATATACCGGCGACAATGAGCTTTGAAGGGGCCCGGCTTCAGCCGGGCCATCCTCCGAATCATTCATAAGCGGCTTTAGCCGCTGAGGCATCGGCGACAAAGCGAACGCGGAAGAATCGCGTGATCGCCCTCGCTGCGTTCTCAACGCTTCCCGCAGTGAATTCAAGTTCTGGCGGATATAGCGAAGATGCGTTTCGTAATCCTGATCATCACGGATGCGATGATCCGTAAAGCCGCGCTGCCAGATATCGGCCTTCCACTGGAACTGCCGCTTTGCCTGAAAGGAAAAGCCGCCTTTGATCAGTTGCAGCGTGCGCTCTAATGGGCCTGCCGGAGTAAGCAGGAGATGAACATGGTCTTCCATGATCACGTAATCATGGAGTAAAAACTCATCGCTATAACGCTGGAGCGTGTTGAGCAGAAGGAAGAACCATCGTTCATTTCGGAAAAGAGGAATGCGCTCTGCCGTTTGAAACGACACGAAGTAAGTCTGCTGGTTGTTGCGTGCAGGCTCTCTCTTCGGCTTCACTCCTACTCCCCTCCGGGGCTAAAGCCCCTTGATAGTTTTGCTCGATAGATGGCCCGGCTAAAGCCGGGCCCCTTCAAAGCATTCTCTCCGTGCGAGCTATGAAGCCATCTCATCCACTCGAAGAGTATTTTCTATTTCCTATTCCAGTCTTCCATCAACTTCCGGAAGTCCTTGAACAGGTAGTGCGAATCGTGTGGCCCGGGGCTGGCTTCGGGGTGGTACTGCACGCTGAACATGGGGTGTTCCTTGTGCTTCAGGCCCGCCACGGTCTGGTCGTTCAGGTTTACGTGTGTGATAGCCACTTTGCCGCCGTCCAGCGATTCCGGATCGACAGCGAAGTTGTGGTTCTGCGACGTGATCTCCACCTTGCCCGTTTCCAGGTTCTTGATGGGATGGTTCGCGCCGTGGTGACCGAACTTCAGCTTGTAGGTCTTGCCGCCGAGCGCGATGCCGAAAATCTGGTGACCAAGGCAGATGCCAAACATCGGCGTCTTCCCTGCCAGCTCCTGCACGTTCTTCTGCGCGTACTCCAGAGGCTCCGGATCACCGGGGCCGTTGGAGAAGAAGACTCCATCCGGATTCAGCGCGAGCACATCGCTTGCGGGCGTGGTGGCGGGAACCACCGTGATACGGCAGTTTTCGCGAGCCAGCATACGCAGGATGTTCTGCTTGATGCCGAAGTCATACGCGACCACATGCATCTGCTTCGACGCAGGATCAATCGACGCCGGCAGAAACTTATCACCGGTTTCGTTGCGCTCCGTCTCGGCGGACCATTCGTAGGTCTGCTTCGTGGTGACTTTGCTGGCAAGGTCTGTGCCGTCCATCCTGGGGATGGAACGCGCCTTTATTACCAGAGCGTCCGTGTCGATGACCGCATCCTTCGCAAAGGTGGCGATCACGCCACGCATCACGCCGTTGGCACGGAGATGACGAACGATGGCGCGTGTATCCACATCGGCAATGACGGGCACGCTGTTCTTTTCCAGGTACTCGTCTGTGACCTGCGTGGAGCGCCAGTTGGATGACACCGGCGAGAACTCACGTACGACGAGACCTTCAATGTACGGTTTGGTGCTTTCATCGTCGCTCGGCGTGGTGCCGTAGTTTCCGATTTGTGGATTGGTGAGAACGACAATCTGCCCGGCGTAGGAGGGATCGGTAAAGATCTCCTGGTAACCGGTCAATGCAGTATTGAAAACGACTTCCCCGATGCGTTCGGCTGGGGCGCCGAAGCCTTTTCCGCGGAAGATGCGCCCGTCTTCGAGCGCTAAAATGGCTTGCATTGCCTCTCCAAAGGAGTGGATTCAATCGATTCTAACAGTCTTTGGCGTCAGAACCCAACCCGCCCCGTTCTTTTGCCGTAGAAGGGCTGCCGCACATCTGGCAAGGGCAGTCCTGCATCTCAATAAATTCAACCTGGTTGAAAAGAAACTCTCTGAACAATGCCTATTCGCCCGATTTCGTCGTCGCTGACCGACGACTCGCAACATAGCCATCTGCTGGACCGCGTGCGCCTGCTGGCGGAGATTGACGAGGCCGCACGCCGACTACTCTCGCCAGAGGAGATCGTGCTGCGCGCCGCCACTCTGCTGGGCGAGTTCCTGAGGGTGAATCGCTGTGCCTTTGCCGATGTGGAGGAAGACGAAGACACCTTTAACCTGACCGGCAACTATCTGAACGATGTGGAGTCGATGGTGGGTCGCTATGCCTTCCACGATTTTTCGCTGGAATGCCTGCGATGCATGCGCGCGGGCGACCCCTACGTGGTCTACGACTCGGAAGAAGAATGGAGCACGCAAGCCGTGCTCGAGAACTTCCGCATCCCGGAAATTCGTTCGGTGATCTGCGTTTCCGTCAAGCGCAGCGGCGTGCTGACAGCGGCTATGGCCGTGCACTGCAAGCAGCCACGCGTCTGGACCGCGGATGAAATTGCGCTGCTACAGACGGTTGCCAATCGTGTGTGGGAGTCGATCATCCGCATCCGCGCGGACAAGCAGGCGGTTGAAGCCCGTGAGGTGCTGAACATGGCCCTGGAGGCCGGGCACGCAGGTGTTTTCGACTGGAGCATCCAGGACGATCGCATTACGTGGTCGCCTCAACTGGAGGCTCTGTATGGTGTGCCTACAGGAACATTTGAAGGCCGTCTGATTCACTGGTCCCAGCGCATTGTGCCGGAAGATGCCGAACGGGTAACAAGTGAGATCAACGCCGCCATGCAAGAGCGGCAGAGGGATTTTGGCTATGATTTTCGCGCCTGCCTGCCCGATGGCACACAACGATGGCTGCATGGACAGGCCCGCTTTATCTATGCCTACGACGGCACACCACTCCGCATGATCGGCATAAACGTCGACATTCATGAAAGGCGGCAGGCGGAACTGGCATTGCTGGAAAACGAGAAGCTGGCCGCGGTAGGCAGACTCGCAGCCTCCATCGCACACGAGATCAACAATCCGCTGGAGTCCATTACCAACCTGCTTTACCTGGCGCAACGCAGCGATACGATCACAGAGATTCAGCAATATCTTCAGATTGCCGAACAGGAGCTCTCACGTGTCTCCGTGATCAGCGCGCAGACACTGCGTTTTTACAAGCAGTCCAGTGCGCCGCGGCAGGTGACAGTTCCGGAGCTGTTTGATAGCGTGATCTCCGTTTTGCAGGGCCGGCTATTCAAGCATGGCGTGCAACTGCAGGAACGATGGCGTGCTGCTCAGCCGATACGCTGTCTGGACGGAGAGATCCGGCAAGTGCTGGCCAATCTGATCACCAACGCTATTGATGCTCTGCCGGCCAACGGAGGACGGCTCTACCTGCGCTCCCATGAGGGGCAGGATGGGAAAGAGCGTAAAGGCATCTACATTGTGGTGGCCGATACGGGATCCGGGATGGCTCCGCTGGTCCAGAAGCGCCTCTTTGATGCCTTCTTCACCACGAAGGGCGAAGAAGGCAACGGGCTGGGCCTGTGGGTGAGCAAGGAGATTGTCGATCGGCATGAAGCCGTGCTGCGGCTGCGGAGCAGCCAGAAACCCGGTTCGAGTGGCACCGTCTTCCGCCTGTTCCTTCCCTTCACATCGTCCGTGGCGTAGGACTTTTCCTTCTGCCTTTACGATGCAACACTATTCAGTGTGAATATTCTTTTCGTGGGCGATGTCTTTGGCTCGTCCGGCCGCCATATCGTCGCCGAGCACATCGGCCATGTGCTTGAATCCAACGCTGTCGACCTTTGCATCATCAATGGCGAAAATGCCGCTGGCGGATTTGGCCTGACACCCGCCATTGCCGATGATCTCTTCGACCTGGGCGCGGATGTCATCACTACCGGCAACCACTTCTGGGACAAGAAAGAGATTCTGGAGTATCTGAAGGTCCCGGTGGATTCGCATGACCGTGCGCGCCGCATCCTGCGTCCCGCAAATTTCGCACCGAAGACGCCGGGGTTTGGCGTGTACGAAGGCACGTTGCCGAACGGACAGGCGTATGCCGTGGTGAATCTGCAGGGACGCGTCTTCATGTCGCAGAACGATGATCCGTTCCGCAAGGCCGACGAGCTACTGAACAGCATCCGCAGTCGCGTTATCTTTGTCGATTTTCATGCCGAAGCCACCAGCGAAAAAATTGCGCTGGGATGGTATCTGGACGGTCGCGTTACCGCCGTGATCGGCACGCACACGCACGTTCCAACGGCTGACGAACGCATTCTTCCGGGTGGCACGGCCTACCAGACGGACGCTGGCATGAGCGGGCCGTATGACTCCGTGATTGGCGTGGAGCGCGAGGCTGTGATCAACCGCTTTCTGACAGGCCAGCCTGCGAAATTTGAGGCAGCCAAAGGGAACCCCAAGATGGCCGCGACCCTGGTCGAATGCGACGGTATCACAGGCCGTGCCTATGGCATCCGTCGCATCCTGCTGGGTGAATGATCAGCGGGCCTCTTCCATCGCAAACCGTCCTAGCGGAATGGCATGGGATACCTGCGGCTTGTTCTCGAGAGGCGTGGAGGGGTATGGGTCAGACGTTGTGGTCGGGTAACCATACACATTGCCCGTGCGCAGGTTGACCACGACCTTACCCAGCACCTGGCCTCCTCCTTTGGGTACACGAAGCATGTAGACGCTCGGCTCCACGTATAGGGGATCCCATGAGTTGGCGTCCGCATGAACGGTCGCCGGTGCGATGTAAGGCCGCGCAGCAAGCACCATGAGTGACGCCGCAATCAGGCCGAGCAGCACGTTCGTTGTGCGATTGGCTGTCATAAAATCCCTTCTGTTCCAAACAGCGAGAGGCAGCCCGCGGGCTGCCTCTGCTGATTCTGCTGTAATACGTTCTAGCGGCGACGCGGAGCGGGCTTGTGCGCCGGAGCCGGCTTGGGAGCGGCCTTTGTCTCGATCTCTCCACCCGTCATGGTGATCATGAGGGGCTTCTGCGTGTACGAGTCAAAAGTGGCAATCACGTTGACATCCGAACCGGCAGCGGGAGCTGTCTTCGGCGCTTCCTTCAGCGTGATGGTGAAGTCGGCAACCAGCGGGTTGGCCTGCTTCGCATCATCGGAAACGGCAAGCTGCAGGCTGGTGTCGGTGATGCTGACAACCTTACCCGGAACCTTGGTTTCCTTGCCCTTGAAGCCGTCAAACACCTTCTGTGCCTGATCCGGCGTACCGTTCTGGATGATGTATTCCACATCGGCCAGAGCCAGCTTGGTGACATCCGGTGTGCTGTCCAGAACCTGCTTCACAGTGTCTGCAGGGGTGGGAGCCGGCTTAACGCTGCTGGCAAACTCCGGCGTCGGGAAGACGCTGGCCGCAGCCGCAGTCTTCACCGCGTCATAGCCATCCTCAGCACCGTGGAATTTCTTGTAGCAGTAGGTGGCCAGCGGCTGGAACTGTGCCTTGAACTGGTCCGGTGCGAATGTCGCCGTGCGCGTTGCGAAGAACGTGCAGTTCAGGTAGTCCGGCGGGGTGCTGGTGTAATAGGCCTGTGCCAGGAAGTAGGTGTCCTGAAGGATGGGACCAGGCTGCTGGGTCACAGCCGGATCAACCGACTTGAGCTCCGCAGTGTAGGCAGAAATGGCGCCTGCCGAGTCCTTCTTGGTCAGCGCATCGATGCCGATAGCTGAATAGAAGTACGGCGTTACCTGCTTGGTGATGGCGGTCCAATCGGCATCGGAAACAGCAGCGGGCTTGGTCACCTTCAGCCCCTTGCTGGCAGCATCGGCAGCCTTGTCATAGGCAGCCTGCTTGGCAGCAACATCCGTTGCAGCATCGCCCTGCGCCTTCAAAAGGCTGGTTTTCAGCGCCAGAGCGCGAATGTTGTTAGGGTCAACAGCCAGCAGACGATCCGCAGCATCCAGCGCCTTCGGCGCATTGTTTGCAGCGGCATAACCAGCCAGCAACTGTTCCAGCACGGTCCCCTTCACCGTGGACGCAGGATACTTCGTCAGGAACGCCTCAGCAGCCGCGGCCTTGGTGGCACCGTCGGTAGCCGTGATCACCTTCTGGTAATCCGCGTATTCGTCCTGCGAGAGTTGAGGTCCCTGTGCTGCCTGGGCAAATATCGGTGTCACAGCTACTGCGGAAACGCAGGAAACTGCCAGCATCGAGGCAAGAAACGCCTTCTTCATCGAACTCTCCCTGTTCTCTTTTCGATCTGTATTCATTCAGAGCACTACCGTGCTTCTGTGGGTCGCACAAGCTTGAATAGATGCAAGCAATGTATCAGGTGTGGGTATGTATTCTGAAGAACCCTCTTTTAACAAGCCTTGCTCCTCGCCTATTTTGACGCAGCAAAACGCCGATTATCGAACTGCCATTGGAGCCTTTCTTCTGTTTTCAATGATTTCGCAAGGGAATTTCGTTCACAAGCCGAAGTGCGCCAGATGTACACGGCCACCCCTGCCCATTGGGTTTAGGGACGCCTTATCCACAAGATAGACCCTGTACCTGGCTTGATTCTGCCTCCGCGGACGCATAGCCTCAAGTCAAACAGGAATGCCGTCCAAAGAGGCGGATGTTGGAGGTTCCCTTTTGCTCAAGCTCAAGCGCGTTCAGATCCTCGGTTTCAAGTCGTTCTGCGACCGCACGGACGTTCAGCTCAGCGGGAATGGCATTGCCGCCATCGTGGGTCCCAATGGCTGCGGCAAATCGAATATCTCCGACGCCATCACCTGGGTGCTGGGCGAACAGAGCGCCAAGAGCCTCCGCGGTATCAAGATGGAAGACGTCATCTTTGCCGGAACGCGTGACCGCAAGCCGACCGGCATGGCCGAAGTATCGCTCACACTGGTTGACCCCGATGTGTACGACGCCAGCGACAGCAGCGATGCCATCAACATTGCATCTGCGAGCAATCGTCCTGCAGAACTGAGCGACTGGGACGAGCAAAGCGAACGCGACGTCCGCTCCGCCGACACCGCCGCAGCCATTGCCGAAGCGCAGCCCGGACCGATTCCCCTGGGTGAAGAATCGGAAGAAATTGAAGTGGATGCTCCGCAGAGCGTCACCACCGACGAAAACGGCGAACCCGTTGCTCCTGTCGTTCTGAAGATTCGCCGCCGCAAATTCAATCGCGCACCGGTGCGTGCCGGTGAAGTCACGATCACGCGGCGACTGTTCCGTTCGGGTGAATCGGAGTATCTGCTGAATGGCAAAATCTGCCGTCTGCGCGACATCCAGGACATCTTCTTCGGCACAGGTTTGTCTGGCGAAAACTACGCCATCATTGGGCAGGAGCGCATTGGACAGTTGCTGTCTTCTAAGCCGCTCGATCGCCGCTCCATCCTGGAAGAGGCCGCAGGCATTACGCGTTTCAAGACGAAGAAGCGTCTTGCGGAACTGCGCCTGGAAGCCAGCAAACAGAACCTGGCACGCGTGGATGACATCTTCGACGAAGTGACGCGACAGATGGCTTCGCTGAAGCGCCAGGCGGCCAAGGCCGAACGCTATGGCCAGATTCGCGATGAACTGCGTGGCAAATTGCGCATTGTGCTGCGCAGTCGGCTCTCGCAGCACGACGAGGATCGCAATGCCTCAGAAACAACCGTTGCCAGGCTGACCGAGACGATTGATGCGCAGGCTGCTTCGCTGGAAGCGCTGGATGCAGAGCATACTGCAAGCGTCGCGCGTGGCTATGAGTTGGACGAAGAGATTCGTGTGGCACAGAGCCGCACCAACGAGACACGCATTGAGCTGGAACGCGCTACGTCGCGCATTGCCAGCAATCATGATCGCATTCACGACCTTGCCGCACGCATTGCCAGCGGCACCGACGAACTGGCGCAGTTGAAGCACCAGATGGAAGCGCTGGCTGCTGATCGCGAAGGCTTACAGAAGTTTCTGGAAACGGCGACCGCCGATACCGAAGAGGCTCGCCACACGGCGCAGGATCGCCAGCAGGAAGCCGACGAAGCGCAGGCGCAGGTGAACTCCGTGGATCGCGAAGCACAGCAGGGCCGCCACCATTCCATGCAGTTGATGCAGCGCATCAGCAATGTGCACAGGGAAGAGGCGCAGGCTGCGGAATCGCTTGCAGGGCTGGAGCGCGAAGCGCAGCGGCTGGTCTCAGAGAGTGAACAGGCCAAGGCGGAACTGGATGCGCTGGGCAAGCAGCGTGGACAGGTGAGCATGAGCTTTGAGTCCGTGACCGATCGCCTGAAGCGACTGGAAGCGGAGATTGCGGAGTTCCGCATTGAACTGAGCAACAAGCGTAACGAAGAGATGGAGACGCGCCGCAAGGGTGATCATCTGCGCGCGGAAGCAGCTACGCTCACCGGCCGCCGCAATTCGCTGGATGCGTTGATTCGCGATCACAGCTACAGCAACGACACGGTCAAAAAACTTTTCAAGACAAACGGCGTTAGCACCTCCGTTGCCCCTGTGGGCACGCTTGCCGAATTCCTTGAAGTGGAAGATGAGTACAGCAATGTCGTCGACGAGTTCCTGAAAGAAGAGTTGAACTACATCGTCGTGAAGGACTGGAACTCAGCCAGCGCCGGCATTGGCCTGCTGAAGACTTCCGTCGATGGGCGTGCGACCTTCCTCGTCCATGAAGAGAATGCGTCTGCATATACCGCAGGCATGGCGAGCCGCGTGAGCAGCGACCTGCGTGGCGCGCGTCCGCTGAAGGATTGCATCAAGGTGCTGAATGGCTTTGGTAGGTCACTGGAAGTGATTCTGCCGAAGCTGCGCGAAGGCTACATCGCTCCGGATTCAGAAACGGCGCGCGAGCTTGCGGTGCAGAACCCTGAGGCATTCTTCCTTTCGCCCACAGGCGAGACATTCCACAATGTCACCGTTACGGGCGGCAAAGCGCGCGCAGAAGGTCCGCTGGCGCTGAAGCGTGAACTGCGCGAGATTCAGACGAAGCTGGAATCGGTTCAGGCAGAACTGTCGCAGAGCGAGGTAGGCGTTGCTTCCCTCACCCGCGACATTCAGGAGTTGCAGCAGACCATTGAAGTGAAGAGCAACGAGCGCCGCGATGCCGAGCGTGAAGCCGCTAACAGTGGCGCGGCTCTGCGCCAGATGGAATCGGAAGCGGCGCGTATTGAGCGTCGTCTTGCAGATTGGTCGCTGCACACGGAACGCAACCGCGATGCGCGCGCACAGCGGCAGGAACTGATCGAGCGCAAACAGGCTGAGTCCGCGCAGTTGACTGCCGAGCGTGAAGCCATTGAAGTACGCATCAACGAAGCGATGCTGCGCACGGATGATCTGCGTCGTGCGCGTGAAGAAGCACAGTCTGCCGCTGCCGCCGCCGCTGCTGCACTTGCGGGACTGGAAGAACGTCGCCGCAACGCGTCCTCAAACTTTGAACAGAATGAGCGTATGCGTAACACGACGCAGCAACGCATTCATCATCTGGAAGGCCAGAATGCTGGCGCCGCGGCAGAACAGGCTCGTCGCGAAGAAGAGACCATTGCGCTGCAGGCACAGCAGGAAGAACTGACGGCACAGCGCGAGCAATTGAATGCAGAGGCGAATCGCCTGACTGCGGAGGCATCTTCGCTGCGTGCGCAGATTGCGGAGAAGAACAATACCCTTCGCACGCTGCGTACGGAGATCGAAGGTCTGCGTGAACAGCGTGCTACGTTGCAGGCAAAAATTGCACGCCTGAGCAGCGAGATTGAACATCTGGAAGCGCAGTCGCTGAACGATCTGAACGTTCCTGCGGAAGAACTTCGCGCTGACACGACGATTGAGGCCATTACTTCCGAAGCGCTGGACGCTGCGGAAGAAGACACTCGTTCGCTGAAAGGCAAGCTGGAAGCGATGGGCCCCGTGAACATGATGGCGCTGGAAGAGTTTGCAGAAGCGGAGCAGCGACATGGCTTTCTGGAGACACAGCGCAAAGACCTGCTGGATGCCATCGATAACACCCAGAACTCCATCAAGGAAATCGACGAGATCAGCAAGACGAAGTTCGATGAGGCCTTTGCGATCATCAACAAGAACTTCTCGGATATGTTTCTAAAGCTCTTCGGCGGCGGCCAGGCGACGATGAAGCTGACGGACGAATCAAACTCGGCGGAGAGCGGTATTGATTTGATCGCGTCGCCTCCGGGCAAGAAGATGCAGAACGTGCTGCTGCTCTCCGGTGGAGAGAAGGCGCTCACTGCCCTGTCGCTGCTGGTTGGTATCTTCCAGTTCCAGCCCAGTCCCTTCTGCGTGCTGGACGAAGTGGACGCGCCGCTGGATGAAACCAACGTGGGCCGCTTTGCACGCCTGATCCACGAGATGAGCAAGGAAACGCAGTTCGTGGTGATCACCCATCACAAGCGCACCATGAGCGAAGCCGACGTGATCTACGGCGTGACCATGCAGGAGCCCGGTGTGAGCAAGATTGTCAGCGTGAACCTGAACAAGGCAGAACGGCGAGCGGTGGCGTAAGCCTCTCTTGGTCTGTAGAAACTCCGAATCATTGAATGGGCCAGCTTCCGCTGGGCCCATTCAAACTCTGCAACCACTCGTTGCTATGCCTTAGCAGGAAACGCTCTTGCATTTGGGATCAGTTGTTGCATCATGTGGAAGCTATGCGTAAATCCATCCGGTGAAAACGCCTTCAGGATGGCCGCATTTGCCGCCGCGGCCGGACCTTCACAGCGTGTTGCCATAGCCTCTTCGAACACCGGAAGCTGATCCCTCCAATCCTTTTGCAGCAGGATTTCGGCAAGTTCACCGGCATCCTGCAGCGCGAAGTTCGCACCGTCGCCGCCGAAAGGACTCATCACATGGGCGGCGTCTCCTATTAACGTGATGCCCGGCTCATGTTTCCAACGATGCCCCGGCGACAGCCAGTAGATTCCGCGCGCGCCCACCACATCGTCGCTCTCTGCAATCAGGCTGGTTAAGTTACCGCCCCATCCGGAAAACTTCCTCATCAATTCAGCGCGAATTTCGGTCTCCGTCTTACCCGCATAAACATCGACAGGCCCGTGAAACGCCGCGTAGAAGCCGATGAGCGCGTTTGCGTCGCGATGCATCATCAGGCCCATGCTGTCTCCGAGAGAAAACGTCAGGCCATGCCCGACAAGTTTTGCGATAGCAGGATGGCGCCGGTCCACATCGTGAATCCCCAGTTCCACAAAGACGATGCCGCTATATTCCGGCTGGGACGCGGAGACGGCTGGCCGCACCTTCGACCATGTGCCATCGGCGCCCACCACCAGGTCATAGCGCTCTCGATTGCCATCCGCAAAAACGATGTCGCAGGTCCCATCCTTTTGCGCCTCTACGCCGGTCACATGCTGATTCCAACGCACCATCCCCTGCGGTAACGAATCAAGCAGCATCTGGCGCAGATGGCCGCGGTCCACCTCGGGCCTTCCGCCTTCGGAACTTTCATCCAGCAGACGCAACGTTCCATCGCTGTCGTAGAGCCGCATCTCCTGATCCTGGTGACGCGCAATACGTTGAAATTCCGCGGTCAATCCGGCCTTTGCCAGAGCGATCTGTCCACTGTCTGCATGAATATCCAGCGATCCACCCTGCGGCCGATAGACAAAGGATGATTCGCGTTCCAGTACCGTAACTTCCCTGCCGCCCTGATGGAGGATGCGTGCCAGCGTCAGCCCTCCGGGACCTCCTCCGACAATCGCGATGCGCGTGTTCATTATGCATAGCCTCCTATCCATTATTCATAGGATACTATGTATTCAGAAACCGATTCATGAATATCAAATTTTCTCCGGGCCCAGGTCAACTCATCCAGCGCATGGCGCGTATGACCAATCGTTGGCTGGAACCGCGCCTGCAGGCAATGGGTGTGGCGGTGGCGCAGGTGCCTGTGTTTGGAGCCCTTCAGCTTCGAGGCCCAATGTCTCAACGTGAACTGGCAGAACTGTTGCATGTGGAGCAGCCAACTATGGCGCAGCTTCTGAACCGCATGCAACGCGATGGTCTGATCGCTCGTAAACCCGACCCGAAAGATGGTCGCAGCAGCCTCATCTCATTGACTCTACGTGCGCTCAAACGCTCTGAAGCGGCGCGCGACATTCTGGCGGAAGGTCGTCAAATCTCGCTGCAGGGGTTTACGAAAGCTGAAGTGGAGACGTTGCAGGTGCTTCTGCAGCGCATGGTGGACAACATGGAAGAGGAGCTGGGCAAGTAACAATTCTGGTTCATTCGCTCACTCCTTCCACACACGGGGCTTTCCCTCGTTGCGCCAAAGTGATGAACTGTTCTGTATGAGTGAAATGCCACTGGGCGACCGGAAACCGATTTTGAGCGGTAAGGTGCGAGACCTGTATGAGGCCGGGCCGGACCGGCTGCTCTTTGTTGCCAGCGACCGCATCTCTGCGTTTGACCATGTGCTGGGCAGCACCATTCCGGACAAGGGCAAGGTACTTACGCAGATTTCGCTTTTCTGGTTCGATTACCTGCGCAACCTGGTGCCAAACCACCTGCTGACGGCGGACGTGCGTGACTATCCCGCCGATCTACAGCCGTACAGCAACTATCTCCGCGGCCGCAGCATGATCGTCCACAAGGCAAAGATGGTGCAGGTGGAGTGCGTGGCGCGCGGTTTTCTTTCCGGCTCCGGATGGAAGGATTATCAGCGTACCGGCGAAGTGTGCGGAATTCCGCTGCCTGCGGGGCTGCGCGAGAGTGATCGTCTGCCTACGCCGATCTTTACTCCTGCAGCGAAGAATCATACCGGACACGATGAAAACATCGGGTTTGATCAGGTAGTGGCGTCCGTTGGCGGCGAACTTGCCGAGACTCTGCGTACGCTGACGCTTTCCATTTACAGCACCGCTGCGAAATATGCCGAGAGCAAAGGTCTGATCCTGGCCGATACCAAGTTTGAGTTTGGATTTGTTCCGGCAAAAGACGGCAGCGATCTGCTGGTGCTGGCTGACGAAGTGCTGACACCGGATTCGTCGCGCTACTGGCTGGCCAGTGGTTATGCGCCGGGCGGAGCGCAGCCCTCGTTCGACAAGCAGTATGTACGCGATTACCTGGAAGAGATTCACTGGGACAAGCAGCCACCTGCGCCGTCGTTGCCGCAGGAAGTGGTTACCGAGACGCGGTTGAAGTATCTGCAGGCGTTTATGCAGCTTACGGGCAAAGCAAAGCTGCCGGAATAACAGCGATGAATGAAGCACTCCATGGCGCGGCGGCTGGACTGGGGCATATGAACCCGCTGGACTGGGGCATTGCGCTGGTGTTGGCCGTGTCGACCGTAATGGCGTTTCTGCGCGGACTGATCCGGTCAGTGGTTTCGCTGGGGGGAATTCTGGCAGGGGTGCTGCTGGCGTTCTGGTACTGCCATCGGTTGGCCGGGTGGCTGCATCGCTGGATTACGGAGTCGTCGCTCGCGGAAGTTGCTTCCTTTGTGTTGATTCTGGTTGGGGTTATTGTTCTGGCAGCGCTTCTGGGAAGACTGCTGCGCGGGGCCTGTTCGGCGGTCGGACTAGGATTTCTGGATCGGCTGGGGGGTGCGTGTTTCGGGTTTGCCAGGGGGATTCTTCTGCTGGCGGCCCTGCTGTTGCCGGTGGCTCCGTTTCTGGGGAGCGTACCCGCTGCACAAACATCGCTTCTTCTTCCCTATTTGCTTCCGGCCGCACATGGGATATCCTTCGTTGTGCCGCGTGACTTTGGCAGACGACTCTCCGCAACCGATTGGCTGACCCATGCCAGAACGGCTGCAGGCGAGTGGTCGCCCGCCATAGTCCGCACCATGCCATCTGAGCGAGGTAAGTACGAGTGAAGCGCGAACTGGACGCACTGGTGGCACAAATGCACGCCGATGGCATTTCCTATGAAGACGCTGTCCGCGAATTCAAGCGGCGTTACCTGCTACAGGTACTGATCAACCATCGCGGCAACCAGTGCAAGAGCGCTGAAGAACTGGGCATGCACCGCAATACGTTGAGCCGCACGCTGGCAGAGCTGAACATGGACACCGCGCAGATTCGCAACGGCCTGAAGCGCCCGGCACGCAGTGAGCGCGCAACGGGAACGCCGCGGCTGCAGACGATCGCCCGCGTCCGTTGAGGTACGTCTAACCAAGCAGTGGTCACTGCATCCAAGCTGATTCATCGGGGTCTCCTGGCGAGCGTTTGCACCGCTACGTTTTTTTCTGCCTGCACAGTGGTTGCGCAGCAGGCGCCGAACCTGCCTCCTGATTCGCAGGAACCTGCGGCAAGAAAACCGAAGGAACCAACTCAGAAAGACCGTGACGCCGCAGAGAAAACCTATCTTGCCGGGGCGAAGGAATTGCAGAATGGGCGCTTCCCGCAGGCCGAGAAACTCTTTGCGCAGGCTATAGAGCGCAATCCCCAGCGCAGCGAATACGTGCAGGCACTGTTGCTGGCACGGGAACATCACGTGACCGATCTGCTGCACGAAGCCGCGAAAGAACGTTCGACGAACCCCGCTGCCGCAGATGCGCTGGTGGCACAGGCGCGGTCGCTGGATGCGGCTAATCCCGCTGTTGTGCAACATGCTTCCCCGGTCGATCTTCATCCCATTCGAACGGAACGGCTGGCCACCAGCATCGTGCTGCTGCACAATGCTTCGCGGCACAGCTATCACCAGCGCGGAAACATCAGTGTTCTGGCGGAAGCTGTTGCACGCGATTATGGCCTGCACGTGGTGTTCGATCCGGATATGCCGACGAAGGACTACCGCATGGATGTGGACGACGCCAACTTCACCGAAGCCATGCAGGTGCTGGGGCTGGTCAGCGACACGATGTACGTCCCGCTGGACGAGCACACGATGCTATTGGCGGAGGAGACGCCGCAAAATCGTCTGCGTTATGAACGCATGGTGGAAGAAGCCTACTTCTTTCCGGGCTACGCCGCCGACCAGCTCAAGGACTTTGTCAGCATTGCGCAGACCATTCTGAGGATGGAAAAAGTCAGTGTGGATGCGGCCCAGAACGCCATCGTGGTGCGCGGGCCCGCAGACCTTACCGACGCTGCCGAGCGCATCTTCTCAGACCTGATGGCGGGCCAGAGCGACGTTGTATTTGATGTGAAGGTCTATGCCGTGGACCATGCGCGCACGCGGAATCTCGGCGTGGTGCTGCCCAGTTCGTTCACCGCCTATAACCTGGCGACGGAGGCACAGAACATCATCTCCGCGAACAGTTCCCTGGTGGAACAACTCATTGCGAACGGCATTATTCCATCCGGCACGAGCAACGTGGCGATTGCGGCGTATCTCGTCTTTGTAGCCGGTGTGAGCGGGTCGACTGCGCTGACGAACACGTTCTTCGTCTTTGGCGGAGGATCGACAACGACCGGTGTCACCACCGCCAACGCTCCCTCCATCAATCTGGCTCTGAGCACCAGCGATGCACGTACGCTGGAAGATGTACAGTTGCGTGCCGGGAATATGCAGAACGCCGTCTTCAAGGCAGGGACGCGTTATCCCATTCAGACATCGCTCTACAGCGACATTGCCAGCAGCACTTCGGGAGCCACATCGGTGAACGGTGTCAGTCTCTCCAGCCTGTTGTCGCAGTATCTGGGTTCCAGTTCGCTCAGCAATAGTTCTGTTATCCCGCAGGTGCAGTATGAGGACCTGGGCATTACCCTGACCGTGAACCCAAAGATTCAGTGGACGGGCGACATCACCACGCATCTTGAGGTGAAGATCAGCGCCCTGGCAGGATCGTCGCTGAACGGCATTCCGATCCTGGCTAGCCGGCTGTTCTCATCCGACCTGACTGTGCACGATGGCGATACGGTGATGATGGTGAGTCAGACCACCAGCACGGAGACGGCTGCGGTTACTGGCATGCCGGGTTTAAGCGAGATTCCTGGATTTCAAAGCACCACAAACAAGAACGGCAGCAAGTCTACCGGCGAGCTGGTGTTGCTGGTGACACCGCACATCGCACGACGCGCCCACACCTCTGCAAAGGGGCCTTACATTCCATTGCAGTCCCGCCCCGAGACGGACTGATTCCCTCTTATGCTGCGGGAACCGCGTGGCGAATATCGCGTCCCTTGACCCAGAAGATGACGTCTTCCGCGATGTTGGTGGCGTGGTCGCCTACGCGCTCCAGATTGCGTGTGATCAGCATGGCGTGCAGCGCCTGCGAGGTGTACTGCGGCTGGTTGCGGATGACATTGGAGAGCGCATGGAAGGCTGCTGAGTTCAGCGTGTCCACTTCATCGTCCAATGCGAGTACGTTTTCGGCAAGCTGCGCGTCACCGTCGATGAATGCTTCCAGCGCCTTGCGAATCATGGCCGCGGCAAGTGTTCCCATGCGCGGAATGTCTACCGGCAGATCCACCGGCTGCAGATCGTTCGTCTCTCCGGCGCGGATAGCGATGTTTACGGCGAGGTCGCCGACGCGTTCCAGGTCTCCGTTGATACGGATGACGGAGAGGATAAAGCGCAGATCCACGGCCATGGGCTGCTCCATGGCGAGCAGGTCAAGTGCGGTGGAATCGATCTCGCGTTCGAGTCGATTGATGGCGGGTTCGCTGCGGCGCACAAGCTCCACCAGTTCGGGGTCGCGTGTGCGGTAGGCTTCAATGGAACGCTGGATGGCCTGCTCCGCAAAGCCTGCCATGACCAGCAGTTTTTCCTTCAGTTCGTCCAGCGATTGATGAAAGCGTTTGCGCATCTTCAGCCGAACCTCCCTGTAATGTAATCCTCGGTTCGCTTGTCGCGTGGGTTGGTGAAGATGCGGTCGGTCTTGTCAAACTCGACCAGTTCCCCCGAAAGAAAGAAGCCGGTATCCTCTGCCACGCGGGCCGCCTGCTGCATACTGTGTGTGACGATGACGATGGTGTAATCGTCCTTCAGCTCAAAGATCAAATCTTCAATTTTGCCTGTGGAGACGGGATCGAGCGCACTGGCAGGTTCGTCCATCAGCAGGACTTCGGGGTCTACCGCGAGAGCGCGTGCAATGCAGAGGCGCTGCTGCTGACCACCGGAAAGACTGGCACCGCTCTTGGTGCGGAGATGGTCTTTAACCTCGTCCCACAACGCAGCCTGCCGCAGCGAGCGCTCCACCACTTCATCCAGTTCCGCGCGTTTGGCGACACCGCCCAGCCGCAGACCGGCTGCCACATTCTCATAGATGGACATGGTGGGAAACGGGTTGGGCCTCTGAAAGACCATACCGACGCGGCGGCGCACTTCGACCGGCGAAGCATCGTCGTAAATATCCTCGTCGCCAATGCGGATGGTGCCTTCCACGCGGGCGTGCGGGGCCGTCTCATGAAGACGATTCAGGCAACGCACAAACGTGCTTTTGCCGCAGCCGGAGGGGCCGATCAACGCCGTTGCGGAGTTTGCCGCAATCTCCAGCGTGATGCCCTTCAGCGTGTGGGTCTTGCCGTACCACGCGTTCAAATTGTCAACGGCAATCGCAACACCCACGCTTCTACCCCGGCCACGGAAATGCACACGAATCCGTGCATCAAGAGTACCCGAGAAGCATGAACATAGTGTCAATGCACGCGAGGGAGCGCTTAGAAAGTTAACGGCTGTTCCATGTTGCTTTTACGAAGCCAGCGGCAGCGTAAACAGGAAGGTGCTTCCCTTGCCCAGTTCACTCTCCACCCAGATGCGTCCGCCATGTTGTTCGATCAACTGCTTGGCGATAGAAAGGCCCAGGCCGGTGCCGCCCTTCTCGCGGGAACGCGCCTTTTCGACACGGTAGAAACGCTCAAAGAGGCGTGGCAGATGTTCCGACGGAATGCCGGGACCAAAGTCCTGCACGGAGAACTGCACCGCATCCTCCACGGCACGCGCGCCAACGACTACGTGCGGCACCTGCTCCATACCGGAGGAGTACTTCAGCGCGTTCTCCAGGAGATTGCCCAGCACCTGCAGGACGGCGTGTTCATCCGCCATGACCTGCTGCTCCGTGCTTTCGCCGATCTCGAGCTTCGCGCCTTCGGCATACGGCGCGCCAGAGACCGTGCGCAGAGCATCGCGGACAAGAAGTTCCGCAGCAATGGGCAGAGGGTCCAGAATCACGTCGCCGCGTTCCACTTTTGCCAGCATGAGCAGGTCTTCTGTCAGGCGGTGCATGCGCGAAGCATTCTTCAGCACGGTCTCAAGGAACTCATGCGCAGCAGGCGAAAGCGCTTCCGTATCCAGCACCGTTTCCACATAGCCGACGATAGACGTGAGCGGTGTGCGCAGCTCGTGTGACACGTTCGCCACGAAATCGCGCTGTTGCCGCTCCAGGGCCTCGAAGCGGGTTGTATCGCGCAACACCACAACAGCGCCCCCTCCGGACAGTGGCGATGCGGTTACGTGAAAGACGCTGCCATGCAGCAGCAGTTCGCTGCGGCATTCCTGCGTCGTTCCGTTATCGAGGGTGCCCTGCACGCAGGCAAGCACCGCAGGATCGCGGAAGGTGTGCACCAGGGCGCGTCCGTGACGCACGGAAACACCGGGGCCCTCGCGTTGCATCAGTCGTTGTAAGACAGCGTTGCTCCACTGCACGCGGCCTGCAGCATCCAGCCCCAGCACGGCGTCCTGCATGCCTTCCAGCAGCACTTCTAACTGATGACGGCTTTCCAGCAGGTGTTCGCGATCGCGCTCCACAGCTTCCGCGGAACTTCTCACAGCGGAAAATACTGGCTGGAGGATACGGACGGACTCTCCAGAGCCAGACGGGATCTGCCGCGCTGGCACAGCACCGATTTGCCTGATAGCCTTTGCGGCGGCTTCAGCACGGCGCAGCATTGCGCTTCGCACCGCCATGCCGCAGAGCAGGCAGATGGCAACGAAGAGAGACACTGCGAGCCATTGCCAGCCGGGATGCCGCGCCACCAATAACAGGAGCGCAACACCCGCCAGAACAGCCAGCAACAGTGCTACCAGCGGATTGTGGAGCGGACGGGTCACGTACGGAGTCTACGTTCTTATTCCGTAACAGTGGCTACGGTCAGCGTCTGGGCAATGCGATCCGGACGCTCAAACCGATAGCCCGCGCCGCGCATGGTCTTCAGATAACGCGGATCTTCCGCGTCGTCCTCAATCTTTTCGCGGATGCGGCGCACGTACACGTCCACGGAACGCGGCGTGACGAAGCGGGCGTCGCCCCATACGGCATCCAGCAACTGGTCGCGGCTGAAGACGCGTCCGGGATGGCGCGCGAGGTAATCCAGCAGGCGGAATTCCGTCGCCGTGGTGGTGACGACTTCTCCGCGTACACGAAGCTGCATGGCGCCGCTGTCAATCTCAATGTCGCCCATGCGAATGGTTTCTGCGGGCTCGTGACGCTCAAACCGGCGCAGCACAGCCTTTACGCGAGCCAGAAGCTCGCGCGTGCTGAAGGGCTTGGTGATGTAATCATCGGCGCCCAGTTCCAAACCGTGGACACGATCGCTCTCAGAAGCCAGCGCGGTGAGGAAAATCACCGGGATGGAGCTCAGCGAAGGATTCATACGGAGACGCCGGCACAGGTCCAGGCCATCGCCGCCGGGCACCATGATGTCCAGCAGGAACAATCCCGGAGCCTTCCGTTCCGCCGCCGGAAGCACTTCACCGGCATTCGCAAAGGCCTGAACGTTAAAACCGTTCGACTCCAATTGGTAACGGACTAACCGGCTGATATCCGCATCGTCTTCCAGCAAGAAGATAGTCTGGCTCACGCGTTTTGCAATCTCCCTGTACCCCGGCAACAGGCGGTACCCGCAATCAGCGTAGCGCAAACTATCGCAGTCAATTGCAAATGGACGGTAAATCGTTGATAGAAAGTGCGTCGGAATCCGCCGTGGGGTAGTGTTACTTCAAACCAACCTTATACTTGGCTGGATACTTCGAACAATTCATGAGCTTTCCTGACTGGCTGCTAGCCGACCTGAACGTACCGAGCGCGCACCAACCGGAGGCACAAAATGCCTGGTGGCGGGTGATGTGCCTGACCGGCGTGGATTATTTCTCCACCCTGGGATACCAGCCGGGCATTGCTTTTCTGGCTGCCGGTGTCCTGTCGCCGCTGGCTACGCTGGTGCTGGTGGTGGTCACGCTCTTCGCAGCGTTGCCCATCTACCGGCGTGTCTGCCAGGCCAGCCCTTACGGCCAGGGCTCCATTGCGATGCTGCAATCGCTGTTTCCCGCATGGTTCGGCAAAATCTTCGTGCTGATCCTGCTGGGATTTGCCACGACCGACTTCATCATCACCATGACGCTGTCGGCGGCGGACGGCGCGGCCCACCTGATCCATAATCCGCTGATGCCCGCATGGGTGGATCACCAGGTGGTGGTTACACTGCTGATTCTGGCGATCCTCAGCGGCATCTTTCTGAAGGGGTTCAAGGAGGCCATCGGGGTTGCGGTGTGGCTGGTGAGCGGCTACCTGTTCCTGAACGCAGTGGTTGTTGTGGCTGGCGTACGCGAGATTATCCATCATCCGGAGACGCTGCATGGCTGGCGCATGGCCATCGCCGACCGGCACCAGAGTCCGTGGATGATGTTCGGCGTCGCGCTGCTGCTGTTTCCACGGCTGGCGCTTGGCCTGTCTGGATTTGAAACCGGCGTCGCCGTGATGCCGCTGATCAAGGCAAAGGATCAGACGGAACGGATTCGGAATGCACGCCATCTGCTGGTGACGGCCGCCGCGATTATGAGCGTGTTCCTGATCGCCACCAGCGTCATCACCACGGTGCTGATTCCTCCGGCGGCATTCCAGCCCGGCGGTGATGCGAACGGACGCGCCATGGCGTGGCTGGCGCACCACTATGCCGGAAATGTCATTGGTACGACCTACGACATCATCACCATCCTGATTCTTGGCTTTGCCGGAGCTTCCGCGATGGCTGGGCTGCTGAACTTGATTCCGCGCTATCTGCCGAAGTTCGGCATGGCCCCGGAGTGGGCGCGTGCATCGCGTCCGCTGGTGCTGGTGTTCATGGGCATTGCGACGCTGGTCACCGTGCTGTTCCATGCCGATGTGGACGCGCAGGGCGGAGCTTATGCGACCGGCGTACTGGTGCTCATCACCTCTGCTTCCGTGGCTGTGATGCTGAATGTACAGGTAAAACGGCTGCGCTATGTGTTCATGGCAACCACAGCCATCTTCACCTACACGACCATCGCCAACATCATTGAACGACCGGAAGGCCTGAAGATTTCCTCCATCTTCATCGCGTCCATCCTGTTTTCCTCATTTGTCTCGCGCGCGTTTCGCTCCACGGAACTTCGCATCTCCGAGGTGCAGTTGGATGCCGAAGCAGAAGCCGTTCTGGCAGAAGACGAAGACCAGCTCATTCGCCTGATCGCACGCGGCCCGGAGGCAGGAGACGCCGTGCAGTCGCTGGATGTAGATGACTGGAAGATCCGGCACTTTCATAATCTTTCCAACACGGAATGCATGTTCTTTTTTGAAGTGATCCGCGGCGATGCGTCCGATTTCTCCCAGACCCTTCAGGTAACCGGACGCCGCGTCGGACGGCATCGCATTCTGAGCGCACGTAGCCCCGTGGTCGCCAATGCAATTGCGGCGCTGCTGATCTACATGGAACAACGCACCGGCAAGGTTCCCCATGTCTACTTCCGCTGGACGGAAGTCAGCCCCGCAGTTAACATCATGCGTTTCCTGTTCCTGGGTGAAGGCGATACCGCACCGCTGACGCATGAGGTGTTGCGCCGCGCCATCTCGCAGCAGGAGCGGCGACCTGTGGTTCACGTAAGCTGACTCCGCTTTCTTGACGGTGTGAAGAGCAGGACGATACTCTCGTCGAGACCTGCCACCGCACCCCTGAGGAGAGCCGTAGCCAGATGCCTTTTGACGATGCTCCGCATGGTGCTGCGCGGTCGCTGCGTGCCGACATTGCCAACCGGCCCGACATGCGGCGGCGATGGTTCGTTATCATCCCCGCTGTTTTTATTACCTATAGCCTTGCTTATGTTGACCGCGCCAACTACGGCTTTGGCGCCGCCGCAGGGCTTGCCGATGAACTGCACATCACTTCGTCGCAATCGGCGCTGCTGGGATCGTTGTTCTTCTTCGGCTACTTTCTCTTTCAGATTCCCGGCGCAGCCTATGCGCGCAAACGCAGCGCACGCCTGCTGATTGCTCTGGCGCTTTGCACATGGGGCATTCTTGCTGCGTTAACCGGCGTTATTCGCAGCTATCCGCTGCTGGCGATTGATCGACTGTTACTCGGCGCGGCAGAGAGCTTTATTCTGCCGGGCATGTTGATCTTGCTGACGAAGTGGTTCACGCGCTCAGAACGTTCGCGCGCGAACACCATTCTGCTGCTGGGCAATCCAGTTACGGTGCTTTGGATGTCGGCCATTACGGGTTACATCATCCGCGCCTTCGGATGGCAGATGACGTTCATCATCGAAGGCCTGCCGTCCGTGCTGTGGGGGTTCGCCTGGTACGCCATCGTGCGCGACAGGCCGCAGGATGCGCACTGGACCACCAGCGAAAGCCGATTGGAACTGAACATGGTACTGGCAGCAGAGCAGTCGTCGCTGCCTGCTGTTCCGAACATGGCCGCGGCACTGCGCAATCCCAACGTGATTCTGCTGTCGCTGCAGTATTTGTTGTGGTCCATCGGCGTGTATGGATTTGTACTGTGGTTGCCGCTGATGGTGCATAAGGGCGCAGCCACGGGCATGGGGGTTACCGGCCTGCTCAGCGCTATTCCCTATGCCGCGAGCATCGTGCTGATGCTGATCAACAGCTATTTCTGCGACCGCGCATCCACTCGGTCGCGCTTTGTGTGGCCGTATCTTCTGCTGGCAGGATGCGCTTTTTTCGGCTCGTATCTGGCAGCCGACACCAGCTTCTGGATCGCCTTCGGATTCCTTATCGTGGCTGGCGGATGCATGTATGCGCCTTACGGCCCGTTCTTCGCCATCATCCCGGAGATGCTGCCCGCGAATGTTGCAGGAGAAGTGATGGCTCTGATCAACAGCATGGGGGCGCTGGGTTCTTTCCTGGGCAGTTATCTTGTGGGTTATCTACAGGGAGCGACGGGCAGTTCCAAGGCTGGCTATCTGCTGATGTCCGTGTCGCTGCTACTCTCCGGCGTGCTGATTCTGCTGCTGCGGCCGGTGAAGACCGCAGCGGTTGCAGAACTCTCCGTCGAATAACTAGGCCTTTGCAGCGCGAAATTCACGCACGATGCCTGCATATTTTGCGGCTACGGCTGTGACCTCATGCAGGCGCTGCTCAAAACACGCCTTCTCATCGACGAGGTCCGCGCCCACTCCTAATGCGTAAGCTCCTGCTGCAAGGAAGTCTTTCGCGGTGGTCACCGTAACTCCGCCCGTCGGGATGAGTTCAATCTGCGGCAACGGCGCCTTCAGCGATTGCAGATACTTCGCGCCGCCCATCGCGCTGGCCGGAAATATCTTGATGATGTCCGCACCCGCCTGCCACGCGGTAACAACTTCCGTCGGCGTAAGTGCGCCGGGCAATACCGCGATGGAATAACGATGGCACAAGGCAATCGTCTCCAGATTGATGGCGGGACTGACCACAAACTGCGCCCCCTCGGCAATGCACATGCGCGCCGTTTCAGGGTCCAGCACGGTTCCCGCACCCACCAGCAGGTCTGGGCGTTCCTTTGTCAGACGACGGATAACCTCGATGGCACCCGGCACCGTCATGGTCACTTCCATTGCGGAAACGCCACCTTCCGCAATCGCTTCGGCGAGCTGCATGGCCGTATCCACGGAGCCAGCCCGGAGTACGGGCAGAACACCTACTTCACGAATCGCCTGTAGAACTTCAGTCTTCTTCATATTCTTCTCCCCACACAGGCACTAGCGCTGCACGCCGCTGCCCTTGCCATTCATGGCATGCATCACTTCCGTCAGCGTGGACATGGAACTGTCCCCCGGGGTTGTCATGGTCAGAGCGCCGTGGGCTACGCCACAGTCCAATGACCATTTCAAATCTTTGCCTTCCATCAGGCCATAGAGCAGCCCCGAGGCAAACGAATCGCCTGCGCCCACGCGATCCAGAATCTCAAGATCGAGGAAGCGAATGCTCTCCTCCACCTCGCCATCCATCCACGCAAATGCGCCCCAGTCATTGCGATTCGCGGTGCGCACCTTGCGCATGGTGGTGGCGATTACGTGAATGTTGGGGAACTCGCTCTGAATGCGCTCCGCCATCACGGCATAACTTGCGCGGTCATGCCACGGTGGTCCGCTGGATGACTCACAGATTTCGGCGGACAGATCTCCATCATGTCCGAACAAAACATCGACCATCGGCGCCAACTCGCGATTCAAGCGGCTGGCAGCAAGGCGTCCGCCGCGGTCACGCCACAGCGATGGCCGATAGTTGCAATCGAACGACACCACTACGCCATGGCGCTTTGCCGACTCCATTGCTTCTCGCGCGACTGCTGCCGCAGAATCCGACAGCGCGCAGAAGATGCCGCCCGTGTGAAACCAGCGGACGCCCTCCTGTCCGAAGATCGCGTCCCAGTTCACATCGCCTGGCTTGATCTGCGCAATGGCCGTGTGAGCACGATCCATCATGCCCATTGCCGGGCGATTGCCGAAACCACGTTCCAGAAAATAAATCCCGTTGCGCGCTTCGCTACCGATGCCGTCAAATTCTGTCCAGAGGACATGGCTCAGGTCCACGCCGCCCTGCAGCATCAGGTCTTCCACCAGCCTGCCGACCGGGTTGTCGACCAGCGCGGTGACAACCGAGCTGCGCTGACCGAAACAGCGTCGGAGACCGCGGGCTACGTTGTATTCCCCGCCCCCCTCCCACACGCGGAAATTACGCGTGCGGCTGATGCGATCCTCGACCGGATCGAAGCGTAGCATCACCTCGCCGAGACTCAGCAGGTCCCATCGACAGGCAGAAGACGAACGTAAATCGAGTGCCATGAATTCAGTCTCACCTAGTTTCCGCACTCTGAAACAGCGGATTCACCCTTCACAGGAAACGTCAGTACCTATCGTACAGGTTGGAGAAATGGTTTAAACCACCTGTGCTCGCCGCAGGGCCCGTCGAGCATCGGCAAAGTGGCGTTTCATCCACATACCTGCCTTCACCGGTTCGCGATCCTCAATAGCATCCGCAATGCGCACATGGGCCTGCACCACCTCCAGCATCTCTGTCTTTTTGCGCCGCTGGAGAATGCCGCTGCGCATGGATTGCCGCATGCAGCCGTGCATGGCGCAGCCGATCACATCGATCAGCAGATTGCCGGTGGCACGATTGATGATGCTGTGAAAACTGACGTCGTGTTCCACAAAATCCGATGCGTTATCCAGCGATTGCTTCATGCCGGTGATGGCCGCACGTAACTGCTGAATATCGGCACGCGAGCGCCGGAGGGCCGCTAATTCAGCCGATCGCACTTCGACAGCGGTGCGGACATCCATCACCTGCTCGGTCGAAATCTGCTGCGTGGATACGGCATGGAGCAGGAGCTGCGTCAGAAAGCCACTGTCCAATGTGCCGACTTTGGGCGAGCGACCGTTTCCCTTTTCAATGATTCCTGCCACTTCCAGGGAGTGAAACGCCTCGCGTACCACCCCGCGGCTGACTTTCAGCTCCGTACTGGTCCGCAGTTCGGATGGAAGCGAATCCCCCGTGGAAAGGCCGTTTTCCCGGATGTATTCAAACACAAAATCTGTTACGCGCGATGCGAGCGTCTTGATTGGAATGCGTTCCGCTGCCATGGTTTGCAAGTATGCCACTCCAGACGACGTAAGACCAAGAAGATATATCATTCTCGCGTGAATTATTCGGAAGCGCTTCCAGCGACCTATTGTATAGGTCGGCCTAACCTGTCGTCTAAAACACTCCAAAAACACGTTGACCATAGAATCCGGAACGGTCTATAGTTCCCCTCGCTTTAACTAACCAAGGTGGATCGTTCCCTATGCCTTTCAAGCTCAGCACTTCCTGCGTTCTGCGTTCCTTAGCCCTGGCAACGCCGATTCTCCTGATGCCGGTCGCCGGTTATGCCCAGACCTTGTACGGAGGTCTAACGGGCGTAGTGACGGATGCCACGGGCTCCGTAGTTCCCGGAGCGACTGTCTCCGTTGAAAATCCCGCAACTGGACTGAAGCGTTCGGCAACCGCCGATGGCAGTGGCAACTACCAGTTCACGGACCTTCCACCGGGCACATACAACATCACATTCACCGCCGCCAACTTTGGCTCATCCAGTTCTAAGGGTGTTCCTATCAGTGCAAACCAGACACGTCGCGCTGATGTGACGCTGAGTGTCGGCAATGTCACGGAGTCGGTTGAAGTGAATACCGCGCCGCCCGCTCTGCAGACTGAGCGCGCCGACGTGAATTACGAGATCTCACCAAAGCAAGTACAAGAACTGCCAACCACCTCAACAGCAGGCCGCAATTTCCAGGGCTTGTACCGCCTTGTACCAGGCGTACCACCGCCGACGGAAAACAACTCTCAGGCCGGCAATCCTGGACGTACGCAGGCCGTAACTGCCAACGGCATTGTGAACACGGTGAACTCCACCAAGATTGATGGCGCAGCCGTGGGGTATCCGTGGCTGCAGTCCATCGTGGCGTACATTCCTCCGACGGACTCCATTGAATCAGCGAACATCGTAACCAGTAGCTTTAACGCTGAACAGGGCGCTGCTGGCGGCATTGCTGCCAATCTGATCGTGAAGAGCGGCACCAACAGCTTTCACGGTGGCGCGTGGGAATACAACTCCATCCGTGACTTCAACGCGCGGCAGTACTTTACGCGTCCTACTGCCGCACAGCCGAACAAACCGAAGAATATCTACAACGAGTACGGTGCAAACATCGGCGGTCCGATCATCAAGGACAAGCTGTTCTTCTTCTTCAACTACAACAAGGTGTCACTGCGCCAGTTCAAGACCGGCAATGCAATGACCGTGCCAACTGCGGCAGTTCGTGGCGGCGACTTCTCAGGCACGGGCATTACGATCTATGACCCACAGACAGGCAACGCAAACGGGTCGGGGCGCACTGCATTCGCGGGTAACGCAATCCCTGCCGCGCGCCTCAGCGCAGCCGCGCAGAAGATTCTGGCGCTACTGCCGACACCAAACACTGCAGGCACTTCCGGCAATTACCAGGGTGGAGCGGTACTGGCGTACGACCGCAGCTCCTACGACGCAAAGGTCAGCTATAACCCGACGGACAGAACGACCTTCTTCGGGCGTTACTCGGTGGGACGTTCGAACATCGTTGACCCGCCTGCTCTTGGAGCGGCGATTGGTAACACGTGGGACGGTGGCCAGCCGGGATCTGCTCCAGGCACCATTCAGAACGTAGGGCTCGGTGCCACGCATACCTTCACGCCCAACTTCCTCATCGATGCCAACGCAGGTTTCGTCCGCATCAACCTTGCAGCGCGAGCCCCGGACTACGGTAAGAACGTTGGTCTGGACACGCTCGGCATTCCTGGAACAAACGGCCCCACGCCCTTCCAATCCGGTACTCCGGGCTTTATCGTGGCCAACAATTCCAGCTTTGGCAATTACATCCAATCCAATCCATTTCAGTTCCGCGACATGCAGTACGTTGCCAATCTGAATGGCACCTATATCCACGGCCAGCATAACTTCCGCTTTGGAGGTGAATATGTGCACTCCGCCATCAACCACCTTCAGGCCAACAATGCCGGTCCACGCGGTCAGTTCACCTTCTCCGGTGGCGTGACGGGCAACAATACAGGCGCCGCGGCAGATGGTCCGAACTACTATCGCGCCATCGCTGATCTTCTCCTCGGCATGCCACAGGCGATCGGTAAGACGGTTCAGCTCTTCCAACCGAATGGCCCTCGCTTCTCAGTCTTCAGCTTCTACGCGCAGGACACGTGGAAGCCGTCGCCGAACCTGACCATCAACTATGGTATGCGTTACGAATACTACCCGTTTGCGAATCGTGACCATACGGGCGTGTTCCGCTTTGATCCAGCGACCAGCAATGTGCTGATTGGCGGGCGAGGTTCCATTCCAACAGATACTGGCGAAAATGTTGGGTGGGGCATGATCGTGCCGCGTTTTGGCATTAACTATCGCGTCAACGACAAGACCGTCATCCGCTCGGGGGGAGGTATCACGGTGGATCCGGAAAACTTCCGCTTCTTCCGCGATTCCTATCCTGCACTCATCACGCTGAACAATACCGGCAATATCAATGGCGTGAATAACAACTATCTTCCGGCGGGAGCTCTCACCGCTCCCAATGCCGCAGCTCCCAACATGAATACGATTCCGAACGGAACGCTGACCGCTGGAGTACCTACAGTTGCCATTCCTGACATTTCTACTGGCGTGGTGCCCTTGCCAGCGAACTACACCACTCAGACGGCTCCTCAGAAGTGGCGTCGTGGCTACATTGAGGCCTGGAACCTCTTTCTTGATCGTGACCTGTTCAAGGGGATCGTTCTGAATGTGGGATACGTGGGCACACATCATGTCCGTCAGGTGCTGGGTATCGATATCAATGCAGGCGGCGTCGGTGGTGCTCGTCCACTCTTCTCCAACGCAGCCTCAAGTACGGGTGTCGCTCGCTACACCGGCACCATTCTGAATGTGGTGCCGACAGCGGACGAAGAGTATTCAGGTCTGCAGCTTCAGGTCAGCAACCGCTCCTCGCGTGACCTGCAATATGGTTACTCCTACACCTTCTCCAAGTACATGAACAACTGGGATGCGGATTCGACTCTGGGTACCCCGACCTTCAGCACACCGGCGTACTACAAGAAGAACTTTGCGTTGTCCGGCTTCGATCGCAAGCACATGAATGTGTTGTGGACCGCGTACAAAATGCCCTTTGGGCATGGACGCAAGTATCTTAACCACGGTGTGCTGGGCGGCATTGTTGGAGGATGGGATCTGAACACGATCATGACCTACTACAGCGGCAAGCCATTCCAGATCACGGATACTCTACAGGCTGGTAACGGCGACACTGCCGTGCCAAATCAGATCAGCGCTCCCAAGCTTACAGGGACGCGGTTGACCGCGAATTCCAACGGCAATCCCTACTACTTCGTGAACAACGGAAACTATGTGCACTCCGCCACCGGTACCAACGGCAACGTGGGCCGCAACACACTCCGCGGACCGGGGTACTTCAATCTGGACGTGGGCCTAACACGCAACATTCCGATCTATAAAGAAATTGCTGTCGTGCTGAAGGCGGAATCGTTCGACGTGACCAACACTCCGCAGTGGAACAACCCTGTCGCCGATTACAACAACACTGGTTTCGGCCAGATTCAGGGCGTGCTCGCCACCAGCAACCGTACGCTTCGTTTCAGTGGTCGCATTTCGTTCTAACTTTCTCCAACCATGAAAAGGCCCTGCTTTGGCAGGGTCTTTCCATTGCCCTTTGAAACGAATTGCTATCGTTGAACATCGAAGAGAAGGACACGGAGGAAGATGATGCCGGTGATTCGAACCTGTGAGATGTGTGGCACGAAGAACCGCATTCCCGCGGAGCATCTTGCGGATACGGGTCGCTGCGGTTCGTGCAAACAGCCGTTACCTGCTGCGAATGAACCGATTGCTGCCGATGTAGCGCTCTTCGATGAAGTTCTGCAAAAGGCGCGTGTGCCGGTGCTGGTGGATTTCTGGGCAGCGTGGTGCGGGCCGTGCCGTATGGCAGCACCTTATGTTGCGGAAACTGCGAAACAGATGGCGGGACGTGGCTTGGTGTTGAAGGTGGACACCGAAGCGAACCCACAGCTTTCCGCCCGGTACAACGTGCGCGGCATCCCGAACTTCGCTGTGTTTCGCAACGGTGCTCTCGTCCGCCAGCAGGCTGGACTTGTCGATGCGTCACAGATGGTGCGATGGCTGCAGGAAGCCGCAGCCTAGCACTGTCCGTAGGTTGCTGACGCGCCGTGCTTGCGGAAGTAATGGCGATCCAGCAGCGCCTTTGAAACTCCTTCGCAGTTCGCCCTCAGTGTTAGCGTCTGGTAGGCCATCTTTGCGACTGCCTCCAGAACTACGGCGTTATGCGCGGCATCGTGTGCATTCCTGCCCCATACGAACGGTGCATGACCTGCGACTAGACATGCGGGAACGGCAAGCGGATCGATTGGTTGTCCGGCTTCGCCGTTGCGGAAGCGCTCTGCAATCGCCAGACCTGTCTCGTGGACATAACGGCCTTGAATCGCTTCATCGCTGAGCGGTGCTGTTACTGGTACCGGGCCATAGAAATAATCTGCATGCGTGGTGCCAAGCGCAGGAATCGGCAGGCCTGCCTGAGCAAAACTGGTCGCATAGTCAGAGTGCGTATGGACCACCGCACCGATCGATGGGAATTCGCGATACAGCAACGTGTGCGTATCCAGGTCAGAAGAAGGACGCAGATTCCCTTCCACGATTTCACCTTCCAGATCGGTAACGACCATGTGCTCCGGCTTTAGCTTGTCGTAGTCCACGCCGGATGGCTTGATGACGACAAGCCCCTGCTCGCGGTCGACACCCGATGCATTCCCGAAGGTGTACAGCACCAGCCCGCGACGCACCAGTTCCAGGTTTGCTTCCAGCACTTCTTCGCGTAGTTCCTTTAACAGCATCGCCTGCTCCCGTTACTGCAGCTTGTAGGCTGCGTCGTTCCACCGAAGTTCATTGCGGAAGGTGTGCAGCTTCGTCTCATCGTCGATGCGCACCAGTTCGATACCTGCGATCTCCGCGAAGTCTGCCATGTGCTCCATTGTCAACACCTGCGAATATCCAGTGTGGTGCGCACCGCCTGCATAAATCCATGCAGCAGCAGCGATCTTGAGACTCGGCTTCGGATGCCAGAGCACACGCGCTACCGGCAGTTTTGGCAACTCGTGCGCGGGCTTTACTGCGTCCACTTCATTCACGATCATGCGGAAGCGGTTGCCCATGTCCACAATGCTGGCGACAATCGCAGGGCCTGCGGGTGAATTGAAGACGAGGCGCACCGGGTCTTCCTTACCGCCGATGCCCAGCGGATGCACCTCAAGTGAAGGCTTGTTCTCCGCAATCGACGGGCATATTTCCAACATGTGCGAGCCGAGAATGGAGGGTTTGCCTGCGAAGTCGTAGGTGTAGTCCTCCATGAACGACGTGCCGCCGGGAAGCCCCTGCGCCATCACCTTCATGATGCGGACAAGGGCCGCGGTCTTCCAGTCGCCTTCGCCGCCAAAGCCGAAGCCGGAAGCCATCAGACGCTGCGTGGCAATGCCGGGCAACTGGCGCATGCCATGAAGGTCTTCAAAGGTGTCGGTAAATGCACCGAAGCCACCTTCGGTAAGAAACGCTCGCAGGCCAAGCTCGATGCGAGCCGCTACTGTCAACGAGTCGGCACGATCATGCTGCGGCGTAATTGTGTAGGTATCGCGATACTCCTGCACCAGCGTGGCGACATCGGCATCGCTGAAAGCATTCATGCGGTCGGTAAGATCGCCAATACCGAAGCCGGAGACGGTATAGCCGAAGACGCTTTGCGCTTCCACCTTGTCGCCTTCCGTGACGGCGACGTTGCGCATGTTGTCACCGAAGCGAGCCACCTTCAGATGCTGCGATTCATGCCAGCCCAGCGAAGCGCGCGTCCATGTGGCAATTTCGTTGACAGTCTCCGCATCGCTCCAGTGGCCAACGACCACCTTGCGTGCCAGGCGCAGGCGCGCCGTCATGAATCCGAATTCGCGGTCGCCATGCGCCGCCTGATTCAGGTTCATAAAATCCATGTCGATGGATGCATACGGCAGCTCGCGATTGAACTGTGTATGCAGGTGCAGGAAGGGCTTGCGCAGTGCCTTCAGTCCGGCAATCCACATCTTCGCCGGTGAAAAGGTGTGCATCCACAGCACCAGGCCAATGCAGTTATCCGCAGCATTCGCTTCCTGACACAGCTTGAGAATGCTGTCCGCGGAGACCATCACAGGCTTTGCCACCACGCGCACAGGAATTGCATCTTCCCTGTCCAGTGAAGATGCAATCGTGCCTGCGTTCTCTGCCACCTGTGCCAGCGGACCCGGGCCGTACAGATGTTGACTGCCTGTAACGAACCACACTTCCAACGGATTCTTGCTCATTGACGATCTCTCCATGAGCAGGATAACGGCTTTTAGTGTGCGCCACGGCTCCTGGCTGCAATCTCACGAAGATCATGCAGCACTTCCGTGAAAGATTGCGGCGCGGCGCGGCGATCTCCGAAGCTCTCATAGACGCGCCGGTACAGCGGATATAGCTGCTCATAGATCACCACGGCGTCCGGGTCCGGTTCATAGACCTTGTGCTGCGGACACATGCGTGCCTGGGCATCTTCGATCGTCGCAAACGAACCAGCCGCAACCTGTGCGAAGATGCCCGCCCCAACACTCGTGGTGGAGGAAGCAGGCACCAGCACCGGCTTATTGAATACGTTGGCGTAGATCTGGTTCAGCGTGGGATTATGCTGCGGAATGCCGCCGCCGTTGATGACGCGTTCCACCGGCACACCATATTCCGCCATGCGCTCAAGGATGATGCGTGTGTGGAACGCCGTACCTTCAATCGCTGCGAACAACTCGTCCTGCGCCGTGCTGACCAGGTTCCAGCCAAGCGTGATGCCACCCAGATCGCTGCGCACCAGCACAGTGCGGTCGCCGTTGTCCCAGGAGAGACGAAGCAGGCCTGTCTGCCCTGCGCGGAAGGTGTCCAGCCCTTGCGACAGCGTCTTTACATCTGTGCCGGAACGCCGTGCGATGGCGTCGAAGATATCGCCAACGGCGGACAACCCCGCCTCAACACCGGTGTACTGCGGATGTACGCTGCCCGGGACAACGCCGCACACACCGGGAATCAAAGATGTCCTGGGTTGCATGGCGATGATGCAGGTGGATGTGCCAACAACGTTGACGACATCACCCTCACGGCATCCAGCGCCGATGGCGTCCCAATGCGCGTCGAAAGCGCCCACAGGAATGGGGATACCCGCACGCAGGCCAAGCTTTTCTGCCCATGCCGTGTCGAGGTGGCCCGCAAGATGATCTGAGGTCAGTACCTCGCCCTGCAGCTTTTCGCGAACACCGGTAAGGAGTGGGTCAACAGCGATCAGGAACTCTTCCGGCGGAAATCCATCCCACTTCGGATTCCATAACCACTTGTGCCCCAGCGCGCAGACACTGCGTTTCGCGTCGCGTGGCGACGTGATGCCTGACAGCGTTGCCGCCACCATGTCGCAGTGTTCAAATGCCGATGCGAAGTATGCGCGCTTTTCCGGGTTGTGGCGCAGCCAGTGCAGTAGCTTGGCCCATCCCCACTCGTGCGAGTACACGCCACCGCACCACTCGATAGCCTCAAGATTGCGCTCGTGCGCCAGCGCGGTGATCTCCTGCGCTTCGTTCAGCGCACGGTGATCGCACCACAGATAGTAGTCGTCCAGCGGCTGCATGGCGGCGTCGACAGGCACCACGCTTGATCCTGTGGTATCCAACGCGAACGCCTGCACATCGGCACCGTTCACGCCTGTTTGCGCCAGGACTTCGCGCGTAGCCAGTACAAGCGCGTCCATCTGAGCCGTGTGCGACTGCGTAGCGAAATCCGGATCGTCACGCTTGCGGTTCAACGGATACGATGCAGAGGCTGTTCCCAGGCGTCCGCGGTCACTGTCCAGCAGCGTCACACGGACGCTGAGTGTTCCAAAATCTGCTCCAGCTACGATGGCCATTTTCGAAGGTTTTCCAGAATAAAGGCGTTGGTGTCCGTTACAGTCTGCCGGATTGCCAGACGAATTGTCACACCTGACGGCCGCAGGGAACATTTTCCTGTCATAACGCGTTTCGCAAGAGGCAAGCAGAGCGATACTGGTCAGGCTTGTCTTCACCCCGACGGAGAGTCGCACCTATGATCCGTGTACGCAATCTTGTCCGCACCTTCGGCGATTTCACTGCTGTAAAGGACATCACATTTGACGTGGAGCAGGGCGAGATTTTCGCCTTCCTGGGGCCGAACGGCGCAGGAAAATCCACCACTATCAAGATGCTTACCACGCTGCTGCGCCCCACCAGCGGCACCATTGAATTGGACGGCAAAGACCCCAACCGCAACCAGATTGCGGCACGGCAGAGTTTTGGCATCGTCTTCCAGGACCCCAGCCTGGACCAGGAACAGACTGCGTGGGAAAACATGGAACTGCACGGCGTGCTGTATCACGTGCCGCGCAAGGTCCGTGCAGAACGCATTGAAACGCTGCTGAAAACCTTCGAGCTATGGGACCGCAAAGATGCCATGGTGAAGACCTTCTCCGGCGGTATGAAACGCCGACTGGAAATTGCGCGCGGATTCCTGCATACGCCGAAGATTCTCTTTCTGGACGAGCCCACGTTGGGCCTTGATCCGCAGAGCCGCAACCAGCTCTGGACGCATGTGAAGGCCCTGAATGAGAGCGAAAAGACCACCGTCTTCCTCACCACGCATTACATGGATGAAGCGGATCGTGTGGCGCATCGCATTGCCATCATGGACCACGGCGCCATCGTGGCACAGGGAACCTCGGCGGAGTTGAAGGCGCAGACGGACACGGACTCTCTGGAAGCGGCATTTCTCGCGCTGACGGGTTCGTCGCTGCGTGACGAAGGTGCGGATGCAAAGGCTGGCCTGCGGCAGATGGCCCAGATGTGGAGGCGATAGGACGATGGGTGCAATTTACATTCTGTGGCTTCGGGAACTGAAGCGTTATGTCCGTTCGCGTGTGCAGGTGGTGGTATCGCTGGCGCAGCCCTGCCTTTATCTGTTTGCCTTTGGAGCCGGTTTCAGCCCGGTCTTTCGTCAGGCCGGTCTGGGCAGCTATCTGCAATTCATTGCGCCGGGCATCATTGGCATGACCATTCTGTTTTCGTCCGTGTTCAACGGCATTGCCATGCTGTGGGATCGCCAGTTTGGGTTCCTGAAAGAGACGCTGGTAGCGCCAGTATCGCGCCTGCAGATTATGACGGGCCGCACGCTGGGCGGCGCCACGGTCGCCGTGATTCAGGGCACGCTGGTGCTGCTCATCTGCCTGCTCTTTGGCTTCCGGCCGCAACACTGGACGTCGCTTCCCTATGCGTTTGTCTTTGTGTTTCTGGTGGCCATGTTGTTCTCCGCGCTGGGAACGGCCATTGGCTCCGTCATTAAGGACATGCAGGGGTTCCAACTGGTGATGAACTTCCTGGTTATGCCCATTTACTTCCTCAGCGGCGCGCTATATCCGCTGGCAAACCTGGGCAAGGTGATGAAAGTCATCACGCACCTTGACCCGTTGACCTATGGCGTGGACGGGCTGCGTGGAGCGCTGATCGGCCACTGGCAGTTCTCACCCGCGCTGGACGCAGGCATACTGACTGCTATCACCTGCGGCTTCCTGGTGCTGGGCGCCTACCTGTTCTCGAAGATCGAGGTGTAGCTTTCGGCCAGAGTCACCAGATGTTTTAAATTAGGTCTGACGTAGCCATGCCAATACCAGTTTGCGCATCGTTGCTCGCTCTGGGTTCGTAAGGTCGCGCCCTAGAAGGGCTCTTGCAGTCCCAAGAATTTTCCTATCGTACTCTGGCGGTATGACCTTTCCAGTTTGCAAAGCTTTGAGTTTCGCAATTTCCTCTGGAGTCACTGCTGAAAAAACAGATTTGATAGCCTGCGTAGCGGCGTCTTTGAGAGACAAATCAGCCTTTGCGGGCGTTGCTTGCATGGTCGCTGAAACAAAACCGGGAGTCGAAACAAGTTGAGTCGATACTTCTGCAGTGGCTGCTATAGAGAGCACAGTTCCCTGGAGTTGCTCCATTCGCAGAAATTTGATGACCTCAGTCTTGGGAATTTCGTGCCTTGTATCCGCTTCCTGACGCAACTGAGGATTCAGAGATGAATTGCTCGGTTCAAGGGTAATCAAATGCACTCTAACGCCGAAGCTCTGAGCTATCTGAACGGCAACACGCAGGTCTCCGTCACCGCTTACCAAGTAAGCATCCCCAATTGCCTGATTCCGGGCAAGCTCAATGAGGTCAGTAACGATTAGGGAGTCAACTCCCTTCTGCTGTCCGGCTCCGTTGATATACCCCAGACGCATCTTTACGTCTGGCATTTCGGCGAGAGTCGTTTGTTCGATTGTCATGTTTCCGCGTGTGCCGTCGTACCAATAGATACGCAGAAGTTCCGCTACAGGCTTTGTCGTGATGCTTTTGAGTTGATTAATGATTTCTGCTTCGTTCAAGCGAAGTTGGCTACGAGTCAGTTTGCCTGCCGAAAAGCTCAGAGCGCCTTGACCGAAAATGTAGCCAGCATCAACGAAGACCGCATACCGAGAAGTGAACATATTTGCTCCATAAACGTACTGAGGCCCCCGCAGGGGCCTCTAAATAAAACCGTCGCAGCGACACATATAGAGCCGCGACAGTTGATTAACTTTATCAGTAATACCCCTCAGGTGCAAGTCATGACTGCGCACGTCCCTACCTTCGAATAAGCCTGTTCAGTAACGCGGGACATTTCCGTCGATCTCGCGGGACCACTGCTCGATGCCACCGGCCATGGACTGAACGTTGTCGTAGCCCTCGCGGCGGAGCCATGCCGTGACCGACAACGACCGTGCGCCGTGGTGGCAGACCACGACAATATGCGCATCGGGGTCCAGTTCATTATTGGCCCGCGCGGGTATCTCATTCATAGGAATGTCTTTACTTCCGGCGATATTCGCGGTTTCAATCTCCCACGGCTCACGCACGTCTAATAGGACAAAGGATGTTTGGGATGCGCGCATTTGCGCAACCTCTGCGACACTGATTTCAAAGGGCAGCACAGAATTAGCATACGCAAACTTCTTATCAGGAATCGCATCCTACCCTTAACACCAGCTGGAAAGGTTTTATTGAGTGGCACAGACCAAGGTACTGGTCGTAGAAGATGAGCCGAACGCGCGCGCGGGCCTGGCAGAATTGATTGCTTCCTGGGGTTATCGCACGGAGACCGCCGTAGATGGCGTGATGGGGCTGGACATGGTGGTGCGCTGGTCGCCCGATGTGGTGGTCACGGACCTGATGATGCCGCGCATGGACGGTCTGCAACTGCTGGACCGGATCAGCGAACTGCCACAACAGAAGGTTGCCGTGGTGATGCTTACCGCGCAGGGCTCCATTGAGTCCGCCGTGGATGCGATGCGCATGGGCGCGTATGACTACCTGCAGAAGCCGGTAGATCCGCAACGCCTGAAGACCATCCTGCAAAACGCACAACAACAGGCAGAAACAAACGAAGAAATCAGCTCGGAAGAGATTTCGTCCGAAGCAAGCGGTCGTCTTGGGCCGCTGGTGGGATCGTCGCCCCATATGCGGGAGATCTTTCACCTGATTGAACGCATTGCGCCGAACAATGTCAGCGTTCTGATTACAGGCGAAAGCGGCACGGGCAAGGAACTGGCGGCGCGCGCTCTGCACATGTTCAGTGGCCGACGTAATAAGCCTTTTGTTGCCGTGAACTGCGCCGCCATCCCGGAAACACTGATTGAAAGCGAAATCTTCGGGCACGAAAAGGGCGCTTTTACTGGCGCGCAGGAACGTCGTGCGGGATGCTTTGAGCTGGCTGAAGAAGGCACCCTGCTGCTGGATGAAATTGGCGAAATGCCCGCTGCCACGCAGTCAAAGCTGCTGCGCGTGCTGGAAGACCGCAGGCTACGCCGCCTGGGTTCACGCGACGAGATTCCCGTAAACGTGCGTGTGATTGCTGCCACGAACAAAGACCCTCATCAGGCCGTTTCCAGCGGCGAACTGCGGGGCGATCTCTTTTATCGACTGAATGTTTTCAATATCCAGATGCCTTCCCTGCGCGAACACAAGGAAGACATTCCGGCCATGGCAGAGGCCATGGTGCAGGAGATGAATGATCGTCATAGCATGCAGGTACCGGGAATCTCGCGCGCTGTGATGGATCGCTTCATGGCCTATAGCTGGCCGGGGAACGCGCGTGAACTGCGCAACACGATTGAGCGCGCGGTGATTCTTGCGAATGGCAAGTCGATTGACGTATCGCATCTGCCGCCGGGCTTTGGTGACGAACAGCACACACCACCTGCACACGGCGCTCATCTCACGCTGCCGGCCACAACGTTTTCCGGGCCTGCTAACAGCAATGACACCGTGCATCTTTCTGTTGGCATGACAGTGGATGAAGCGGAAAAGCAACTTATCCTGAAGACGCTGGAAGCCACGCGGAACAACAAGACGCGCGCTGCGGAAATTCTGGGGATCAGTTCCAAGACACTGCAGAACAAGCTGAAGGAATACGCCCTGGAAGACAAGGACGCCCTCGAGTCATGAGGCTTCGTTACAAGTTGATAGCGGCTACGCTGCTGTTTACCTTCACCTTAACGGTTGTACTTTCGCTTGTATTCCTGTCGGAGATCCTGCGCGAACGTATCGCGCAAACGGAGTCGTCGAACAGCGTGCTGGTACACCAGATGCTGTCGGCCACGCGCACGGCGCTGCAGAATGGCCTGCGCGACCATCCCCCTACAGAGACTGGCGAACAGGCGTTGCAGACAGCCATTGAATATGCGTTGCAAAATGATGACGCGTTAGCTGAAACGCTGAATGGATTCGTCCGCTACTCTCCCAGCATTCAGGATGCGTATCTTGCCGACGCGAATGGACGCGTTCTGGTCAGCAGCGATCCCGCTCTGCTCAACGCGCAGCAGCCGCACCGTCGCGACTTCTCCCTGGTCACAACGGCATCCTTGCTGGAGAAGCGGGCGCTGCTCTTTGGCGATCCGGAGACGCTGGATATGAGCCTGCCGATGGAACGAAACGGGCAGCCATTCCTGACAGCGCATCTCGGAGTTCGATCCACGCTTCTGCGGAATGCGTATGCCCCCTGGCTGCGCGATGCTGCCATGATCTGCGTCTTTGCGCTGGCCGGTGCGCTGCTGGTGGCGGCTGCCCTCTCTGCGGCAGCGATGCGGCCGCTGGAAGATATCAGCCGTGAACTCGACGTCCTTTCCGGTACATCGGGCGTAGAGACAGAAGAAACACAAAACAGCGATGCCGTGCAGCGTGTCAGCTCCTCCATCAGCCGCCTGGATGAACGTATCCGCACCAGCGAACAGACACGCACGGAGATGGCCAGCAATCTGAACAGCATGTTGCAGACGCTGAAAGACGGCGTGATGCTGATCGACGCGGACCTTCGCGTCATTATGGCCAGCGAAGCCATGCACCATTTTTTGCCACCCGGCAAAGACGCCGAGCTGGGTGCCCCGTTAACGGATATCTTCCCACGCAACACCGCAATTGGCGCTCTGTTAGCGGACCTGGTGACAGAACGCCGCAGTGTCCGCTCGCAACCTGTCGTCCTGGCCGATGGTCGCACGGTGGAACTCTCGTTCGATTATTTTCCCGGCAACGCTCCCGGCGCATTGCTGACGCTGCACGATGTGGCGGCACAGGAAGAACTGGAACGCGAAATCGAAGTGGCCCGGCGTATGGCCAGCATTGGACGCCTTACCGCTGGCGTTGGCCACGAGGTAAAAAATCCCATCAACGCCATGGTGGTCCATCTGGAACTGCTTCGCAGTAAGCTGGCTTCCGGTGCGCCACCCGATGGCGCACAGCGCCACGTCGATGTGCTGTCTAGCGAGATGGGCCGCCTGGATCGCGTGGTGCAGACGCTGGCCGACTTCTCCCGCCCCATGGAACCAAGGTTTCAGGAGCAGGATCTACTGCCTATTGTGCAGGCCGTGGTGCAGCTTGTGGCAGGGGAAGCAGAAAAGGCAAACATCGCGATTTCTATTGCCGAGGGTACTCCGGGGTCGTCATTGCGCGTGGTGGCCGATGCCGAATTGCTTCGGCAGGCATTGCTGAATATCGTATTAAATTCCATGCAGGCGATGCCCGAAGGCGGTGCCATTCACATCCAGCTATCGCGAGAACGCGGTAGTGCCGTCATCTCCATCCGTGACACGGGAACAGGCATTTCGCCGGACAAGCTGGACCGCATCTTCGATCTTTACTTCACCACAAAGCCAACCGGCAGCGGCATTGGCCTGGCTTTGACGTATCGCATTGTGCAGCTTCATCGTGGCGTTATCGCCGTCGCTTCTGATGCGGATGCTGCGTCAACGACACATGGCACAATCTTCACCCTGCGACTTCCGCTGGCAGGACGCAATGCGGCTGCTTCGATTCCGGCGGTGACGGCATGAACCGTTCCCTGCGCCTCTGTGCTTCGCTGATCCTGGCTCTTCCGCTGGCAGGCTGCCATAAGCGTGTGGTCGTAGCGGCTGCACCTCCACTGCCTCCGCCAACGCCCGTGGTCAGTGTGCCGCCGCCGACGCATCCCACGGAACCTCTGCCAGAGATTCCAGTCATTGCATCACCGGCAGTTCCCATTCCAACGGAGCCGCCGGTCAGGCCTCCTGTTCGGCGGCGGCCATCAACGGCAAACCAGCCGGTTGAAACAGCATCCGCAGCACCGTCGGGGATTGCCGATCTTGGGCAGTTGACCACAGGTGGCGAATCCAACAACGAACAACTTCGCCATCAGACGGAGGACTTGCTCCGTACGCAGAACCGCAGATTGGTTTCGCTATCCTCCGCTGCCATCGCCATGCACGCGCAGCAAGTGGAGCAGGCACGGCTCTACCTGAAGCAGGCAGCCGACGCATGGAAGAAACAGGATATGGAAGGCGCACGCACACTTGGCACCAAGGCCAAGGTCATCCTGGATGAGATTCAGGGTTAGAGTTCGCGGCGGCCTTCCATAGCGCGGCTAATCGTCACTTCATCCGCATACTCAATATCGCTGCCGGCAGGGATGCCGGTGGCGATGCGCGTGATGCGTAATGGATGGTCTGCTGCGGCGCGATGCAGTTCCCCCGCTAACCAGTGGGATGTGGCTTCACCCTCAACCGTGGGCGATAGTGCAAGGATGATCTCCTCAATGCCGCCGAGCCTGCTGAAAAGGTTGGCCGTGCGAAGCTGCGAAGGGCCAATACCATTGAGCGGTGACAGCGTTCCATGCAGCACGTGATAGACGCCGTTGTAACTGCGCGTTTTTTCAATGGCTGCGATGTTCGTGGGTTCTTCCACCACGCACACCGTTGCATGAGTCCGCGTGGGGCTGGAGCAGTACACGCAGGGATCGACGTCGGTGACGTTGTTGCAGATGGAACATAAGCGCAGCTTTGCGCGAAGCTCCTGGATGGCCTGCGCCAGTGCGGATGCTTCTTCACCGGGTGCGCGCAGGATGTGAAACGCCAGCCGCTGGGCCGATTTGGCCCCGATTCCGGGAAGTCTGCGCAACTCTTCAATGAGTCGTGCCATGGGTTGGGCAAATCGTTCCATTTGGTACCTGCGAGCTTCATCCTATCAGCGGATGAAGCAGGACACGATGCAGGTCACAGCGTCGCTTTCGGCTTCTTTGCAATCCCCTGAACAAAACGCAGAATACCGTCTGCAATGGCGCTGAGACTGCTGTGTTCCTCCACCGCCCCCATATCGAGAGCGGCTCGAGGCATGCCAAAGACCACGCTGCTGGCCTGATCCTGAGCGAATGTGGGTGCGCCATTGCGACGAAGCGCCAGGAGCCCCTCGGCACCGTCACGACCCATGCCGGTCAGCAGAACACCAACACAATCCGTATGCCGCAGCGCAGCCAGGCTGTTCAGGAAAACATCCGCCGAGGGACGGTAAGGTGAATCTTCCGGCTCGGTGGTGTAGTGCAGATGCGGATAGCCATCGACTCCGCGCGAGATGATAAGGTGGTCGCGCGTCTCCGCAAGATAGACATGCCCCTCACGGACAGGCTCGTTCTCCTTTGCCAGATGGATAGGCAACGCGCACTCCTGCGATAACCATCGCTGCAGACCTGGAACAAACTGACAATCCAGATGCTGCACAATGACGATCGCTGCAGGGAATCCCGCTGGCAGCCTGCGCAGAATCGTAGCGAGTGCCTGCGGCCCCCCCGTTGACGCACCGATACCAATGACGGGTACTTTGCCGTGGCGATGAGAGATCGGCGGTGCATGTACAGGGGCAGTTGGCTTTGCCGGTGGGCCGTTTTTCTTCTGTCCTACCAGACGGCTTACGCTGATCAGTTTGCGACGGAACTCCGCCACGCTGGCAGCATCCTTCAGGTCTGGCGTGGTCACGGCATCCAGAGCTCCATTACCCATAGCGCGGAAGACCAGTTCGCGATTCCCTGTCACCGTTGCCGTGACCACGAGAATGGCGCAGGGTTTGATGGACATGATCTTCGCCGTTGTGTCCGCGCCGTCCATGCCCGGCATTACCAGGTCCATCAACACAATGTCGGCGGGATCGGCGCGATGAAGCATCTCTGCGTGTTCGCCGTCATAGGCCACCCATGCGACGGAAAAGCCCTCAGTCTCCGCGACCGTGCGCCGCAGCATCTCAGCCACTATGCGCAGGTCGTTTACGATGCCAACACGCATCAGTGGGCGTCCTCCGCAGACTCCTCTGCCGTGGCAGGCATGCGCGCAGGGCCGATCAGGTCTTCCACCAGTTGCAGGAAGGTGGTCTCTTCAAATTCGCCCTTGGTGACGTAGGCATCTGCGCCTGCCTGTAGACCACGCTGACGGTCCTGCTCGCGGCCCTTATAGGACAGCAGAATCGCAGGCATGGAACCGATGCGGGCATTGGCACGCAGGTTCTCAATCAGTTCAATACCATTCATCTCCGGCATGTCCACGTCGCTGACCAGCAGATCAAAGTCCTCTACCTGCAGGATGCCCCATGCCTCCACTCCGTTGGATGCTAATGTCACACGGTAATCAGCACGGATAAGGGTGCGGCGCAACATCTGCCGTACCGTGGGCGAGTCATCCACCACAAGCACGCGGGCCTGCTCATCCGCGGAGGCACCAGCAATGCGGCGTCTCTGCACGTTCTGGGCGCTACGCAGCAGGTTATCCGGTTCGACGATCAGAAGAGGTGCGCCCTCTTCCGTAATGGTGACAGCGGCGATTGCGGGCATCTTGCCGAAGCGTTCATCCAGTTGCCGCACCGCGACCGTGTCATCGCCCAGGATGCGGTCCACCTGCAACGCCAGCGGGATCTCCTGCCCTGTGTAGTCAATCAGCAACAGTACGGTGGCATCACCGGGCTCAATGGTGCCGCCTCCGCCCAGCGCATCCACAATGGGCAGTACCGGGATGGCCGATTCATTTTCCGCCTCAAACACGGGCACACCGTCTTCGCCGGCGCGAACCATTCCTGAAACCACGCGCGAAAGGCGCACCAGCGGGATGGCGTAAATCTCGCCTTCTCCCTCCACAATCAGTACGCGCATCAGAGATCGTGTGACGGGCAGCGTCAGGTGGAAGGCAGTTCCCTTACCCAACGTGCTTTCAATGCGAACCGCGCCGCCAGCTTCGTGCACCATGCTCTGCACCACGTCAAGACCGAAGCCGCGGCCGGAAATCTCCGTCACCGTGTCGCGCGTGCTGAAGCCGGGGAGGAAGAGGAACTCCAGGATTTCATTGTCCGCCAGTCGCGAACCGACATTGGCCTGCACCAGTCCGCGCTTTACAGCACGATCCAGCACCTGCGGAATGCTGACGCCTTTGCCATCGTCGCGCAGCGTAATGACAAGTCGTCCGTTCTCGTGCCGGGCATACAGCGTAATGGTTCCCTGCACGGGTTTGCCTGCATCCATGCGCTCTTTGGGGCCTTCCAGTCCGTGATCCAGAGCGTTACGCAGAATATGTTCCAGAGGCGCACGAAGACGATCCAGGATGTCGCGGTCCACCTCCGTGCGCTCACCGGTGATGACGAAATTGACCTGCTTGCCGAGTTCCTGCGAAAGATCGCGCAAGAGACGGCGCAGACCAAACACGATGTCCTGAAAGGGGCGCAGACGCGCCTGCAGAATCTCGCGGTGAAGATGGCCGGTAGCGTGTTCCGCTTCGGTTGCACCGCGTTCCAGCTCGGTCAGGTGAAGCTGCAAGTCACTGGTGCGGGACGTGATTTCTGCGAGTAATTCTCTCGCATCCGGCGTGGCTGTTCCGCGAAGAGATTCGCTCAGGTCATGTAGCATCCGACGCAGGCTATCGCTGTCTGTCTGCAAACGTTCGTGGGTGCGCACCACCGCCTGCGCCTTCACCAATGCATCCGATGCAGAGCCCAGAATGCGGTCAAACCGTTGCGCTGTGATGCGCAGGTTCTGCACGCCTCCCACTGCCCCCTGCGTTGCCTCAGGGTTCTGTTGCGCTGCAGACTCGGTGTCAACCTCATCGGCTGGAGTCATGATCCCGTCTTCTACTTCCGGAATAGAAGCCCATTGCCTAGCAACAGGGGATGCTTCCGTGACGTCTGCTGCGGCAAGCTGTGTGGCAAGCTCTTCGACTCGCGATGCGCGCGACTCCAACCATCCCGCAGATTCTGGCTCAGACAATGCAGCGAAAGCTCGCAGAAGATCGTTGGCGGCGAGCAGCGTATCCACATCCTCTGCACGCAGTGCGCGCCCCTCCTGTGCCGCGACCACACGGTCTTCCATGGCGTGTGTCAGCTTTACGATGTCCGTCAGGCCTACGACGCGTGCTGCACCTTTCAACGAGTGCGCGCCGCGCATCAGTGAACGCAGCATTTCGGCATTCGACTCGCCTTCCTTCATGTTCAGCAGAAGGCCCTGCATCGATTCGGAATGCTCTTCCGCCTCCATGCGGAACATGTCGAAAAAGGAAAGGTCTTCGAAGTTATCCATGATGTAATCAGGCGATGGCCCGCTTCATCCTTTCCATGAGGGTTTCCACTCGAAGCACCTGAGCCGTAAGGCCATGCATGTCATCAAAGGCGCCATGCGTCCATTCCCCGGAAAGGATATCGCCTTCCAGACGAACCGCACCCGTGCTGACGCCGACGACCGCGTCTACGGGGACAGCCCAGTGCTGGTGCTGGTCGTCCTGCAGGATAAGCGTACGAGCCTGGGTACCGGATACGGCAGCATCAGCCACACCCATCAGGCGTGCCAGCGAACAGCACGGAATTACTTCGCCTCGATGTGCGACCAACCCCAGCACCGGCCCGGAACGTCGATGGGGCAATGGATACGGAGCCAGTGAACGCGATACTGCGGCGAGCATGCGCGAGGGTAGAGCCAGCGTTAATCCCGCCAGACGGAAGACCAGCATGTTCGCCGTGAATCCGGGTTCTTCATCCGGCGCGTGGGCCAGCACTGCGGCCATCTCGTCGGCATAGCCTGCGGGCTGCTGATGGGCAAACAGGACGCGGCGATCCGCGTAGCGGTCTTCCGTGGACGGCGTCGTGTTGGGAGTTGTGTCGCTCATGCCATCTCCGGAACATGGACGCGACGCCTGCGCAGACGCGCTGCGAGTGCACGATTCAATCGGTTCGATGCTCGGGAACGCCACAGACGACTCAGCAATTCCAACGCAGGCAGATGATCCGACTGCAGATACAGTACCTGCCTGCAGAGTTTCTCTGAGGTCACGACATCGCGGTCAAACACCGCAGCCGCTCGCTCATAGAGAACCTCGATGTCATCCTCCTGCGTCTCGGGCCGAATCCGCGACACCGTCACATCCGCTGACGAAGTTTTTCCGACGGTCGCTGAAGACTTCTGCGGTTGCTTCGGAAGCTCTACCGCCGCAAACGTAAATGTATTCGCTGCTCCCTGCATACGGAAGAGAGGCGTGAGGTCGCTGCTCCAATCCGCCGCGCCCAGCACGAGCCTTCCGCCGGGTTTCAAGGCACGTGACAGACTCACCGCCAGCCGCAGACGCGATACCGGATCGAGATAGATCAGCAGATTTCGACAGAAGATCAGGTCATAGCCACCGCTCTGTAACGCATCGTCATCCAGCAGATTCACGCGCTCAAACCGGACAGGCACGCGCACCTCCGGCACCACCGTCCACGCATTTCCGGTAGAGGTCAGAAAGCTCTCCTCCCGTGGGCTGGGGATATTGCGGAGCGAAAGCCCGCTGTAGATGGCGTCCTGCGCACGCAACAACGCATGTGCGGAGACATCCACGGCATGGATGCGAAAACGTTCCGATGGAACGCCTTCTGCAAGTAGCAAGGCGGCGATACTGTACGGCTCTTCCCCGGTGGAACAGGGCGCGCTGAGAATGGAGATGGGACCGGCGTTTTCTGCAAGCCACGCCTTCACCCACGCGACGCTTTCCGTAAAGACAGCGCGATCGCGAAAGAAGCACGTCTCGTGGATGTAAATCTCTTCCGCCAGCGACTCCTGCTCTCTCGGACTTGTGCGGTAGTGTTCGGCGTACGCTTCCGCGCTGCGCAGACCGGCTGCGTCCATGCGACGGCGAATCGCACGGCGAAGATGCGCTGCCTCCAAGGCGGAAGCATTCATGCCAAGCGTGGAAAGCAGATGCGCTGCGATGAGTGCCGAAACATCATGCGTCATGGCAGCCTCGCAATCGCGCTTGTGAGCACTTCGCATGGGTCCAGCCGTTCCATACCGGATGCGGCGATATCTTCTTCTGTGCCAATGGCAAATGCCTCGGATACCAATGCGCCTACTTGCAATCCAGAGCACTCCAGCAGCAGGATGCGCGAACCAAGCGTGCGCGATGTTTCCTCACCCAGAACCTGCTTTGCCATATCGAAGACAGGGATGCGGCTGCCGCGATAGTTCAACCAGCCGATCAGCCCATCCTCTTCTGCGGGTGACAGCGTCGCCCAGGGAACGACGCTGTTCAGCCGTGTCAGTTCCACGTAACAACGGATGTCACCAACAGCAAAGAGAAGGTATTGCTTTCGCCGTCCGGCGGATGTGGCCGATGCGACTTCTTCGGCAATACTCATCCCAGCAGAGTCTCCGGCGGCGCGGTTTCATCGGCGCCTTCAAAGATGCGCTGCTTCAGGATGTTCACAGCGCGGTGCAGTTCCAGGGACACCTGGTTCAGCTCAGCCACGGCATCTGTGGTCTGGCTGGCGGTTTCCGTAAGCTGCCACATGGCTTCGCTGATCTGCTGTGCGCCTTCGCTCTGGTTCTGCATACCAAGATGCACCATCTCGTAGCGCGGCGTCATAGCTTCCACACGCGCAATGATCTCCGAGAACTGCGCACGGACAAGCTCAGAGACTTCCGTGCTCTTTTCCACGGCATCGGTGAGCGCGCGCACTTCTTCGCCACCTGCGCCCACGGCATCCTGCATCTCGCGGATGGTCTGCTCAATTTCCTGCGACGCGCGTGCGCTCTGGTCGGCCAGGCGACGAATCTCGCGTGCCACCACACCGAATCCGGCACCGGCTTCCCCTGCTTTTTCCGCTTCAATGGCAGCGTTCAGTGACAGCAGATTTGTCTGGTCAGCCACCTTGGTGACAGCAGCCGTAACTGCGTTGATCTTGCCGGCCTTTTCGCGAATAGCGGTAAGGCTGGACGAGATGGTTTGCCCGGCACGCTCCAGAAGTTCGATGGATGCTCCAAAGCCTGCCAGTACCGTACCGCCCTCACGGGCAATCTCGCTGGCGCGCGCGGCTTCCTGCGATAGCTCTTCCATGGCGCGCAGCAGTTCCTGCGAGGTGGAAGAGATTTCTTTCACAGCCGTTGCCACTTCCGTGGACGACACATTGAAACTTGTCGCCGCATTCAACTGCTGGCTGGCGCTGGAGGCAATCTGCGTTCCGCTGGAGGTGAGCTGAATGGTGATGCCAAGCAGCGGGTCCACCACGCGACGGCTCATGAGCCACGACAACGCGCCGACCGTACCCAACGTAAGCAGTCCCGCAATCAGCATGGTCCACTGCAGGCGGCTGAATTCCTGCTTCACGGCAACGCTGGCCTGTCGAAGCTCTTTCGCATCTGCAATGGCTACCAGAATCCAGTCATACTTCTGGATGTAAGAGAAGCGAACAATCGCAGCATCATTCCCATCTTTGGATGGAACGTCCAGCGCCTCTTCCTGCGCATCCCTCATGTTCAGCGACTTACTCATCACCACGGGCAGCCATTGCGATTCTGTCTCTTCCGCAATGTCGAACGGCTTCACCAACATCTGGCCGCGTTGCGGACCATGCGCGTAAATAATGGCAACCGAACCATGAACACCAATGGAGTTTGCGGCAAGCTCCTGCTGCAGACTCTTCACACCGTTAACAGACTGGCCCAGATACAGTGATCCAATGATTTCGCCCTTGGTGTCGCGCAACGGCTCGTAACGGCCGATGTGCCACTCGCCCGCCTCAAGCGTGCGTCCTACATAGGCATTGCCACTGGCAACGATCTCGGCAGGGTTCACAGCGGCATCCTGTGTTGTCTTTCCAAGGAAAGTATTCAGACGAACTGCAGGGGAACTCGCTGCGACACGCACCAGATCGCCCGTTTTGCCCACGCGCTGAAAGACAACCGCCAGTCCACCCGTCTGCTGCGCTACTTCCTGCACAATGTCCGAACGTCCGCGGTTCAGCAGATCAGAACCAAAACGAATGGGCTGCAGGCTGGTCTGTCCACCCACATGTTTTTCGTCGCCGATGAGTTCACGCGTAGCGGGTGGTCCCTGCAGGGAAATGCCGCCTGTTGCCGCCAGAATAAGTTGCGCGATGTTCATGTTCAGGCGCAATTCACGGTCGATGTAATTGGCCGTCACCTCTGCCGATGCGTAGCCGTGGTGCAGCGACTTCTGCGTGCGCACGACCATGAAGTCGGTCACGTTGGTCCGAACGATCGTGCTTGCGCGCCTTGAGCTGTTCCAGATGATGAAGGCGAGCACGATCGTGACGGCAATCGCCGGCATGAGGGAAAGGAGCAGTATCTTCTTGCGGAGAGAACGTTTGCTGAACTTCATGGTAGTCGCACCCAGCATAATCGCAAGAAGCCTGTTCGCCTACGAAGTTCTGCGCAATGACAGGAAAAGATCGAGACAACATGATTTGAGTGTGCAATCCGACAAGCCGGATGCTTTACAGTGGAGTTGCTGCTGAGCGGCGCCTTTCCCATGACATCTGAGACTGCACTTGCCCATGAACGTTCCCAGAACATCCGCGTCCTGCTGGTAGATGACCAGCGGCTGGTGGGTGAAGCCGTACGACGCATGCTGATGGAACTACCGGGATCCGAGTTCCGCTTCTGCGCCACGCCCGCCACGGCCATTGAAACCGCAGCACAGTTCAAGCCCACAGTTATCCTGCAGGACCTCATCATGCCGGACATTGACGGATTGGAGATGGTGCGGCGGTTCCGCGCCAATCCTGGGACTGCCACGGTGCCGCTGATTGTGTTATCCAGCAAGGAAGAGGCAAAGACCAAGGCCGACGCCTTTGCCGCGGGAGCGAACGACTATCTGGTGAAGCTGCCCGACAAACTGGAGCTGCTGGCACGCGTTGCCTATCACTCCGATGCGTACAGCCTTCGCCAGGAACGCGACGAAGCCTTCGCTGCGATTCGCGGGCAGCAGGAACGCACGGCGGAAGAGCTGGCCGAAGCCAAGAACTATGTTCGTTCCCTGCTTCCCTCGCCTATCGAGCCCACTGAGTTTCTTGCCTCAGACTGGCGCTTTGTTCCCTCCACAACATTAGGCGGCGATGCCTTTGGCTATCACTGGCTGGACGATCACCGCATCGCGATCTATCTGCTGGATGTTTGCGGACATGGCGTTGGAGCGGCGTTGCTGTCTGTTAGCGCAATGAATGTGATTCGAAGCCGCACACTGCCGGACACAGACTTCCAGGCTCCGGAACAGGTGTTGCACGCGCTGAATCAGGCATTCCCGATGACGCGCCATGGCGAACGTTACTTCTCGATCTGGTATGGCGTATACGACACGCAGGCGCGTGCGTTGACCTATGCCTCTGGAGGGCATCCCCCCGCATTGCTGGTTCCGGTGGAAGGCCCGTCCAGGCAACTATCCTCCACCGGCATGATTGTCGGCGTGTTTGCAGGTGCTCCGTATGCGGCGGAGACGGTCCCCGTGGAACCGGGTTCCACACTGTACGTCTTCAGTGATGGCTGTTACGAAGTCTTAATGCCGGACGGCGAACAGATGGAGTGCCCGCCCTTCCTGAAGATGCTGGAAGAGTCGGCGCTCTCCATGCAATCGCTGGACAGCGTGGTGCGTGAGGTGCAGGAGATTCAACGTAAGCCTGAATTTGACGACGACTTCAGCCTGGTAGAGTTCCGCTTCTTCTAAGACATCTCCATGCATATTCCCCGTGAGGCGTTACGTACGGGGAATATGCATGGAGTTCGGTTGAACGCCGGTGGGCCACTGTCTTGCCTTGAGGAACTTGCTGGCATCGCAACTTTCAAACCGGTTTGGCGATTGCGGAAATATCTGGACTCCACCCTGGTAGTTCTCACGCAGGACCGTCACCTTATCCAGGTTTACGCTATAGACACGCAGGCGTTCCAGCAGATTCAACATCTGCTCTACCGAAGGCTTGTAGTGGCCGCTCTTGGTCGAGACCCAGACGATCTGCCCCTCTACGATGCGTATGGTTCCTGCAGATAACACTGCCTTGCCTGCCAGGAACGAGGAATGCAGCAGATCCATGGGGGCATTGGCGCCATGCACATAGATGTGCCCCTGCTGATCCATGGCATAAAGCGAGCCACCATCCTCAAGATCATCACCTTCCGTATCCGTGTCGTAGAGTTCAAGATTGCCTTTCCCACCGTCGACATGCGACCAGCGATAGGCCAGACCACCACGAAATGCCAGTTTCCTGCGGGCTCTCTCAGCATCATCAAACCATTGCAGAATGCCACCAGTCAGCAGGGCCTGATCACGCGACTGATCGTGTGCATCCACGGAACGTCCGAAGTTTTCAATGGCAAAATCACCCAGCGTCCACGTGGGATCCAGGATAGGGCGGACCGTTGATTCAATGTATGTCTTCAAGTCATAAATCGCCTGACGCATCAGGGACGTTGGCGTGCCTCCAAGCTTCTCCGGACGCATTCCGTACTTCTGCACAAAGCCACAGGCCGCCAGCATATGAAACTTCATCTGCAGCAGCTTTCCTGCATCGGCCTGTGGCCCCCGCTTTGACTCCGTGTCGTAATCGTCAATCAAGCGACCAATCCGTTCCATTGCAGGAAAGGGGCTTTTCTTATGAAAGCCAAAGAGCTGGTTGAATCCGATATCGCGCTTCCACTGATCCTTTGTCGGCATGCTAAAGTACGGCACTGTATCTCCCGCAGGTTTGTAGTTGGGGAATGATGTGTCATCCGGGTGCGCAGAAACAAACGTCTATTTCCGACTCACGGAAGCACTCTTCTACGACCTACAAACGTGCAGCAGGCCGAACGACGATTGGCATTTTCAATAAATTGGCCTGATCCACCGCGGCCTGACGTGCATCCGCAACCGTTGGATAAGCCCCGGAACGTACCACCGAATAGGACTCACCGTAGGCATTCCGCATTGTCATGATCGTCGCGACGATCTTTGCATCCTTCAACTGCTTCATCAGGTCGCGCGCATTCGCCGGATCACGGAAGGCTCCGTACTGCAACGCATATCCCGTTGCTGCTAACTGATACACATCACCACCAGCAGAGCCAGACGATGATGCCGCGTTGATGGCAACCGTTCCGCTGTCCGCCGCAGGCGACGTAAGCTGCACCACATCCTGCGTGGATTCGGCAGGAGCCGCGCTGACGGCAGTCGTTGGCGCAGCAAGTGTCATCGTCGCCCCGGGAACCCTGACCACAGGCGCCGTAAGCGCTGGTGATGCAGACACTTTTACCGCAGGCTGCGTTGACTGAACGACAGGAGCTGCAGCCGTAGTGGAAGCCGAAGGCGTGACCGAGATGCGCCCCATAAGAAATCCTGCTGTCACCAGCAGCACCGACATCAGCGTGGCCAGCAAGCCCAGTAGCCACATCTGCGATTTCTGGAAGGAAAAGTCGTAGCTCATGCCGGGACTCTCTTCATGGAACCATCGTGGTGAACTGACCCGGTGAAACCACCTGGATCACGCCACCCCAGTTACACATCAGCTTGGAAGTATTGTTCAGCGCGGGCATATTACCAATCAGCACGGTCGGCGATCCCGGAGCCCACGGCGCAGCGGTTGCCGGGATGCATGGCATCGGCGTCAACGCACCCAGTGCAGCCGCCGTGGCAGCGGCCACCATCGGGTTCGCCATGGAGTTGCACATGCCAAACGGCATGATGTTCGCCAGCGGCTTGTTGTCCATGATGTTTGCCACCGGTGTACTGCTGAGAACTTTGTTCGCGGGCAGCACGACCAGTGACGACGGCGCAACGCCGAAGCTGCACTGCAACAACGCTCCCATACAAACCAGTTGGCTCATCGCAACTTCCATTTTGCTTCAGCGACGCCGGAATTGCACGCCTTTCCATGCGAATGCGGATTGCTGAAGGGGATGCCCTTAGTTGATCTGGACGATAGCGCCCTTTACCGCAGTCTGCGCTCCGCTCTTCAATTCAGCAGAGGCGCCACCTTCCAGGGCCAACTGCGTTCCACCTTTTACGCTTGTCGTTGTGCCGCCGGAGACAGCCATCGTGGTGCCCCCTTTTGCGGTAAAGCCTGTGCCGGACTCAATGGTGACGGAGCCTGTTGCTTTAATCGTCAGATTGCCTGTGACGTTCAACGTGTAATTACCAGTAACGTCCTGCTTGAAGTTGGCGCTGTTCGTGTGCGCTTCGTCACCAGTTACAGCAACAGTGCTCTTGCCGCTGAGGGTTTGTTTGAAATCGCCGGTGACACTCTGCGTGTAATCGGAACTGTTAGTGTGTGTCTCTTTATCCGTAACGGTCAGGTCGCGCGTCTTCTTTACGGTGTGGGTCTCTTTGCCTTCCGCAACGGTGATGCTGAAATCGCCTTTGACCACGTTAAAGTTGAGGTCCTTCTGCGCCTGCAGAAAGACTTCTTCCGACCCGGCCTTATCTTCAAAGCGAAGCTCGTTGAAGCCCTGACCGCCCTTGGAGCTGTTCGTCTTGATGGAGCTCTTCGTTTGATCATCCGGCAGCGTATACGGCGTCGTTTGTTCGGCGTTATAGACAGCGCCTACGATCAACGGCTGTTCCGGATCGCCATTCATAAAACTAACCACCACCTCTTGCCCGATGCGCGGCGTAAACAGGCTACCCCACGTCTTCCCTGCCCACACCTGTGCCACACGCACGAAGCAGGAAGAGGTTTCATCTTTTGCAGCGGAGCTGTCCCACGGAAACTTCACCGTGATGCGGCCATATTTGTCCGTCCATATCTCTTCGCCAGCTTTACCTGTCACAACAGCTGTCTGTGTTCCGGCAATGCGATTCTTCTGTGTCACACGTGGCGGACGAAACTCTGCTGTAGCGGGGATCGCTTCGAACCGATTGCTGTACAGACCATCCGTAATCTCAATGGACATGCGGCGTATGAGCCACGACGCGTTCGCATCGGAGCGCGGATGACTGGCTAGCGTAAAGGTCACACCCGAGTGCAGATTGCTGCTGCGGCTATGACCATGAAACACCTTTGCTTCCGTTTCCAGAGCCGTGAGTCGCAGACCGGAGATCGTATCGCCGTCGCTCTTCGTGCCGTAACCGCCGGGATATTCGGCAATCTGGTAAGGCTTCTCGCCGCCGCTGGTGGAGGTCAGTGAGGTACTTGGTGTTTCAAAGTTGTACTCAAAGGTCTTGTAGCTTGCCGGAACAAGTCGTTGCTCGATGGAGCCATCCACCCCGATCATGTCGGAGCGGCCACCGGCAAACTGCAACGTGCTGGTGCCGGGAGCAGCCGCATGAGCAGAAGCATCGTCCACCAGCACCAGCGTGTCTGCAGACGCTGTGTGTTCAAAGAAGTAATAAATCCCGGCCTGCTCCATTAACCGACAGACGAAGTCCATGGTGGTTTCGCCGTACTGCACCACGTAATCCAATGCGGTGTACGTCTTCGTCAGCGAGTTCTTATACGCCGTAAATCCACGGTCGCTAAAGACTGCTTCGATGATCTGCACGACCGTCTTGCTCTGAAAAATCTGATACGCGGAGTGCATGCTCAGCAGCCAGAATGCAGGCCGGATGCGCGCACGATACATGGTGTTCGGGCGCAGGTCTGTTCCCTCCTGCGCAAACTCCACCACCGTGCCATGCAGATATTGTTTCGACGAACCATCTGGCTGCGTCATAGTAATGGCGATGTTGCCGCCAAGCACTGTGCTGAAATCTGCTGTGGATACGGTCGACAGAAGATGCGCTTCGTAATCGAATGGCTGCGATAAGCCCTCGTGCCCACGCAGCGCTGCAAGCGACATCTGCGAATCGGTAATGGGCGTGGTTACGGTGATCAGTGTGGCCATGATTGAGTCGTCTGTAGTCTTCCAGGCAATGGGTGGTTTAAGCAGCGCTGCGAACACGCAGACGCAGCGGTCCGCCATCGGTAGAGGGTTGAAGCCAGCTTGTCCAGGCCAGCCGTGCCGATCCCAACTGTGCCGTAGATGCCTCTCCCGCGGTCACAAGCAGTTCCAGATCAGCGGTGATGTTATCGCGGAGATAGAAACGCACCATGTCCATCAACTGGCGATAGTGCTGTCCGCCCGGTAGAAATCCATGGAACGTTGCGCGATCCAGCGGGCCAATACGCAACCGTATCCCAGCATCTCCAATCCATACACGCGTGCCGATGGTTGCTGTCTTTCCCAGAATGCAGGTATTACGTCCAAGCCTGCAGCGGTCTTCCTCTTCTATCCGAAACCATCGGCCAACTGCCTCGCCCAGCCGCACGGGCACTTTGAAGTGGTCCGCAAGAATGCGTGTGAGAGCCGCGGCAGAACGCGGCCGATGCCACAATAATCCCGCATAGCGCAGCCATACGCGGTCCGGCACCTGCATGCGACGACGCAATCCAACAGGGCCCAGTCCTGCGAGCGCATACACCATCTGAGCAAGTTCATTTGCCGCAGGATGCACGCTGGAGATCCACGGCGCCGTGTGCACGGTGGACGTGTAATAAAGCTCCAGCAAACGATGGTGAAAGATGTCGAGGAAGTCCGTCATTGCCATGTCGCGAACCTTTTGACGAGAGAGCAGCATCTCTGCAAAAGGCTCGGGCAAAGGCGCATTGTTCCCTGCCAGCGCCATCAGGTTAGCGATAATTTCAATCTGCCCCACCACATCCGTAGACAACCGCACGGCATGAACAGACGCGGGAGGGAAATCAAACCCTACGCGCGACCGCAGCCGCAATGAAACACGGCTGCGTGGGCGATCCATGCGCGGTACGGAGAGAGAGGCGTATGCGTCTTCCTGCAACAACTCTTCTTCCGGCGCATGTTCCACCTGCGGCAGACGTGGCGGAACAACCGGCGCAGTGGCACCGACCGATTCCGCTACGGCTCCCTGCGCAGAACACCTTCCCACATCCAGTAGAAGTCGGACCGCCTGCACAAACTCAAAGCGAAAGCCTTCCAGCAGAAGGCCCGCCTCCACGGACATGTCCGCGCCCCACGAATAGTTCGCGGAACGTGAGCGCGAACGAAGCGCCCGCAGCAGTTCCTTTGCCTGCAGTTCTCGTTCGTCCTGCCATGTTTCGTTCGTGGTGGTCATAGCACCGGCTGCTCGCTGCGCAGAGCATCAAACCGATGCGTCACACTCTTCTGCGTGGTCTCAAGCATGAGTTCTGTAAACGTGTTCACACTGCCGTACAACGCGAAGAAATGCCGCAGCACAGACGCGAACAGAAACAGACTGACGCCGGAGTAATACGACTCGTCGACATGGAGACGCACCTGCGTTCCCTGCGACCAGCCCTGCCAACCTGTTCCCGTACGACGGACAATCGGCTTCGTCTCCATGCGTCGAATACCTTCTATCTGTCGTGTCACATCGGGAAGATCCATCAGGCTGTAGAACTTCAGCATCTTCTTCAACACATCCAGCGACGAAGCGGAATCATCCAGTGATAGATGATTCAGCACAAGGTTGCTGACCAGCGCCCATCGACTGCTGCCGCCAAGCGGAGGATAGGCCGTTGCCGTGGGCTTCATAAGGCAACGGATGTTCTCAAGCGGCGCAGGCTCTTCCAACTGAAGCAGCGAGCCTTCTGAAAGCTCCTGCGCAAGAGCACGATTCGTACACAGCAGATGCGCATACACCGTGGTGGACGGAGGTTGGCGCGGATCGAACTGCAGATCGACGAAGGACAGATACATGTCGGTGCCATCCATCGTGGCATCCGATGTCTGCTGCCTGCGTGCGTACCAGAAGACCGTATTCTGCGCGTTGCCGGAGAAGTCGTAGTAAGGCTGAACGGTAGCGGAACTTTCCTGCGGATTGACGGATGCGATGACAGTCGCAATCGAATGAATCTCTGTCGTCTGTTCGCGGCGCAGGTCAGGAATCAGGCGATATTCCGAGCGGCGATAGTCCACGCGGATGGGCTCGCTGGTGCGCGAAAACAGATTGACCACCGGCGTACATCCCAGACGAAAATTCGTGGGTGAAATCGTCACACGATCTCGCGGTAGCGCGCTGAGCAAGAAGAGAATCTCAAGCCCCGACGTCGATGGATTCCGATCAAGTCCGTTCACATCCAGGAAGAGAAACTTCTCCGGCAGCAGAAAATATTCCTGCAACAATCGGTACGCAGGATGCGCCTGCGGTGGCGCGGGGATCGCCTCTTCGCCTTCATGAAAGCCCACGGCGCGCACTGCATCTCTGTCGAGGAGTACCACCTTCTTTGTCTCCGCGTCGTATAGCCCCACCTGCACGCAGTGCCCTAGCAGCAACTCGTACAGCGTTCCGGTAAGTTGCGTGGCGCCATTCAGGTAGAAGCGCAGCGTGCGTAGTTCCATCTCGCCCATCGCCATGCCCTGCGGTTCCAGCCGCAACCGCAGAACGGTCTGCACATCCGAACGGTTGTCCAGGAAGTCGAGCGACGCCTTCGGTACGAAGCCTGCTTCCGCCATACGCAGCGGCCACACCGTGGTGTCATAGCAGGTTTGAAAACGGCAGGCATGACCGTCTGCGGTATCTGCAAACAGGCGCGTCCCGCGAGGCATTTTGAATCCGGCGGTCATCTTGCCGCGCTTAGGATCGGCAGTGCATTGTGCGATCGTCAGCGGTGGTACCGGCTGCATCAGGTTGGGATACAGCACATCCAGCAGAGCCGACGTGATCTCCGGGAAGCGATCGTCCATGCGTTTCTGAAGACGGGCCGTCAGGTAAGCAAACGATTCAATCAACCGCTCGACGTGGGGATCAGCTGAACCGGAAGCTCCCAGTTCCAAACCAGCGGCAACCTTCGGATGACGCGCAGCAAAAGCGCTCCCGGAACGTCGTAACGCGTCCAGTTCCGCACGGTAATACGCGATGAGGTCGTCCTGCGTTTCCATCCCAATTCCTGCTTACATACTTATTCGACCGGCGGCAAAATCTCCGCCTCGCCTGCCTGTGGATCGACTGCCAGTGGAAACAGGATGCGTTCGCTGCGTCCGTTCACATCCATCATGCCTGTGATCGTGCCCTCTGCGCGGTCAGGACGAATCTCCGAAGGCACGAGCATGACATGCGGCGACCGCAGGCGTGGCTCAAAGATGGTGATGGCATTCACAATCAGATCGGCGTAACGCTTCATGTCCTGGAGCGATCGCATCGGCGAGAAATCCGGTGTACCGTAGTCCAACACGGTCGCCTCTGCAGGATCGAGCAACTCCGATCCGGCACGTCGCGTATTCAACAAACGTCGAAGATCGCGCAGAATCGTCTCGCGTGGAGTAAGCGCAGCGAGAGGCGCCAGCCCATCCAGTTCAATCAAACGATCGAAGAGTGAAACGGTACTGGTGCGAGTCGCTGTGCCCTGTCGCGAACGCATCGCCATACAAATCTCCCGTGGACGGCAAAGGCACCGGGCTCCGCAGTGGAGCGGCCGGTGCCCATGTCTTCCGTCCTGTTATCAGCCTGCGGCCGAAGCAAGCGTCGTACGGTCGAAGCTGGCGGTCTTGCTGCCGGACTGAGCCGTAGCGGTCGTCTGCTGTTTGTATGCCAGTTCAATCTTCGAGAATGTCAGCGTCAGCGCTTCAGAAGGAACCTGTCCGCCCGTGCTCACCTGATAGCTCTCAATCAGCGCGTTGGTCAGCGTGATGGTATAGAAGACATCGAACTTGCCGGCTTCTTCCTGCAACGTGAAGATCTTCACCGTGGCAAGGTTCGTACCAGCCACAACGGCCTGGAAGATGCCGGTGCTGGCCAGGTCCATTGCCTTGGTGATGCTGATGGAGCTCACTTCGGGCTTGCCGAAGGTACGCTTCTGGTTCGTGCCGTCTGTATACGAGGCCAGGCTGGCGCCATAGGCCCACGACTGAATGTTGATCTTGTCTTTATAGGCTGCATCCGTCAGGGTGCATTCGCCCTTGATCGTGGTTCCGAGATCAAGTACCAGATTCATGGTGTTCTCCGGGGATTCGCTGGGACTGCAGTGCCGCAGTCCAAAAGAAACTTACAGGGCGACGGCTTATCCGCCGCCCTGCAGAAACAAAGGCTAGCTGGCCGATTCCGGCAGTTCAGCTACCAGACGGATGGAGATGGTGAGTTCATCCAACTGGAAGTGAGGACGCAGGAACGCTACAGCGCGGAAGGCACCCGGACGTCCCGGAACCTCCACAACATCCACACGGCCCTCACGCAGCGGATACTTCGCCTTGGTGGCCTGCGGTGCAACGTCGTCCAGCAGCACGTAGCCGCTGAGCCAGCGATTCAGGTAGTCCGCAACACTTTCGCGGCTCTGGAAGCTGCCGATCTTGTCGCGCATCATCGCCTTGAAGTAATGCGCGAAGCGAGAAGCCGCCAGGATATACGGCAGCATGGCCGAGGTACGAGCGTTTGCGTTTGCCGCATCCGTGTCATACACCTTCGGCTTGTTGGCCGTCTGGCCGCCGAAGAACGCTGCCTGGTCCGAGTTCTTGCGATGGCAGAGCGCAATGAAGCCGAGGGTGTTCAACTCGCCTTCGCGACGATCTGTAATCGAGATTTCAGTGGGGCACTTCAGCGCGATATCGCCTTCATCCGTCAGGAAGGTATGAGCCGGCAGGCCTTCCACCAATCCGCCGCCTTCGACACCGCGGATGGCTGCGCACCAGCTATGTTTTGCAAACGCCGCAGTAATGCGCGTTGCGAGGGCATAAGCGGAATTCGTCCAGAGATACTTGGCGTGGTCAGAACCATCCACGTCCTCAGCAAAGTCGAACTCTTCCACCGGGATGGTCGCCGGGCCATACGGCAGGCGTCCCAGGGTGCGAGGCAGAGTCAGTGCAACATAACGCGAATCTTCCGATTCACGGAAAGAGCGCCACTTGATCAGTTCGGACGATTCAAAAATCTTGGACAGGTCACGCGGTCCGGAAAGGTCCGTCCAGTTGTCCATGTCCAACAGTTTGGGGCTTGCCGCCGTGATGAACGGCGCATGTGCCGAAGCCGCGATGTTTGAGAGGCCGGTCAGCAATTGGATGTCCTGCGGGTTGCGACCAAACTCATAGTCACCCACAAGAGTGGAGAACGGCGAACCACCCAGCGTGCCGTATTCCTCTTCGTAGATCTTCTTGAAAAGCGCGCTCTGGTCGAACTCCGATGCCTTCTCGATGTCCGTGAGCAGTTCCTTCTTGGTGGCGTTCAGCAGTTTGAGCTTCAGCGACGTGCTGGTTTCGGTGTTCTGCACCAGGTAGCTGAGGCCGCGCCATGCTGATTCCAACGCCTGATACGCCGGATCGTGGAGGATCTCGTTCACCTGATCGGAGATCATCTTGTCGATCTGGGCTATGCGCTGCTTGATGCCGGAGATGGTGGAATGCTTGCCAACAGGCATGCCCTCATCCAGAACCTGCGTTGCATACTCACTGATGAGTTGAATGGCATACGGACGCTGAGATTCGTCGCGAACGATGCGTCCTTCATTCAGAACGCGATCAACGACGGTACCTTCCACCACTGCGGTTGCGGTCTTGGTTTCCTTCGCCATTACTTGGCCTCCTCAGCAGTAGCTTCGCTGCTCGCCTTCAACTGCTTCAGATCTTCCGGACGCGAAACCACGTCCAGCAGAACATCATCCAGAGCCTCATTACCGTCCAGCTTGGCCAGCAGATCGTTCAGGCGCTGACGCACTGCCATCAGCTTTGCCAGATCCGGCAGGTTCTTTACCAGCGCCGACGGCGTAAAGTCGTCCAGGCTCTTGAAGGTCAGTTCCACGGGAACCGAGCCACCATCGGGAGAGAGCTTGTTCTCCACCGAAGACTTGAATGTGGGTGCGATCGCATTCATGACCGCGCCAAAGTTATCGCGATCCAGTTCAATGAACTTCCGTTCCTTGAGTGTGTCCTCCGGGGTATTGGCGCCAGACAGGTCAGCCAGAATACCCACAACGAACGGCAGTTCCTTCTTCTCAATAGCCCCGCCTGTTTCCACGTCGTACGTGATCTGCACCCGTGGAGGGCGAACCCGGTCCAATACATGCTGCATGCTTTCTGGCATTCTTCACCTCAAAGAGAAACAACGTTGATCTGCGGACTTGTTTAATAGCGAAACGGATCGTTATTACTGAATCCGCTTCCATCTTGTGCGCCGCCGTGAAGCGTGTCGGCGGTAAGCTGTTCTGGATTCTGTAACAGCTCTGGAAGAAGTTCCTGCAAACTAAGCGAGCCCCATCGCAGGGCGCGCCGAAGAAGATAGGGCACGGGGCTGTGTGGTTCTGTCCGGGCAAGATAATCCGCTGCCTGGCGAATCATTTCGTAGGCCTGCGTGCGATTCACTGGCCCTTGCCGAACTCCGTTACCGGTGGCCGGGGCAGTCAGAGCTTCCTCCTGGGAAACGTTCCATGTACTGGGTGGATTTGCCAACCCATCATACTTAAATCCTCCCTTGATAGCCGGATTTTCCAAAACATTTTGTGCTAAATCGGGAATGTCAACATTGACAGTCTCTTCCACCACTGCTTCTGGAACCATCACTCGAAGCCGGGGAACAAGGTGTTGCAGGATTCTTTCCAACTCGCGCTTGATGGCGTTCAAGCCTGGATTCTCCTTCCCGTAAACCTCATCCAGCAACGCATCCAGTGTGACGATCTCCGCAAGCGCACGCTTCACCTTCATGGCCAGAGTGGCGTAGAAGGCCTGTGAGGTGGAAGCGTCCGCCTCCTCAAAAGCGCGGAACGGATCTTCTTCAGGCGGCGTGCCCGGGTTCTCCCGCCGGTGCGCCTGATCTTCAAATTTTTTCTGGTCCAGATCGGCAAGCGAGTAACGCAACTGACCCGATGCAGACGGATCACTCACCGGGATGAAGCGCACTTCAAGCGCCATCTTCTGGTTGAGGATGCGTACCAGATTCACGCGGTACTCCACCGTATCCGGTGTAAGCGTTTCGCCAGGCTGCTCCACGGGAAACATGGTCAGCGGGTAATGCCGATGGAGCTCACGCAGCAATTCAGCACCCGCCACCACGCCATCCAAGCCGGAGAGATGCACCCATGCTTCCGCAAGCCAGACGGCTAATTGAAGGTCCTTGGACTGCGTTGTGAGCGCGTCAATGCACAACTGCTTTACCTGCGCCCAATCGGCACGCTTCTCCTCTCTTTGCCACTCTCCGACAGGTAGGCCCATGTCTGCTGAGCGCGCCTGCAGAATGGCATCCCATGTTGCGGAATAACGAAGCGACTCTCCCACCGGCGCGTCCTCGCGGATGGGCTGGAGAAGGCTCTCCACCTCTGTCAACATGCGCCCGGAAGCGCTCATCGTGCATCACCTCGTCCGGCAGCAGCGTGTTGCGGAGCTGCGTTCGGCAGCGGCAGCGCGGGCATGGCAATGGCATCCGGCTTTCCCGAAGCCAGAAGATCCAGCCGCAGGAACACCTTCGCCTCTCCAATCGTCGCAGTCTGAATGCCAGCCAGCGTCTGTACTCCTCGTTCGGGAACTCGAATCATCAATAAGTTCGGATCGCCTGAATATGCAGGATCGCGTACCGGGATGGCAAGCGTATGTGCAAGCCGTAACAATGCCCACGCATCGCGGAAGCGATAAGTTACGCCTTGCGCATTCGCGTTCATACCTGGGCCTGAGGCATCTTTGGGTACGAACGCCGCATTTTTTGCCCATCGCAATGTCAAAGTGACGGGCTGTCCCAGCGACCATGAACCTTTACGTTCGGGGTCGCCAGAACGAAAGCTGTCATTACCGATTTGTAGCGTCCACTCCGCCACCTGGTTGCCACCAGCCTCTCGAGAACGCTCAGCGCGAAAGTGCGGGATGAAGTCGATTGTGCTCGACGGCTTGCTGTTGATGGCGATAAAGAATGGCTTTGCCTGCGCCAGTTCCTCCGTGAAGATGCGCTGCACACCTGAAGAGATACTGCCACGGCGAAGCGATTGATAGACATCCAGCAATGCGTAGAACTGCGCAATGGACGAAGGATCAGCCTCAACAGCCGTGGAAGAGTTGAGGTCGGCAAAGGGATAACGACCGGCCAGTTCACCTTCGAAACGTGCGACGACTGCATCCCATGCGGAGGCTTCGCCGCTGCCACGTAATGCCTCGCAACGCGCGCGCACTTCACTGCTGAGAGTCACCGCGGTCTGTTGAAAATAGTCGCTGTTGTTGCCGTGGAACGGCGTAGACGAACATGCCGCATCGATACGCAACTTAGGTAAATCCGATGCGATGAAATCTTCCAGCGTGTGCACGGAGTTGCCAGGACGCTTCGCGTCGTACTGACGAAGCTCCGTAGCGATCTGCTGCCAACGACGCGGCAGGCGGCTGTTGTCTCCGTTGGCCAGCAGAAATTGCACGGCAGGATCGGCGGTGTTGCTATAGGCCCGCACATGCTCGCGCTCCGTTGTGAGAAACGCAGGCAGTTCCTCACCAGAAGAGCCAAGCAACGTGGCGGCAGGATCGGCTTTGCCATTCCAGCGTTCCAGTGCGGCAGGAGAAATGCCGTACAGATTCTGCGCGTTGAAGGAACGATCCAACGCACTCAGCAGCGATAACGCCTGCTCATCCGCAACGATGCGAAGACGCGTATATGGCCCATTGAGGCCATTCGCACGCATGGTGGCCAGCACGTCGTTCAGCGTTGGCGCAGCTGCTGCGAAACGCTGCAGAGCAGGTTGGATCTCCGCAAGCGAGGGAGACGCAGGCAGCGCGGGGCCGCTGATCTGCGCATGAGCCACGGCCGATTCCATCGCCACGCCAACACGTTCGCGTGCAATGGCACCCAGGCTTGACTGTAACGATGGGGGCACCTGTTGCAAACTCTCGGTCATGTAACGCCGAAGCGCATCCGGCAGCTTCATGGCTTCCTGCAACGCGGCCTTATTCCAGTCCGTCGAATTGTTTCCCTGCGTCAGTGATGCTGTCACAGGGTCCGACGGTGTCACAAAGCTCAGGTTCAATAGATTCTCAAGGCCAAGTTGCACCTCCTGCGCCTTGGGCGTCAGTTGCAGACGTCCTCCGCTGCTGGTCAGCAATGCGCCAGCCTGTGGTGCCTGAAGGCTATCCAATGCTTCCGTCATGCGACGGAAGGCCTCCTCAGCATCCTGCTGCATGGTGGGGCGCAGCGATGAAGGAAGATACGGTGTCTGCCCGATCGGCTCCAACGTCACGCGATAGAGCGCCGTGGGCATGCGGAATTCGTCGCTACCCACCCATGCAAGGTCTGGACGGCGGAGTACATTGTTCAGATCAGAAAAAGCTCTCTGCGCTGTGCGGATGTCTTCATACGATGGCTGTCCTTTGCCACTGATCTTTCGCAGCGCAATGACCAGCGATTCACCTGCAAAGCGTATTGGGTTGTTCTCAATCGCATCTGAGAGCAGCAGCGCATTCATATCGCGAAACCGCTGTGCGGCGTTGCGTTCATCCACGGATGTATAACGGAATGGTCTCCACGGAGCGCTTGCGATGGCCTGCTCAAACGCCGGGCTTGTCGCATCGGAAGGAAGCGTTACCTCCGGCCTGTTGTTGAGATACGCATCCAGTTCCACAACCTCTTGCAAGCCAGCACCAGAACCAGGTGTGCTGAGGCGCGTATACAGGTTGACGTGTTGCTGAAGATTCAGAAGGCTATCGACGAAGTGTTGCTGAATGCGATAGCTGGGCAGGTCTTCGAGCGCAACGGAACCGCGCCCACTGCCGCTGGGATCGTTGGGCCTTACCACTACATCGGGGCTTCCCTGCTGCAACACATCCGCGCTGGTAATCTGTGCGGCCTTACGTTCCAGTTGGCGCTCAAAGCGTTCCAGCACCAGCACGCGGAATGCCGGTGCAATGGCCTTCTGCACACTCGCATCGAGCGGACTGCCCCATGACGACGGATAGAAGATGGAGTGCACACGGCTGTCCGAAGCCTGCAGTGTGACGCGGATCAGGTCGTCCGTGGGTGTCTGAATGACAGCATCATCCGCCAGCAAAGGCGCATCCACGGCACGCATACGCATATCGTTGGCAACGTTGGTCAGCAAAGGCGCCAGTCGGTCACGCGTTGCGGCCATGCTGCGATAGCCAAAGATCATGCCGATGATGAATACAACGGCGAGCCCGGCACTGGTCCATTGAAGTATGCGGCGCGTCTGATCGCGCGATTGAAACGAGTTGGCCAGCGGTACAGCGAGGGTGCGCTCTGGAAAGATCCGACGCAGAATCAGATCGCGCACGTAGACGATGCGTGCCGTCTCACTGGGCCAACGCTCCACCATTTCCGGGACACCGGTGGTGGCAAGTGCACCCCAATCAAAGCCACGGGAACTGTCGTGGCCACCTTTCATAAAGCCGGTGTCGATAAACGTTGCCCGCGGCAAATTGCTCCGCATGGGCACCGCGACATGCGGCACAGCGGCAAAGGCTACTCGCTGCCGTTGTGTCTGCCACAGATCATCCGGCAGCATGCCTGTGAGATAGATCCCGCGAAAGAACGGCTCCGGGACATTGCCCGAGGAACGCAATGCACGCGACAGGAATACCTTCAGGCGCGGCTGCAATCCAAGCAGATGGATGGGCAGCAAGGACATTGCATCATGAGAACGCGTCCACTCCTCCACCGCAAAGATCTGCTGAATCCGATAGTCCAACGCAATGCGCATTTCGGACAGCGCTACGTCCGTCCATTCGCCGCGGAACTGCAGATCGGCAGAGTAAGGATTGGACCATCCGAACATCTCGTCGCGCTGCTCTGCAGTAAGCGCATGCGCCAGTTCGCGGAAGCCATCAATGCTATCCGCATGCGTGATGACGATATAGACCGGTAAACGCAAGCCTGCGTCCGATTGAATCTGCCGCAGACGTTGCTGCAGATAGGTGGCTCGCTCCACCAGTGTGGAAGGCTCCAATGCTGCGGGGCCAATCAGGTCTTTCGCGGAGATCGCTACTACCACGCCATCAATGGGCCGTTCCGGACGATGACGCCGTAACATCATCATCAATCGCCGCCATGTTGCAGTTGCGTTGGTGCCATTGCCGAACGACCAGTCCCCTGCAACATCCAGCAGAACGCCTTCCGGCAGGAAGTTCCATGTAATGCCCGCGCCCTGTTCCACCTGCACCTGGTCTGTGATCTCGGACGCCAGTGATGAATCCGCGAGGAGCGCCGACTTACCCGATGCGCTGCTGCCAATCAGCAGATACCACGGCAAAACATACTTGAAATCCGCATCGCCAGTACGTTCCTGCAACAGGTTCATGGCCCCGCGAAAGCTGGTAGCCATCTCGGTTGTGGCCACCAGCGAAGTATTCGCAGAAGCCTCAGTGGAGGCGGGTGTGATGGATGTCTCTTTCGCCGACCGCGAACGGCTCAACAAAAAGATGGCAGCAACAATGACCACCAGCAGCAACACCGTGGCGATGACAAGAACAATGTAGAGCGTAGAGCCGGTCATGGCAGCGTCGCTCCTGAATCCACGCCAGCAGCATGTTGAATGCGTTGCAGCTGTTCATGCAGCGGCGACGTCAACGACGCCCATATGGCCCACGAGATCAGTAACCACGCCACCACCACACCCGCGACTGCAAACCACCAGCGATGCGGATTAGGTAGTCGACGAAACTCTTCCGCAGGGGGCACAACGTCATACGCCTGCGCAAACAAGACACCATCATCCGCGGAATCGGGCGCTCGATGATACAGCCGCAGGAACAACTGTCTGCGATAGCGCGAAAGCACTCTTTGCGGATCATTATTGCGATACTTGCCGCGAAAATTCATCGACAGCGCCAGGAAGAAAACCATGGCCAACTCAGCCGATCCGGCGTCGCCCTGCTTTAACAAAGCATCCAATCGCGTGAAGAATATCTCGCCTGAAGCATGTGAACGAAAGAGTTCTTCCTCTAAGAGCCGCCAGCCTGCCTTACCGGGCCAGTTCGCTGTCAGCAGGACTTCATCCGCCAACGCAGCCATCACATACTGCGCTTCGCGAAGCACCGTGATGCCATAGGACCCGCCCAACGCCATGCTCTGATACGTCTGCTGTTCCAGCAGATTCAACAGGCGGTTGCGCCCTTCTTCGCGTTGCGCTGCAATCAGATCTTCCGCAGCAGGCCACAACGGGTTGGCTGAAGGCATAACCGGCGGTGGCTCTGGCGTATCTATGACCGCCCCGGCGCTACGCGCAGCCGCAACCGCTGCGGCAGTGGCGGCGGCAGCGGCGGCATAGGCCGCTGCTACTGGCGATGGCGCCTCTACTGTATTTAACTCCGCTGCAATGGACGGTCCAGGAGACGCCACCGGACGCTCCAATTGGTCACGCAAATGCAATAGCTCCGCACAAAACTGGCGGAACTGCATCAGCAGCAGCGAATTCTCCAGATCCAACGCTTCAGCCACGCGATCCTGCCAAACTGCACTCCTCTCATCGCCGCGAACACCGTCGCGACGACGGCGTTTATCCCTGCATGATGTACAACATCATCTCCGCAGGCTCGCCCGAGGTCTGCTCCGGGTTGCGGCTGCTGACCTCCAGCATCTCGCCGCCCTGAATAAATTCATCGTCATTGCCAATGCGGAACAGCAGTGTATCCGGCCCGGTGAACAGCCCCGGTTCGCGTTCCACGCGCGCACGCCGTGCCCCCAGGATGCGCCGTTGGCGCATGCTGTCCTGCAGGATGGAGCTGCCAATCAACGACTGCTCAGCCCACGTAACCATCTCCTGTGCGGGCTTACCTTCATTGCGCATGCTGATCAGCAGCGGCTTGCCCTTCCATGCAGGTTCAAACATTAGGTAAAACGTGCCATCGCCATGCTGGAACGGAATGCCTAGGAAATCCGTGGAGCTATTCTCTGCCAGCACACGATTGATGTACGCCTTCACTTCCGCAAAATTCGCCACCACGTCTGCATGATCGTAACGCGCAAAGTTCGGTGGAATGGGATCCGACGAGATACCGGCGATATGACCGGCAAGCGCACAAAGTGTCGTATACACCGTGAACGGATGCGCCTCTCCCGCCTCCAGTACAGCCTCGCTATACGGCAACATGGCCACAAGCTGCTGCACGGCCGTCCTGCGTGCCACATCCATGTCCTGCCGTTCCTGCGCGGACAGCGAACGATATTGTTGCTGCAGAACGATGGCCACCTCACGCACACGACGCAGCAGCGTAATGCATTCGCCGATTAACGAAGCGTCTTTCTCCAGAAGACGAGTTGGTGGAACATAGTTATCCAAAACCACAAATGCGCCAGTGCGGTATTGCAGGCGCGCCAACGGAATGCTGACAAAACGTGACGGAGGAGGAGTGCGCGAGGCAATCAATTGCAGCCGAACTTGTAGACGCGGGATGGGCACATTGTTTTCATCGGTCGCTTCCGGCAGTTCATCGCGTCCGGGTTGCGCCGGCTGATAGCGCCACACACGCTCTTCTCCCTCGCGATGCGCCGGTATCGCCGCATAGATCATGAACGGCCCGACTTTTAATTCTGCGTCGATCGCGTTCAGATCAAGCGCGAGCGTGCCACCGAGACGAGCATCGTGCCAAACGGTAAGACCATCCGGAAAGATAGCCTCAAACTCCGTCAGATAAAACGAGCCATTCATCAACTCCGCTTCGCCGATGCCAAGGCGAAAGACACCCCAGTTAAACGGAGCAGAGGTGACGGAGGCGTGCTCCAGCAGACGCTCCAGACGGATCGTCAGATCATCAAAGTGCTGCGGTGTAAGCAGCATGCCGTCGTGCCACTCAATGGGTCCCGGCACCGCTACCAGCGAAACACTCACGCCTGTCCTCCTTGAAACACTTCTGAATCCTTACGGCTGCGACGCTGCCGCGGGTGGAACTCCCGGAACTTCAATTGCAAAATCCTCTGACTTCAACTGCAGTACAACACGCCCCACAGCGGGCAATGCCGCACGATGTTCTCCTTTGGTACTGTAACGGGCAAACAGCACCACCGCATCACTGCCGGTTGTACCAGGCACATGGATCACCGGAATCGCCTCACCCGGAACCCATTCCCACGAGTGAACCGTTATCTGTTTTCCCTTCATGCGCTGCAAGTCGGTCCTTTGCGCAAACCATTGTTGCGCACTGAGACCTGTCACCTGCGCCACAACCTTCTTACTCTCTACGGCCACTACATCGACAGCTATGGGAGAAGCATCATTCGCATCAGGGTCTATCGTCACCTGCAGAACGAGATCCTTCTGCGCCAACCCCACAGCACGGACTGGCTTCATGGCGACGGAACATCCCATCAGCGCCAGCAGAAACACGCCAGCCAGGAGAGACGCGACAACGCTCCGATACGACTGGTCTGCCATGCGCGGGAATGCCCTTTTGCCCTCTGACGATACGTTTCGGCTACGGGGGTGTCAATCAGGCCGCAATGCCTAACTGGATACCCTGCGGAACGTTGCGCGTTGCATTGTCCTCATCCGATGAAACAATCACCGGCAGAAGCGGTAGACGTACGCAGAAGGAGGCCCGGTCATGTTCACCATTCAGCAACTACTCTGGCTGGACCTCGGCCTGCTTGTCGTCTTATGCGTGTGCGTTGTCATGTTGATGCGCCGCGCATTGCAGCAGGGTCGCGCCAAACGCGCCTTAGAGAACAGCCTTGCCAGTGCGCAGGCCCCCATTACCGCGACACCTTACGTTACTTCGCGCAGCGTTCCATCTCCTGCTGCCAGCGCGTCCATGACGCACGCAGATGTCGCCGCTGTGTTTGCTCCAGCATATGCAGTGCCGGAAACAAGAAGGCCGCTGTGGTCGGACACGATACAGGTCGTCGAAGCCGATTCCTGGATAGACGACGTTCTCACGCCTGAGCAGCCCGCTATCTCCGAACCGTTCCTCTTCTCGCTGGAAGCTCCTGCAGAGGAGCCTGTCGTCGCCGAAGAAGAAGCCGCATCGCCGGAACTACCGCGCGAGCAAGTGGGTATCCTCTTCCTGGAAGACGATCAGGACATCGCCTCGCTGCGACTAGCGAAAGTTAGAGAGTTTGCACCGCGTGCAAAGACGGATGCTGTTGCAGAGGATAAAGAACACGTTGCTGCAGTCGAATTTATTGACGGCGTCTATGCTGATCCCATCGATGGGGTTCCCTTCACTGCCGGTGAAGAAGTGATCCCATGCGTTTGCGGCATGGCCTATCGCATGGATACCGCTGACTGGTTGCGCAGCGAAGCTAACGGTGAGTGCGTGCAGTGCCATCGCCTGCTTGCCGCCGAGAGTATCTTCATCCCCGAAGAGTCGCAGCAGACTTCCATGGCGCAGACCGCCTGATCCCCTTCAGCCTGCGATCTGTTCCGCTGTCCACATCGTCACAGGAACGCTCTCACGACCGAGGAACGCACCCGCCTCACCCGAATGTGGATCGATCACCACACCCACCTGCCATGGTTCACGGAAGTAAGCCCGCTGCGAGGCACTATCCGTATACGAGAAGAAGACGCCGAAGCCGGGATGGCTGTGATACCAGCCCACCATAGGCAGATCATCGTGCATGGTACTCCACGCCTGTTGCCATGAAGCCAATGTCATGTGCACCGAAGTGCGTGTTTCACTCGCCTTTTCCGTAGGCTCTGCTCGGAGCACAAGGGTCAGTGTTCTACCGCCTTCTGCCAATGCGCGGCCACGCAATATCCCCATGATTTCGTTTGAAGAAGAAGCAGCATGAGCCTGCATCTGCTGCATGGCATCTGCATGGACCACTACCGCAGAATCTGCTCCAGACTTCCAGCGTTGCAGGTCGTCAGATAGCAGCACCGCCTCCGCGGCGATCGTTTCCGGTTGCAGTGATTCCAATTCCTGCCAATCCATGTGAGTCCTCGCGCCCTACAGCACAAGCTCTGGAACAGGAAGACCGAAGAGCGCATCCAGCGGCAGCTCCCGGGTATGCTCACGCGCCCACGGAACAGCATCTTCATTCGCAACGCTGCGCCAGTTCATTCCTGTCGGATCAAACACAAGAATGGCACCAATACGTGACAGGATGCTATCCAGCTTCTCCGCCGGATTCCATAGACCAAGACATACCGTACCGTTCGGCCATACATGCGGATGCAACAGAGGCGAGCGCAAGGATGCGACTGGCGGAACCGCGGGATACTGTGCCGGCAGATAGACACGCACACGATGCTGCGATCCAAATACCGCCTCGCCATTCTCCATGCCGACAACACTGCGGCAACGGAAAACAAAGTGATAACTCTCCGGCGGGGTTCCTGTGTGCGTTTCCAGCGTTACTCGTCCACCCGACGCAACAAGAAAAGCCTGCACAGCTTCGTAATCACTTCGCAAACGGCGTTCACGCACAGAGCTCACCGCAAACCACCTTCCAGCAGCGGAAACAATTGAAGCTCTGCTCCATCCTGCACGCCAGCCAGCCCCAGTTCTTCCGACTCCAGCAACAAACAGTTCGTCTGCACATCGCGAAAGGCGAATGTAGTGACCGGCAACTGCCAGCGTTCAGCACATTGCGTCAGCAGTTCGCCAACCGTAGTGCTCGCGGGCAGACGAACTGCGGCACGGCGGCTGCGGTCATACATGGAGAGCGTGAGCGAGAGCATCTTTTCTCCTGTCTCGTTGCGGTCCAGACTCATACCAGTTCCACCCGTATCCTTTCGCTTTCGCCGGTCATGGTGGTTCGTGAAAGATCAAGCACGGACAATTGCGGTACTCCGAGTTCCATCAGCGTATGTCCCGCCAGCGCGTCTTCGCGCGCAATCGAGGATTGCATCTCTGGTGATCGCACCCTGCCGCAGCGGGGGCAGTGCATCTGCTTTCTGGTTATCTGATGCAGTGGCAACAAACATTCCTCTACGCAGCAATCAAGGCACTCCATGCACGTAACTACATCCCACGGCAACGAAAGCGCATCGGCTGCAAATGCATCCAGCAGTTGTGCAACGGTGACTTCCACGGGTGACCCTGCGAAACAATGCGTCACTGCGATCCGCTGATGCGTTTCGCACTGCGAAGAAACCGAAGCAGAAACCACAAACATGCCATAGGGTGCGGTCTGCAGACAGACTTTTTGTCCGGGCTGCAATGGCGCATGCGTCTTACCCGTTTCACGCAATAGCCACCGCACAGCTTCCTGCGCCTGCAATGCTCCGATGGAAGAAGCCATCATTGCAGTTGCCGCCATCGGCATGGAATCCATCTCCTCCTCACCCGTTCCCATGCGAAGGCAGGACTGCCTCTGTGCCACGCGTTCCCACATCCGCGCCGTCATGCCGCATTCAAAGCAGGCACCATCGTATGGATGAAACAAACTCACCTGGCCACCGGCAGCATCCATACCGCCATCCAGATACACCACACCGGCATCACGACACAATCTACCAAGGGCGAGGCGAGCCTCAATGTTGTCCATGCAGCCGAGCACCATGTCATAACCACGCAGCAAACCGGCCCCTACATCCACGCAGACATCCAGCGGCAACGCTCGTGTTTCGATCTCCGGTGAAATTTCCCGGAGCCGTTTTGGCACCACACGCGCCTTCATGCAATGCAAATCCTCGTCACGAAACAAAATGCAGCGCGACAGATTGCTGCTCTCCACCACATCAAAATCCATAACATCGACAAGACCGATACCACTGAGCGCGAGATTTTTGAGTACCTCATTACCAAGCGCGCCAGCCCCCACCACAAGCATCCGCGCCCCGGCCAGCACATCCTGTCGCCAGCCGGACAGCGTCTGCCTGCTGTATCGGTCCGCATGCGTCAGATGTGTTGTCGGATTCATACGCGTGAAGCCTTCTGCATTCCTTCGCCATACTTCCGCAGAAGGAGCTGGTATGCCACGTTGATGCGCTTCATCCGTTCTTCCGCTTCAGCACGAACCGACGGATGCGCTCTATCTGGATGATGCTTCAGAACCATGGCGCGATAGGCCGCTTGGATCGCGTTTCGATCCGCAGATGCTTCTATCCCAAGTTCCGCGCAACTTGCCGCAAATATGTCTGGCTGAGGGCGTTTTGCGGAAGAAAGCTCCGTCCATGCCCATGGGAGCGCATTCACAGCACCCTGCGGTTCGACCGGATCGAGTTCCCGCCAGTCCATGCGCATACATCACCCCATCTTCCATTGTGTAAAGACAGGAAAGCGCTGCGCAATAACCAGTTGGGTTCCCTGGCCTCACATCCGTTACCATAGTTGCGACATGTCTTCTTTTCCCATCGCGCAGCAGCAGAGCGCTCAGCCGGATACCGTGATTCTGCGTCCGGATGGGCCCCTCAACGTCAATGTTCTTCCCGAGTTCCACTCTGCAACGAAAGCTGTCACGGCAAAGCGCGTGATCGTGGACCTGAGCGGCATTCCGCATATGGATTCCGCCGGACTTGGCGCGTTCCTGACGCTACACGCAGCGCTGCAAAAGGAAAGCCGTACCCTGGCGCTCACATTGCCGACCAAGCGTGTCCAGATGCTGATTGCTCTTACGAAAGCAGATACCGTGCTGAAGCTATACCCCAGCGTCGAAGCTGCGGAACACGCATAGCCATCCTCATTTAACGGCTTGATGTCTCTGGCAATGGCCCGACATTGATCAGATCGATCGGCTGCAAGTCCAGCTTCCGGGCCGAGGATCCGGGCAGCAGCGTGAAGTCATACGCACCATGCAACCCTGCTGCCAACGCAGAACGAAACATACCGGCTGACGACGAAGCAACATGGTGACTCCCTATCGTGCAGGAACCTGTGCAAGTTCCAGGCGCACGTGTTTGATCGTGGTGCGATGCCAGGTATAGGTCATCTCCAGGGCCTTGTCGTTACCCTGAATGATCGCAGGATACGAATATTCCCCTTCGCTCTTTTCCAGTGTGGCAAAGATACGGAAATGCTCACCATCCGTGCTCACGGCGAGATTCAATGGGGACCGTCCGCGTGTTGTGTCGTTGAAGATCATCACCACACGTCCGTCTTTCAAAGCAACAACATCAAGACCGGAGTTGTTGTTGGGCAGATCCAGGTAATGAGGGGTGGACCACGACACACCTTCATCCATCGAATCGGACACGACGATACGCGACGCAAGCGTCTTCGAACGCGCGTAGAAACGCAGATGTTTGCCGCCCAGAGAAATTACTGACGGCTGAATGATGCCGGAGTAGGGGCGAGGCCCCTTGTCCTTGGCGCGCACTTCCGATGAGTCCAATGGTGGGTCAGGCCATGGTTTCGCGGCCGCATCTTCTTCCCGGCTTATGGTGAAAGGACCGATTCGCTTCCATGTGCTGCCGCCATCAGCACTCCGCTCAATGAATACCCGCCATCCATCCTTGCCTTCATTCGAAGAGCCACTGACGATCACACCGCTGGACAACACCAGTGGCTTCGCACGGATGGGACCAAGAATACCGTCCGGCAGACGCTCCTTTGCCGACCACGTCTTGCCTTCATCCGAGCTCACCATGCGCATCCCTGCCCACGTTTCCGGGCTGGGACCATATTTGTAGTAGAGCCAGAGCTTGCCATCGCGCGTATGAAACAGCACCGGGTTCCACGTCGGGATTCCCTGATCACCATTCTTTTCGCGTGCCACTTCAACCGGTGCGGACCATACGCCTTTGTGTTTGCGCGCGGTATAAATGGCGACGTCCGGTGCGCGCTCCGCCTGGCCGCCAAACCAGGCGGCCAGCAGATCGCCATTTTTCAAAGCCACAATCGTCGACGCGTGGCATTGCGGAGTCACCGTTGCGGGTGCATAGATGAACTCGCCCACAGGCGCCACGCCAGGATCATTGGCATGGGAAGGGATCCACTGCGCCCCCGCAGTTCCTGCCCAAACTACACATGCTGCCACCAGCATTCGCATCCCGCATCGGTACATGAAAATCCACTCCCCTACATTTCGCAACAATTCGCTACGAGTCTTCGCAGTGGCATCCAGCATACCCGTCGAAGTCTCCGCGATGAGACACGGACGCAGTGGAGCGTTCGGAATGTTGTACTGACAGCTTCCCCTGAAAAGCCTATTTCCACCCTCCACCTAAAGCCGCATAAAGATTCACAAGTGAACCAGCTTCTTGCGCCTCTGCTTGTGCCAGCTTCAATTGGGCGTCGTACAGATCCGTATCCGTCGTGAGTACTTCAAGGTAGCTTGTATTTCCTCCCGAATAACGAAGACGTGCAAGACGAACAGCATCGGCTGCGGAGATGACCACTTGATGCTGCTCTTCCCGGAGGTTCTGCGTTTCTCGATACGTCACGAGAGAATTGGATACGTCCCTGAATGCATTAAGAATAGATTTCTGATAACTCGCCAGCATCTCCTGCTGCTGTGCCTGGGAATACTTATAGTTGCTTGTGATGCGTCCGCCGGCAAAGATTGGTTGCGTGAGTGAACCGGCGGCATACCAGTAAGCATTTTTGCCGTCGAAGATACTCTGTAGCTGATTACTTGCAGAACCGCCCATGCTCGTAAGCGAGATTTGCGGGAAGAACTGCGCCTTTGCGATACCGATACGGGCATTGGCCGCCATCAGCTCTGCTTCGGCTTTGCGAACATCGGGTCGACGCTCCAGTAGTTCCGACGGCAGTCCCGCAGGCACAGATGCGGGATGTGGCTGCTCCGTTACACTCAACCCCCTCTGTACCCCCTGAGGATTGTGACCGAGCAGTACACTGATGGCATTCTCCTGGATTACTATCTGCCGCCTGATTTCCGGCAAATTCGCTTGTGCGGTATGAAGAAGCTCCTCTGCCTGTCGTGTGTCCGCACGCGAACCCGCTCCGTATCGTTCCAGCGACTGTGTGAGATGAAGCGAGTCTTCTCTCGCTTTGATCGTATTTTGTGTAATCTCCAACTGCGAATCGAGGCTGCGCAGTTGGAAGTACGCCGTAGCGATCTCCTCAATCAGGGACGCACGCGTTGCGCGTTGAGCCCATTCCGTTTGCAGAAGCTCCGCTCGCGCAGCCTCCGTCTGTCGGCGATAAAGCCCCCAGAAGTCTAGGTTCCATGCAGCGGAGGCGCTGAATCCGCCTCCACGAATGAAATCGTTGGATGTACCATCTGCATTCTTATTCGCAAGTCCAGCTGGTAATTGAAGTGCGCTGAAGCTTCCGCCAGCGCCGACACTGGGCAGTTGCTGCGACCGAATGATGCCCACTTGAGCTTGCGCCTCAAGAATTCGTTGCGCCGCAATTCTCAGGTCAAGATTGTTCTTCAGCGCTTCATCAACGAGGCTTTGCAACACCGGATCAGTAAAGATCGTGCGCCAGTCCTGCTCTGCAATAGACGTTTCGCTAACAATCGCAGGCGCCATCGCTCCACGGTATGCCTGAGGCGTAACCACGGCAGGGCGCGCATAGTTCGGCCCCACCTTGCAACCGGCAACGAGGAGTACAAGAAAGGCTGCAACCGCAGCTCGTCCCGCACGATGAAGCAAATGATTTGGATTAGCGGACTTCCACATGTTGCCCCTCACTAAGTACATCGCTCGGACTTGAAACGAGCGATTCACTGCCGTTCAATCCAGCTAATACTTCAACCTCTTTACCCATATCTTTTCCGATTGTGACTGGGACGAAATGGAGATTATGCTGCGAGGTGACCGTGACAACATGCATACCGGCACCGTCCACCACAAGTGAGCTGGTAGGAATGACAAGCGATGCATGCTGCTGCGATAGCGTGAAGTGAACCTGCGCATACATACCCGGCAGCAACGACGCATCGCCGTTCGCCACCTGCACCTCCGTTCGCATCGTTCTTGCGGCGTCGTTCAGTGCGGATGCATTGCGTGTAACGGTTCCGCTGTAATTGCGACCGAGACGTTCACTTACCTGGATAACAGCACTCTGTCCGTCACGGATGTTGACCGCTTCCGACTGCGGCACGTCGACATAGACTCGCAATGTGTCACTTTGCGCGATGCTGAAAAGTGGCTTCCCACCAGCAGGAGCCGTTGCACTTACCAGGTCGCCACGTTCAATGTTGCGCTGTGTAATCACACCGTCAAACGGAGCGACAATATGTTCGAAGCCCTGCATCTGTTGCAGCCTTGCAACGTTTGCCTGGTTTGCAACTACGGCTGCCTCAGCGGCTGCAATGTTCGCATTTGCGGCCGCTACATCAGCCACACGGGCGTTGTGCGTCTGCACCGCTGAATCGACAATCTGTTGCGAGATGGCATGTTGCTCTCCAAGAGGAAGATCGCGTTCTTTCGTAATGCGCGCAAGTTCGGCATTCGCTTTCGCCTGCTCCAGTGCAGCCCGCGACTGCAGCAATGCAGCCTGTGATTGAGCAAGGGTTGCCTTCGCCTGGCTCAGTTGCTGATCGATCTCTGGTGAGGAAATGACAGCAAGAACCTGGCCTGCTCGCACCTTTGTTCCGATGTCTACATTGCGGCGTTCCACGTAGCCATCCACGCGGGCAAAGAGATTGGCCGTATAGAGAGGCTCGACGTTGCCTGGCAGGATGAGTTGTGAAGTAGGCTCGCCCTTCTGCGCATGGATGACCGTGACGACCGGGTGCATTACCGGAGCATCATTGGTGGCCGCCAGTGCTTCACGATAACTCGCGATCCTGGGTACGGCGCCAACAGCGACCAGGGCAATTGCAATAACGGTCCCTAGTCCTACTGCCTTTATGCGGCTTCCCTTTTGTGTCTGAACGCGGTCGCGGGTCTGGTTTTCCTGTGTAATCATGCGGCCTCCTGAGTGGTGTTTCTTCCGTGAATCAACGTGAACATCAAAGGAACAAAGAAGAGAGTTGCGAAGGTTGCCATGCTGAGTCCGCCGATAACAGCGCGGGCCAACGGTGCATTCTGTTCGCCGCCCTCACCCATTCCAAGGGCCATCGGCAACATGCCGATGATCATGGCGCAGGCCGTCATAATGATTGGCCTTAGACGCGTGAAACCTGCCGTTACAGCAGCCTGTAAAGGCGACTCACCGTTGGCTCGTAGTTCGTTTGCAAACGTGACAAGCAGGATTGAGTTAGCCGTAGCGACACCAATCGACATAATGGCGCCCATCAGTGATGGAACATTAAAGGTTGTCTGAGTAAGGAACAGCGCCCACACGATGCCGCAGAAGGCACCTGGCAGAGCGCAGATAATGATGAACGGATCGAGCCAGCTCTGGTAGTTAACAACCATCAACAGATACACCAGCAGCGCTGCAAACGTGAGGCCGACACCAAGACGCGTGAATGCCTCATTCATGCTCTCCACCTGGCCACGAACAACAATCTTTGTTCCCGGCGGCAGATTCGCACTCTCCTGCTTCACAATGCGATTCACCTTCGCAGCCACAGAACCAAGGTCGCTGTTCTGGGTATTCGCGTAGATGTCATAGACCGGTGCGCCATTGTGGTGATTGATCACGACAGGCATAACAGCGGGGCGAAGCGTTGCCATGTTACCCAACACCTCCGTCCGATTGGCCATCGTGCGCATAGGGATCGGTGTATTCTGCAGGGCGTTAATGGAGTCAATGCTGTATTGCGGTGTCTGTGCGGCGACCGTGTAGGTGATTCCCATCTTCGGATCGAGCCAGAAATTTGGCTGTACTGCGGCGCTCGAACTTAGCGAAACATATAGGCTGTTCGCCACATCCTGCTGCGTCAATCCAAACTGTGCTGCACGAACACGGTCGATATCAAGATGCAGATCCGGCGCATCGACCACCTGATGCATATGCACATCAACAGCACCAGGCACGGTTGCCAATTGCTCACGCAGACGCTTGGCAATGCCGTAATTCGCAGGATCGTATCCCTGTATCTGGATGTCAATCGGCGCAGGCAAACCAAAGTTCAGGATCTGCGTCACCATGTCCGCAGGCTGGAAGAAGAACGTCTCATCAGGGAACTTCTTTGGAAGCTCTGCACGAAGCTGCTTGATGTATCCCTGCGTGGAATGGTGCTTTTCATTCAATGCGATGAGAACTTCACCATCTGCACTGCTGATCGTGGAGCCATCGCCAAATGCGTAGTTAAACGTCTCCGGCGTAAGTCCGATGTTATCCATCACCAGCTCTGTTTCATCGGCCGGAATCGTTTTGCGAATTTCATCCTCAACTTGACTGAAGATGACCTTCGTCTTCTCGATTCGCGTTCCGGGGTGCGTGCGAATGTGCAACTTAATCTGCCCCGCATCCACACTGGGGAAGAAGTCGCGTCCGATGAACGGCAGTAAAACGAAGGCTGAAAGCATCACAGCAACCGATGCAAAAAGTGCCTTCCGACGATGAGCAAGGAATGCTTCCAGCGCCGCGGTGTAACGATGCTGCAGCCGCTCATACCACTGGTTGAAGCGTTCGTTGATGCGGCGGAAGAACGACGGAGCACCAGCATTGTCCGCAGGCTGCGTAGAGTGCCCCTCGAAATTGTGCTCCGCCCCAAGGAGAAAGTTCACCAGGACCGGCACCAGCGTGCGAGAGAGCACATAGGAAGCCAACATGGCGAAGACGACTGCAAGCGCCATCGGAGTAAATAGGAACTTTGCAGGCCCCGTCAGGAAGACGACAGAGACAAACACGATGCAGATCGTAAGCGTCGAAACCAGTGTAGGTGTTGCAATCTCCGATGCGCCGATAAGAACTGCGTCGCGAAGAGATTGTCCGTGCATGTGACGATGAATGTTTTCGATGGTTACGGTCGCGTCATCCACGAGGATGCCAATCGCGAGCGCAAGACCGCCAAGGGTCATCGTATTCATCGTTTCCCCAAGCGCGCTGAGGACAATGATGGAACTCAGAATCGATAATGGAATTGAGATAGCAATGATTAAGGTGCTACGCCAGCTCCCAAGAAAGAGCAGGATCATCAGCGCCGTAAGAGAAGCAGCGATCAGACCTTCGCGCAGGACTCCAACAATGGATGCCTTCACAAAGATGGATTGGTCGAAGAGTTCAGTAATCTTCAATCCCTTGGGCGCTGCAGCACGCGATGCAGGCAGCACATCATCCTTGATCTGCTTCACGATATCCAGTGTGGATACCGATCCCGTTTTCATAATGGTGAGAAGCGCCGCAGGCTTTCCATTAGCTCTTGCAACGTTCTGCTGCACGGACCAGCCATCTCGTACATGAGCAACGTCTCGCATGTACACCATCGCGCCGTTCACCTGCTTAATGGGAACATCGTTCAGAGACAATGCATCAACGGGACTGGAGTTGGTACTAACGGTGTACTCGGTGTTTTCGACCTTCGCCGTACCCGAAGGAAGCGTAACGTTCTGCGCGTTAATGGCATTGGTCACATCAATCGGAGTAAGACCTTTTGCCAGAAGCGCATTTTGATCGAGATCGACCATGATCTGGCGTGCAACACCGCCATAGGGTGTAGGCAGAAGCGTTCCCGGAACCTTCGTCAATTGCTGACGGACACGGAACAGACCATAGTCATAAATCTCTGACTCTGAAAGAGTGTCACTTGAGAGCGATAACTGAATGATAGGTACCGTGGATGCGCTGAAGCGAAGAATCCAAGGTGGATTTACACCCTGTGGCATACGGAAGCGGATGGAATTTACTGCAGCACCCACTTGTGACATGGCAGCATCAATACGTACCTGGGGCTGGAACGAAATCTTGATGACAGACGCGCCATTGGTGGTTTGCGAATCAATCGACTTCACATCATTGACCACCGCCATTACGAACTCGCTGAAGGTCGTAATGCGCTGCTCCATCTCCTTGGCCGGCAAGCCAGAGTAGGACCAGATGACCGTTACCTGCGGAATATCAATGTTGGGGAAGATGTCCGTCGGTGTCGTCGCAATCGAAGAGAACCCAAGAACAAGGATGAGAATCGAAGCTACAATAAACGTGTAAGGCTTATTGAGCGCAAGACGGACTATCCACATAACGACGTCTCCATAAACGCGACGTTTTTAGATTTTGACTACTTTGATGTGCGTCAAATTAGTTGGATTCAGGAATTCATCGTTTCTGAACATTTCGCACAGTTGGCACGTCTTATAGGTGTGAGAGCGATGAAAGAAAAAGAAGCAACATTGATCGCGAAGGCACTCGGAGAGCCGAGCCGATTTTCCATTTACAAGCAAATTGCGGAAGGCGATGAGATCTACTGTGGCGAAGTCTGCAACAAGCACGCACTCTCGCCCGGAACGGTCTCACATCACCTCAAAGTCCTTACCGATCTCGGCCTTATTACATCGCGTAAGGAAGGGCTGAACGTTTACTACCGCTCCGCCCCGGAAAAGTTTTCAGCCTATCTCTGTTACCTGCAAAATCTCAACCGACATTAAGCCATACTGCGCCAATGTTTTCGACGTCGAAATAGCAGTACACTGTTCGGGTTGAATGCTTCTGGAACAGAGCGGGTTCGGGCGACGATGCGGCAACGCATGGAATACGCTGCGCTGCGCCTGGTCGTAGGATTGCTGCGCATGCTTCCCAGGAACACAGCGCGTGCTGTTGGTGCATGGCTTGGCACACTTGCAGGCCGACTCGCAGGCAGGCTTTCCTCCGCTGGTGAACAGAATCTTCAGATCGCCTTCCCCGGCATCACCGCCGCGGAACGCCGTGCCATCCTGCAAAAAACCTACCGCAACCTTGGTTGGCTGCTGGCTGAGTTCTGTCAGATGTCGAAGTATTCACCGGAGTTCGTGCAGCGAGAAGTCATGCGTTACGAAGGCCTTGAACATTACCAATCGGCCAAGGCAAAAGGAAAGGGTGTACTCATACTCACTGGCCATCTGGGCGCATGGGAGCTATCAAGCTTCGTCCATTCCCTGCTTGGCGAACAAATGGGTATGGTCATTCGCCGGTTAGACAATCCGCTGGTGGACGACTTCGTAAACAGCATCCGTTGTCTGCACGGTAATCGTGTCTTGCACAAGGACGACTTCGCGCGCGGCATCATCAAGGCGATGCATCGGGGCGAAGCAGTCGGTATTTTAATGGACACAAACATGACGCCGCCGCAAGGTGTGTTCGTTCCCTTCTTCGGCATTCCCGCATGCACTGGCAGCGGGCTGGCCCGCATTGCACGCAAGACAGACGCAGCGGTGGTGCCGGGATTTCTTCTTTGGTCAGATGAAGAGTCACGTTATGTCCTGCACTTCGGTGAAGGATTGCAACTGCAGAAGACGGACGATGCCGAAGCCGATGCACTGGCAAACACCGCATTGTTTGCCCGTGTTACGGAAGAGTACATCCGTCGCTATCCGGATCAGTGGCTGTGGCTGCATCGCCGCTGGAAGACACGTCCCGAAGGTGAGCCACCAATTTACAAGCGGCGCACTTCCTCGACTGAATCTGCACTGCCGGTATCGCGAACAGCAAAACAAGGTGAATTAGTTTGATGGCAACCATTGCAGAGATTGCAGAATGGACCGGCGGACAAGCTGTTTCTTCCCTCTCTGAGGGCAAGATCACGCGCGTCAGCGCTCTCGAAGATGCGGACATGGATGCAGCCGTCTTTGCCTCATCCGCAGATGTTCTGGAAGCGGCTCTGCAATCCCGCGCAGGCGTCATCCTTGCTTCTACGAAGATCGCCGCAGAAAAAAACGACAACCGAGTCGTGCTGGTGAAAGACCCACGACTTGCCTTCTCTATTGTTGGAGATCGTCTGCGCCCGGCAGCAGCCGCGGTAATTCATCCGACTGCAGTGATCGATCCGACTGCACAGATTGGCGAAAATACCAGCGTTGATCCCGGTGCAGTGATTGGCGCAGGCGTTCGCATCGGCAATGGATGCCTTATCGGTGCACGGGTTGTCATTGAGCCCGGCGTGGTTATCGGCAATCGCGTACGGATTCAGGCGGGAGCGATACTTGGCGCACTCGGTTTTGGCTATGCACGCAGGTCAGATGGCAGCTACCTGATGTTTCCGCAGCAGGGCGCACTGGTGATTGAAGACGATGTGGAGATTGGCGCAAACACCACCATAGACCGCGGTGCGCTGGAAGAAACCCGCATTGGCGCGGGGACAAAGATCGACAACCTGGTGCATATCGGCCACAACTGCCGCATTGGCCGCAACGTGATCATTGCAGCGCAGACTGGCATCAGCGGATCATCCGTAGTGGAAGATGGAGCAATCCTTGGTGGACAGGTCGGCATGGGAGAACACGCTACGGTCGGTCCCGGCGTGATTCTTGGCGGCGGCGCAGGCGTACTCAGCGGTAAGAAATTATTTGGGGCCGGACAGGTTTTCTGGGGACGTCCGGCGCGTCCTTTGAAGCAGTATCTGCGCGATCTGGCACGCCTGAGCCGGGGCCGTTAGTAATGGTCCAGCATCATAAAAACAAACAACGGCCCGCTCGTCATAGCGGGCCGTTGTTTGTTTTTATGATGCTGGATTAGTTTGCAACGTTCGTAGACGCGTCCATGTAGGCCACGTCGGTCGCTGTTCCCTGCACGGTGATGTTGGTGTTGTCGATCTCCGAACCATCAGCAGTGTTGAAAGCATGCACCTGACCACCATACGCGGTGTAAACCTTGTTCAGATTCTCCACCCAGCACAGCCCGGTTAGGCTGCCGTAGTAGTACTTGTCCAGGTTTTCATTCGGATACGGCACAGTCGTAGCGCCACCAGGCGTGACATTCGGAACAATGGCTGCAGCCCTGTTCGTAATGTCATAGCGTGTCAGGCAGTTGTAGTTCTGATTGTGCGCCTGACGTTCACCGCTGGCGCAATTGGAAGAACCGATCCAGAGCGTGTTGTTATCAGCGAAGAGCATCTTCGTGTGCGTTCCATCGGAGATGGAGTACGTCGCGGAGATGGTCTTCGTGGATAGCGGAATCACGGACAGGTTGCCACCGAAGAGGCCATCTGTCTGCAGCGACTGCCCTGCCACATACAGCGTGTTGCCATCCGAGATTGCGGCCGTAGCGCCGCCCGGAACCGCCGTGAAGCTGGTCACCGGCGAGACATAGGTGCTGCTGGGCGGATAGTAGTCGATGCGGAGCGTGTTCAGGTTGGCAAAGGACACACCGGCCACATCGTCACCCGTTGCTGACGTCCCGCCGCATTCGCGACCGCAGTTCAGGAAGTACACCTGCGATCCATCCGGCGAGAAGTATGCGTCGTACGGACGGTGAAAGCTGGGCTCGGAGACGGTTCCGTTGGTCTGTGTTGCACCCACCGGGACGATGCAGTACACCGGATTATTAACCGGCATACAGGTCAGCGAATTTGCAGGTGCCGGCTGGTTCCCGGACTGGTCGCTGTTCAGCTGCAGAACACGGTAGACCATATTCGAATTGCGCAGCATCAGCAGGATTACGCTGTGGGACGGATTTGCCACCACTTTGTACACGCTGGGAATCGGAAACGAGTAGGTCGCCATGACCGAGCTCGTTGTGGCCGACGACGTTGACGGAGCATTCATAACGAAGAGGCCACTGCTCTCTACCGCTGTCAGAACCGAATACACATCCTGCGACACAAAATACGAGGACAGAGCGCCCGTGGTGGCCGCCGTGGTGCCGGCTGCGGCTTCTGTCGAATAGTTAATCGTATTGATAGCACCATCCGAGCTGTACACGTAGCCGCGCATCTGCTCCGGATAGTTGATGATGCTCTTCGCATTACTGCTGTAAGCGCTAATCATCGTGGTGCTATTCGCTACATAGACGTTGGAACGGATATCGCGCTTGGCATCCAACACTTCCAGACCACCGCCAAGAAGCGATGCCTGCGAGATGGCGACCATCACGCGCTGAGTCAGCTTCGACGGCGGAACAGGACGACCGGCGAACTGATTCTCTGTGGTCTTATAGGGGCGATATCCACAACCCGTCAGGAGAACAACGACGGTGGCACACAGGAGGGCGGCTGCCGACCGCGCAACGGAAACACTCTTCAACGGAAAACCTCAATGTTGCTGCGGGAATCTCCCTGTCCGCAACCTGCCCAAGTATACCAAAGCAAACAGGCTGATTTGCAGAACGGGTACAGGTTGGACGAACCCAACTGTGAACCGTTGAACGAAGTAGGATAGGGAGACATCTATGTCTGAAGTTTCTCCGCCCACCACCGACCGTATTTTCGGCTCCCACCCCATCCTTTGCGATGGCGCCATGGGGACGATGCTGTATGCGCGTGGCATCTTTATCAATCGCTGCTTCGACGAATTAAACCTCAGCGAGCCGAAGCTGGTCCGCGATATTCATGAGGAATATCTGCTTGCAGGCGCGGAACTTCTGGAGACCAACACCTTTGGTGCGAATGCCATTCGCTTGAAGCGTTTCGGCCTGGAAGATAAAGTGGCAGAGATCAATGCCGCCGGGGTGAAACTCGCCCTCGAAGCCGCAAATGCTATCCGCGAAAAGCACGCACACCATGCCTATATTGCTGGCGCACTCGGCCCACTTGGCCTGCCAGAACCGGAACGCGATGCATCCATCATGACCGCCGCCTATCGCGAACAGGTTCAGGCACTTGTCGATGCGGGCGTGGACCTGCTCGTGGTGGAGACGATGACCTCTATGGCGGAAGCAAAAGCCGCCATCGACGCTATTCATCAGGTGAGCACCGATCTGCCAATCATCGCCATGGTCACCGTGACCGATGCGGGGAATGTCTCGGACGGCACGTCACCGGAAGAGGCGGCGCAACGACTGGCTGAGTGGGGCGCAAATGCCATCGGATGCAATTGCAGCGACGGCCCGCAGCTTGTGCTGGACACCATCGAACGCATGCGTCGGGTGACTTCGCTGCCCCTCGCCGCCATGCCTAATGCAGGTGTTCCCAGTTGCGTGGACGGCCGCAGCATCTATCTCTCCTCGCCGGAGTATCTCGCCAGCTTTGCCCGCAAGGCCATGCGTCTGGGTGCAACGATTATTGGTGGCTGCTGTGGCACCACGCCGCAGCACATTCGCGCCATGCGTTCCAGCGTGAAGGCGATCCAGTCGCAGGCGCAAGGTATAGCGCAGGTAGGAGATAAACCCACCGCCGCGCTGATCGCCCCCGCACCGTTGGCAGAGCGTTCACAGCTTGGCCGTCGCATCGCCACCGGCGAATTCATCACCATGGTGGAAATCGTCCCGCCCAAAGGCTTTGATTCCACGCGGGAACTCGAAGGCGCACGTATGCTGAAGCGGCTCGGCGTGCACGCCATCAACGTGCCGGATTCGCCGCGTGCCAGCACACGCATGAGCGCCAGCAGCCTGTGCCTTCAGATCGAGCAGAAGGTCGGCATTGAAACCATCATTCACTTCACCTGCCGCGACCGCAATCTCCTCGGCATCCAGAGCGATCTCCTGGGCGCGGCATCGCTCGGCATGAAGAACATCCTCTGCCTGACAGGCGATCCGCCGAAGATGGGCAATTATCCCGATGCAACCGGCGTCTTTGATGTTGATGCGGTCGGCCTGACTCGCGTTCTGCGCGACATGAATCATGGCCTGGACATTGGTGGCCAGAGCATCGGCGCCAGCACCGGGTTTGTACTGGCCTGCGCGGCGAATCCCGGCGTGCCCGATCTGGACCTCGAAGTCCGTCGCTTTGCAGCCAAGGTGGAAGCAGGAGCTGAGTTCGCCATCACGCAGCCGGTCTTCGATCTGAAATTACTGGAGACATTCCTGAAACGCATCGAAGGCTTCCGCATCCCTGTCGTCGCGGGCATCTGGCCGCTGACCAGCGTAAAGAATGCGGAGTTCATGAAGAACGACCTGAAAGTGCGTATGCCGGAGCAGATTCTGCATCGCATGGCCGCTCATGCCGGAACACCGGAGCAGTCGCGTGCAGAAGGCGTCCGCATTGCGCAGGAAATGCTGGCCGAGGCACAGCCCATGGTGCAGGGCGTTCAGGTAAGTGCTCCCTTCGCCCGCTATACCGCAGCAGCAGAAGTGCTGGAAGCTCTGCTGGTACCGATCACAGCGGAGTAGGATCAGGAAACGGACATGGCAACCTTTGAAGAGCAGCTGAAATCGCTGGAAAGCGTCGTGGAACGACTGGAAAAGGGCGACCTGTCCCTGGAAGAATCTCTCGCGCTCTTTGAACAGGGCGTCGCTCTGTCAGAATCCTGCAAGAAGGAACTGGATGCGGCGGAAGGCCGTGTCCAGGTCCTACTGCAACGTGGTCGCAAGATGGAAGCGGAAGATCTCGCGCTGAGCGAAGACGAGTAAATCGACTGCCTTGAAATCGCGCCTCCCAACAATCCATTTCGAAGAAGCGAACTTCGTGCGGAATCGCTATGGAGCGAAGCCCTGCGGAATGCGATACTCGAACTTCACACTGCCACTGGAACTGGGAGAACGCCTGCTTGGGTAAGCCACCGATCAGCGATACCGCGATGCGGAAGATATATGAAACCATGAAGGCGCTTCGCAGCGCAAAGCGGGAAACCTCCACCTGGACCGATGTGACACGCAACGTCAAAGCATCCGCAGTGGCAGAACCGGAGTCCCTGCTGGCCGGTATCCTTTCGCAGCTGCACCGTCGCGATACCGTAGTGACCGCTGGCAAACTTCCCCTGCTGAAGACCGCCGTGGAAAGCTACTTTCCTGTTTCGATTGCGTCACTCCATACCGTCGCCTGCAACGGCTCAACAGAGGAATGCGCCTCGGTCGCCGCAGGCATGGCACTGCAGTCCATGCATTCTGTGCGTGAACCAAAGCCTGTGACCATCGCCTTGTTACACGATTTCCCATCTTTGGTGGGGACATTAAAATTGATGGAATCCAATGACCTCCCTCTGCTGGTCGTTGTAAAAAGCGAGATCGAACCAAGGGCCCTTACAGAAAAGCGTATGAAGTCCACCCGGATTCCGATCCTTCCCGTCGACGCCGCCGATGCGGTGGCAGTATGCCGCGTGATGCAGGAATCCCTTCTGCGGGCACGCAATGGATGGGGCGGATCGGTGATTCATGCCATTGCCATGCCGGGCGCGACGGACTCCATCCTTGGAATGGAAGAACGCCTGCAAGCGCGTGGATTGCTCCAGGCTTAACCAAGGCAGAACATGCGGACACACATCACTCCACGCTGAATCCTTAATCAGGGTCAACGTGTCCTGTGGCCTGCAAGGCAGACGGATGCGGAAAAGCGCGCCATGCGTTTTTTTGGAACATCTTACTGCCGTTTCCAGCCATCATACGAGCAAGGCTCATTCCCCGTGAGGTCCGCTTGGAAGTATGTACTCGTGCAATTTTGAGATCGCAGCTGCTTGCCGTGCATCGGAGCATGGCAACCGCTGCTGTTCTTGGGGCCACCTTGTTGCCCTTCCACTCATTCGCCCAGCAACAATCCCCTCCCCCGGACGCACCGGCGGTACAAACCCCGAAGCCATCGCCAGTCGATCCATTGTCTGTGCCGAGCTATCCCCCCGCCAATCCGGTCCAGACATCTGCACCTCCACCCGCAGCTCCCCTGCCTCGCCCCTATACGGAGGCCGATAAGCCCGTCGTAGAAGCTGAACCCACCAAAGAACACCCAAATGTGGCCCGCAATGCCTTCAGTCCGGCCCCGATCCCTGCTCAATTCGACGATTATTGGCTTGGATCCCCATACATCGACATGGATAGCTGGGTTTACCCCGCGCTCCTGCGCCTGTATTCACGCGGCTATATTGATTCCGCGTTCCTCAGTCTGCGTCCATGGACCCGCCGCAGCGTCCTGCACATGTTGGAGAAAAGCGAAGGCGCCATCCGCGATGAAGGAGATACCGAATCCGAAGAGATTCTGGACAAAATTCTCTATGAACTGCGCGACGAACCATCGGCAAACGGCCTGACGAAACGTGGGCTCATAACCGGCGTTTCCTCTGCTTACGTCAGTATGCGGGGCGTGGGCGGCACCGTTCTGCGCGATAGCTGGCACCTGGGCCAGACCTTCATCAACGACTATGGCCGCCCCTACTCCAGCGGCTTCAACACCTATGACGGCGGCTCAGTTATCACCGAACTGGGGCCGTTTTCCCTGCGCGTTCGTGGCGAATACCAGCACGCGCCCGGATACGAAGGTTACAGCTATGCGCTGGCCAGTGCCCTCTCCAATCTGGATGGCATTTCCTACAACAATCCTTCGCAGGATTACTTCGGTGGAACCAATCGTCCCCAGGACACCATTCCCGAAGGGCCTGTGCCCGCGGTCAACCGCTTCCATCTGATCGAAGCGACGTTTGCAGCCCATGTCTTCAATCATGAAGTCTCCATCGGCAAGAGCGATGCCTGGCTTGGACCTGCTCTGGGTGGTGCCATGCAATGGTCCAACAACGCGGACAACATTTACGCCTTCCGTATCAATCGCGTGGAACCACTCCACATTCCTCTGGTCAGCAGGCTATTGGGAGATACGCGCTATGACTTTTTTGTGGGTAGCCTGAAGGGACACACTTACCCCAACTCCCCGTGGGCTCATTCGGAAAAAATTGATTTCGCACCAACGAAAAATTTTCAATTCGGCTTTCAACGAACGATCATCTGGGGCGGCAAGAAACACGGTCCCATCACGCTGCATACCTTCCTGAAGGGTTTCTTTGATTTCAACGACACAACGGTCCAGGAAAAGTATTCGCGCGACGATCCGGGCGCACGCTTTTCTTCCGTCACCTTCAGTTATCGCCTGCCGTTCGTGCGAAAGTTGGCGACACTGTACGTCGACTCCACAACCCATGATGATGTGTTTCCTATCAGTGCTCCGCGGCGCGCCGGGTGGCTCTCGGGCCTTTACCTCACGCGTCTTCCCTACGCACCCAAGCTCGATTTGCGCGTAGAGGGTGTGTACACCGACTTCGTCACCAGCAGGTCCACCGGAGGCCAGGGAAACTACTATGAAACCATTCAGCGGCAGGGCATGACGAACAGCGGAGTGATCTTCGGCCACTGGATCGGCCGCGAAGCCAAAGGCGGCCAGGCATGGCTTACCTATCACCTGAGCGGGAATGAATGGGTCTCACTACAGTACCTCCACAAGAAAAACGGCAATGACTTTCCTGCGGGTGGCACCACGCAGAACAGCTTCCGCGTCGATCTGGTAAAGCGTCTTACACGCGATGTGGAACTGAATGCCTGGTTTCAGGAAGAGCGATGGAAAGCTCCCATCTGGAAAGCAGGGCAACAGGGTTCCACCACAGCAGCCTTCACAGTAACGTGGTACCCCAGCCTGAAGACACCGCAGTAAATTCCGATGAAAAGCAGAAAGGGCATGGCAGTCTGCCATGCCCTCCCTTTCACTGCATCTCTCTACACGGTCGCCGCTACCCGCTCCTTGAAATAATCCATGGAAAGCTGCAGCCCATCGCGTAGATTCACCTTCGGCTCCCAACCCAGCAGCGTCCGCGCCTTCGTAATGTCGGGCTTGCGCTGCTTCGGATCGTCCTGCGGCATAGGCCGGTAGACGATCTGGCTACTGGAGCCGGTCACTTCCAGCACAGTCTTCGCGCAATCCAGAATGGTCCACTCCTCAGGGTTGCCAATGTTCGTCGGCAGCGGCTCTCCGCTTTTTGCCAACGCCACAATGCCGCGAATCAGGTCAGACTGGAAGCAGAACGAACGCGTCTGTAACCCGTCGCCATAGATCGTCAGGTCCTGCCCCTGGAGCGCCTGCATCATCAGGTTGCTGATCACTCGGCCATCATTCGGCTGCAGACGCGGACCATACGTATTGAAGATGCGTACCATGCTGGTCCGCACCTTATGGTAGTTGTGATAGGCCATGACGGTGGCCTCAGAGAATCGCTTCGCTTCGTCGTATACGGAGCGCGGACCGACCGGATTCACATGCCCCCAATAGGTCTCTTTCTGCGGATGCTGTTCCGGATCGCCGTAACATTCCGAAGTAGATGCGTGCAGAAATCCGGCACCGTACTTCTTCGCCACTTCCAAGGCATTCACCGTGCCATCCGAGCCAACCCGAAGCGTCTCCGGCCCCAGCTTCATGTAGTCCACGGGGCTGGCAGGAGATGCAAAGTTGAACACAAAATCCACTTCGCCAAAATCGAACGGCTTACAGATATCGTGCTGCTTAAACGAGAACTTCGAATTCGACTTCAGATGGGCCAGGTTCTCCATCGCGCCTGTGCAGAGATTATCGACGCCAATAACTTCGGCGCCTTCCGCCAATACGACATCTGTTAGATGAGACCCAAGAAAACCCGCCGCGCCTGTAATCAGAACGCGCTTCCACTCCCCCATGTCTTGCAATCCTTCCCGCTTACGCCTTCACCATTTCGCGGACTGGATGCGTCGCTGGGCGCCCTACGCTGTAATAGCTGATGCCTGCATCCGCGACCGTGGCCGGATCGTACATATTGCGACCATCAATCATGATGGAATAACGCAGCGCAGTACGCAACTTCTCCAGGTCAAGGCGGCCAAACTCTCGCCAATCCGTAAGAATCAGCAGTGCATCAGCATCTTCCGCCGCCGCATACGTACCGTCGGCATAGTGCATCTTGTCTGATTCAGGAAGCACAGCGCGCGTACGCTCCATCGCAGCCGGATCATACGCAGTGATCGAGCATCCTTCCGCCAGCAGCATCTTCACCATCTCAATAGCGGGGCTGTCTCGGATGTCATCCGTATCGCCCTTGAACGCCAGACCCAGCACGGCAAGTTTCTTGCCGCGAAGCGTCCAAAGTGCCGCGCGCACCTTTGCGAGGAAACGCTTCTTCTGGTTTGCGTTGATACGCTCGACTTCCGTCAGCAGCGAGAAGTCCACGCCCATCTGCTCTGCAACAGAACGGAACGCGGCCACGTCCTTCGGGAAGCAGGAGCCGCCATAACCGATACCAGGATGCAGGAAGCGCGGCCCGATACGCGTGTCCAGCCCCATGCCCTGCGACACCTGCTGCACGTTCGCATCGGTAGCTTCACACAGGCTGGAAACAGCATTGATAAACGAAATTTTCAGTGCCAAAAAGGCGTTCGACGCGTGCTTGATGATCTCCGCACTCTTCGTCGAGGTGAGTAGCAGCGGCGGCGGTGCATCCGCGGTGAAATCGCCAGGAATAATGGCTTCCCGCGTGTAGTACTCACCAGAGGTCAGCGGTGCATAGATTTCCTGCAGCAGCCGCGCAGCCCTCTCCGAGTCCGCTCCCACCACAATGCGGTCGGGGTGCAAAAAGTCTGACACCGCGGTCCCTTCCCGCAGAAATTCAGGGTTGGAGCAAACATCGAACAGGCTGCGATCCACACCGTTGCGCTCAATCGCGCGGCGAATCCATTCATTGGTATAGACCGGTACGGTGCTCTTTTCCACGATCACCTTATACGTCTTCAAATGGCGCGCAATTTCGCAAGCCACTGCTTCCACATAGGAAAGATCGGCATCCCCCGTCTCTGACTGGGGTGTTCCCACAGCAATAAAAATCGCGGCAGCCTTCTCCGTAGCTGCGCCCAGGTCCGTGGTGAACTCCACACGATTGTTGCGATAGCGATTCAGTAACTCTGGAAGATACTCCTCATGAATGAGGCTATCGCCGCCTTGCAGAGCCTTTACCTTCGCGGGATCGTTATCCACGCAAATCACATGATGCCCCATTTCAGCGAAACAAACGGCGGCAACAAGGCCAACGTAACCGGAACCAACCACTGCAATATCTACAGTCTTTCCCATGAAGAAAGCATACCGCACGGCATTGTCCACAGGCACCGAACAGGACAGAGGAATCATTGGTCCTAAGACCTTGGCCACGTGAACACTCCAGTTGCCACAAAGGAGGTTATGATCTTTGGAGATGCCGCCCCTGACGAATCAGCCATCCGAGAGCGGAATACCGGAACCAAACGCCGGTTTCAACTCTACCTCCGCTGAAAGCGCACTTTCTGAAGCTTTGAATGTGCTGCGCAAACGCAAATGGGTTCTCATTATTGCGGCTGTACTGGGCATTACGTATGCCCTCTACCAGGCCGCAACGCAACCCATCATCTACACCGCCAGTGGCAGGATCCAGGTGCGCAGTTCCAGCGCGCAATCGGCTCTGGGCCTGGGTATGGCAAACGGCATGGGAACGCTACAGACGGAAGATCTGGAAACAGAAGTTCTGATTCTCAGCAGCGAATCCCTGATGCTGACGGTCGCACAGGAGATGAACCTGGCGAACAATCCGGACTTCATGGACCCTGGCCCATACCGCAACATCAATGATCCCGCGATACGCGCCGTTGTGGTGGGAAAGATGAGCGGTGCCTTCCAGGTGGCGACTATCCCACGCACACAGATGATCCGCATCACTGTGACCGCCAGAAAAGCACAGCTCGCTGCCGATCTGGTCAACCATCTCATCAATGCGTATCAGCAGCGTTCTTTTGAAAGCCGCTTCGCTTCGACACAGCGTGTCTCCCAGTGGCTGCAGGGACAGCTGGACGACCTGAAACAGCAGGTAGAAGCATCGCAGGAACAGTTGATGGATCTCCAGAAACGTATTGGTGTTCTGGGACTTGGCGCGGATGCGAGCAAACCCGTCACCACACAAGTATCGGCCGCAATCGAGGCTCTTAGCAGTGCGGCCATCGCTGCCAAGGTGCAACGTATCCTTGCAGAATCCCGTTACCGGGTCCTCTCGACTTCCGACCCCGACCTGATGGAAAGCAACCTGCAGGCAGCTGGCGGCGGGGGAACGCAATCCGGATTACCCCGATTAAGGGATGACGCCGCACAAACCAAAGCGCAGATTGCCCAATCCGGCGTCACACTGGGGCCTAAAAATCCACAGATTCTCGCTCTGCAGGCGCACTTGCGTGAAGTAGACCGCGAAATCAAGGCGGAAGAGACACGTCTGGTCACCGAGGCGAAACAGGCGCTCGTCGCGGCGCAGGCGAATGAAGCGCAAACAGAAGCGGCGCTGGAAGACCAGAAAAATCAGTCGTACCATCTTCGCGATGACCTCGTGGAATACACGCTGCGTCAGCGTGACTACGAGACCAACCGCACGCTCTATGAGGAACTCCTTGCCAAACTGCGGAGCGCAAGCGTGCAGGCTGGCCTGGATGCCCTGGAGATTGACGTTGTCGATCCGGCCTTTAAACCGGTCGGTCCCACCATCACGCCACGCTCCAGCATCCTGGGCAGAGACCTCATCATGAGCCTGATCCTTGGGGTGATGCTCGCCTTCGCACTGGAGAGCCTCGACACCGGTATCCGGAGCGTTGCAGAGGTGGAACAGATTACGCAGCTTCCATCGCTCAGCATTATTCCCCGCGTGCGCCGGCTGCCCTCCGATGGCTCTGGTTCCATGAGCGTGGCCCAGACCAATATCGGGGTACTGGCCACATCCAAATCCCAGTTCTCTGAGGCATTCCGCTCACTTCGAACGGCGCTGCTACTGGCAACAACGGGCCACCCACCCAAATTCATCCTTATCTCCAGTTCAACGCCCACTGAAGGCAAAACTACGGTTGCAACCAATCTGGCCGCAATTCTGGCCCAGCGGGAAACCCGCGTTTTGTTGATCGACGCAGACCTTCGACGCCCCAACGTACATCATCGTTTTGGTTTGAACGGACGCATTGGTCTCTCCACGGTGCTGTCCGGCGGTGCGACGCTGGAAGAGGCGGTGAAAAACGTTCCCGAGGTTCCGAATCTGGATGTGCTGTGCAGCGGCCCAGTACCTCCCTTCCCCACGGAAATGCTTTCTTCCGAAAGCATGCATGAACTTTTAGTAAGGTGCGCGGAGTTGTATACCCATATCGTGATCGATTCCCCCCCGATTCTTTCCGTAACCGACGGTGTCATCCTGGCACGTCATGCAGATGCCATTGTCCTGGTCGTGCGCCACGGCAAGAGCAGCCGCAACGCCGTACGACGCTCGCGTGACCTTCTGATTCGGTCCGGTGCAGCCGTTACAGGCGTTGTATTGAATTCCGTAGACATCAATGCACCGGAATACCACGGCTACTACGGGTATTCGGGATACAGCTACTCCAACATCGATTCGGAATCGTGGGAATCACAGGGACGCAATGCCGAACGCAACGATAAGGGAGGCCAAGCATGAAGCGACTTTTTGACTTCATTATCCTTGCATCTCTTTTGTTAGGCGGAACAGCATGGTGCCATGCGCAATATACCGGCATCGCACCCACATCTTCGCCCGGGCTGAACGTCCATCATCCCCTGACCACGGATCAGGCCATCCTGTTTCCCTCGCAACAGAACCTGACCGTGTTGCCCAACGATGTCGTAACAATCTCCATCTTTAATGTCACCCCTACGTTTACAGATACGGAACGGGTATCGTTGGATGGCACCATTCATCTCCCCCTGGCGGGAGTCATACACGTGGGTGGCCTCACCATCACCTCTGCGGAACAGAAGATCGCACGCGTTCTGGAAGATAAGGAACTCTTTCGCGATGCGCAGGTGAATCTTGTGATTACGGATATGCCCGACCATGTCGTTACGCTGGTGGGCGCACTCGACAAGACATTCCCGATCGTGGGTCAGCGTCGTCTGTTGGATGTTCTTTCCGCTGCAGGCGGCCTGCCTGAGACTGCAAGCACCATCATCAAAATAGATCGGCCCGGATTGACCGACCCCATCTATGTGGACCTTGGCAACGATCCCTCAACCAGCGTTGCTGCCAACGTTCCTATCTTTGCAGGCGACATCATCACCACGGGGAACGTCGGCGCGTTTTATATCGTGGGCGCTGTCGCAATTCCCGGAGCACATGTTCTTTCTGGAGCCCGGCCCGTTACAGCATTGATGGCTGTCGCCACCGCAGGAGGCGCTACAGAAGTTGCCAAGCGGAATGATGCAAGTCTTGTTCGCACGATAGGCAATACCCGATCTGTGATTCCTCTTCCTTTGAAAGACATACAGGAAGGGAAAATCCCAGATCCGGTTTTGCAGGCGGATGACATCATTCTGGTTCCAACAAGCGCTCTCAGAAGCATCTTCCGCTATAGCAATGCAGCGGCTCTCGTCAGCCTGGCTGTTTCCATGGCTGCCATTCTGCGATAACCCGCTAGAGTCACAAAGCTTGATTGTTTCTGGAAACAACGCCTTATAGGAGATCATTGGCTTCCATGAATGACCGGATCCGTCTGGCCTATGTAGTCAGTCATCCTATCCAATACCAGGCTGAGCTGTTGCGTCGCATCGCAGCAGAACCAGGGATCGATCTGCATGTTTTTTACTGCTCCGACTTTTCTCTACGCAGCTACAACGATGCAGGCTTCGGCGTACCTGTGGCATGGGATGTGTCGCTCACTGACGGCTATCGGTTCACCGTACTTCCCCGCTGGCGCGATACACACACACCCTCACCCACCCGCCCCATTGCAAGAGGATTCTTCCGCGCTTTTCTTCAAGGCGTCGACGGCAAGCCGTTCGACGCGTTGTGGGTACACGGATACTCCACCGTGAACGCGTTGCACGCGCTGTTAGCCGCAAAGGCGCTCGGCATCCCTGTTTTATTACGCACAGACTCATGGCTGGGAGAGAGGCCGCGAACAGCGAACAAGCTGCGCCTGAAACGGCTGTTCTTCGATGCACTCCGCCATTTCGTGAACGGCATTCTTGCAGTCGGACAACGAAATGCCACCTATTGGAAACACTATTTAGGGGAACAGTTTCCTGTGTTTCTGATGCCCTACGCTGTCGACAATGCCTACTTCTCTCAGAGGACAATTCAGGCGGCTCCGCTTCGATCAGAGATGCAGAAAGAATTGGGTCTCGATCCTGGAAGACCGGTCATTCTTTATGCCTCGAAACTCATCCGTCGCAAGAATGCGGATCAGTTACTGGAAGCCTTTCTACAACTGAGAGACCGTACGACTCAGCGACCGTATCTGCTCATTGTTGGCGATGGTGAACTGCGCGAAATGCTGGAGCAGCGAACAGCCGCATCGGGTGCAACCGAGGATGTTCGGTTCACAGGCTTCCGCAACCAGAGTGAACTACCTCGCTTCTTTGATCTCAGCAGCGTCTTTGTTCTTCCCGCGCGCCACGAAGCCTATGGTTTGATTGTCAATGAAGCCATGGCCGCAGGATTGGCTGTCGTGGTCAGCGACGATGTCGGTTGCGCGGATGATCTGGTTTTCAACGGCGAAAATGGTTACGTATATCCCGTTGGCAATGTGGACGCACTTCGCGATGCACTCGAAAAAAGTCTGCGCTCCGGCGAAGCAGCGCGTATGGGTCAACGCAGTCGAGAAATCATCTCCGGCTGGAGTTACACCGAAGACCTCATCGCGCTGAAACAGGCATTGCGCAGTGTTACAGGAAAAGCTATCGGGAGCGGGCTCAATTAATGCGTATTCTGCACGTTATCGCCACGCTGGATCCCGCCGCCGGCGGCCCTATCGAAGGTGTGCGCACACTTTTCGGATACAAGAACGAAGGCTATGAAGGCGAAGCAGTCACGTTCGACGCACCAGGCGCACCTTATCTGCAGGGACTCCCCTTTCCGGTTTATCCTCTTGGACCACGCACTTCCACCTATGGCTACACGGCAAAGCTGTTGCCCTGGCTGCGCGAGAACCGGCATCGTTATGACGGTGTGATCGTCAATGGTTTGTGGCAATACACGGGTCTGGCCACCATGCGAGCCATGCGCGGCCACAAGCCGTACATGGTGTTCTCGCACGGCATGCTGGACCCGTACTTCAAACGCCGCTATCCGCTGAAGCATTTGAAGAAAGCCGTTTACTGGTATCCCGCGGAGTATTGGGTTCTGCGAAACGCCTATCGCGTACTGTTCACCACCACGAGCGAAGAAAAGCTTGCGGAAGAAAGCTTCGCCTTCTGGAAATGGAAGTCCCAGGTGGTGCCCTATGGCATCCGCGCTCCGCAGAGCGATCCTGCAGAGGACATCGCTGCATTCCTCCGTGTTGTTCCAGCCGTGGAAGGCAAACGCTTTCTCATCTACCTGAGCCGTATCCATCCCAAAAAAGGGTGCGACCTGCTCCTGCAAGCATTTGTCTCCATCGCGACCACCGATCCGGAACTCCATCTCGTCATGGCAGGCCCAGACGAAACTGGTTGGATACCCGAGCTACAAAAGATCGTGGACGAAGCTGGTCTTACCGACCGCGTTCACTGGCCCGGCATTCTGCGTGGTTCAGAAAAGTGGGGTTCCTTCCGCGCTGCTGAGGCGTTCATACTCCCCTCGCATCAGGAGAATTTCGGTATCGCAGTCGCAGAAGCTCTGGGAGCGAGGAAGCCTGTTCTGTTGAGCGATAAGGTCAACATCGGGGACATGATCCGCGACGAAGGTTGTGCTCTCATTGAGCCAGACACCGCCGAGGGGACTCGCCGGTTAATGGAACGCTGGATTGCATTGTCTACGGAAGAAAAACAACGCATGAGCGATGCAGCAGCGGAATGCTTCCGCACACGCTTCAATATGCTGGAGACCGCCCAAGCCATCATGGCCCTCTTCCAACAAGCGAAGAACGAAGGAGCAAACTGAATGGCGCGTGAAGCGGCCTACGTGGCTACCGACCATATCGACGAAAGCGAACACGCTGACCCGTATCTGCGTCCCGCATTCACGCGGCGCAATCGTGTCATGCGTGTGCTTTGGGGTGTGGTCTGGCTGCTTCTGTATCGACCGTCGCCGCGCCCCATGCACGGCTGGCGCTCCCTGCTACTGCGTATGTTCGGAGCCACGATGGGCTCAGATTGTCACTTCTACCCGAAATCAAAAATCTGGGCTCCGTGGAATCTCTTTTGTGCGGACCAGGTCACCGCTGCCGATGGCGTGGAGATTTACAACCCCGCTCCCATGCACTTTGGTTCACACGCCATCGTGTCGCAGGACGCCTATCTCTGCGGCGCGACACACGATTACAACCTGGCCGCATTCCCTCTGCTGGCCTACGAAATGCGTTTCGGTGCCTACTCGTGGGTATGCGCGCGAGCGATCGTGGGTCCTGGCGCCAACCTGGGCGAAGGCGCTGTCCTGGGACTCGGCTCCGTCGCCACCCGTAGTCTTGATCCATGGACCGTCCATGCAGGTTCCCCGGCACGCCTGGTCAAAGAACGCACACGCACACAGGGAGTCACACCCGCATGATCTCCGTTATGGTTCTCACTCTGAATGAAGAGCGCGATCTTCCAGGATGCCTTGAATCCATAGCATGGTCCGATGATGTCTGGGTACTCGACTCTTTCTCCACCGACCGAACCACAGCCATCGCAGAGGCGTCCGGTGCAAAGGTAGTGCAGCGCAAGTTCGATAACTGGGCCTCTCATCAGAACTGGGCCATGGAAAACATCCCATTCAAACATCCGTGGGTGTTTTACATCGACGCGGATGAACGGATGACCGAGGGGCTTCGCACCGCCATCCATCACGCAATAACAGCACAGAACGGACACGTTGCCTTTGAAGTAGAACGACGCGATTTCCTGAACGGAACATGGTTGAAACACGTCCAGCTTTCCGCCTGGTACACCCGTCTCTTTCAGCCTTCCCGAATGCGTTACGAGCGGCTGGTCAATCCCGTCTCCGTAGTCGATGGAACGACAGGACGCATCGCAGGCTATCTGGACCATTTCCCTTTCAGCAAAGGCATTACCTTCTGGATCCAGCGGCATAACGACTACAGCACACGCGAAGCGCAACAACTGCTACTGAATCAGGCAGGCGCTCCGCCCTTTCGCCTGCGCGACGCGTTCTTCGCTTCGGACTTTCAAACGCGAAGAAAGCAGCAGAAACAGTTGTTCTACCGGCTACCCGGACGCCCCGTTCTGAAATTTCTATTGATCTATTTCGCCAAGCGAGGCTTTCTCGATGGCAGCGCAGGCCTGACCTACGCTCTGCTTCAATCGATTTATGAATATTTCATCGTGCTAAAAACACGGGAGCTGAAACAGAATCGGCAGTAAAACATTTCGCAAAAGCAGAAGGTCTCCTGAGGAAGGAGACCTTTCTGCATGTCTGACGTAAAACGTCGTTTCAGAGGGCAATTAGCTGCGGAGCTTGGCCAGCAGGTCCGTCGGGTGCACTGGCTTGGCCAGAATCTCAAACTCATGCCCCTGTGCACGCGCCTTCTCCAGCAGGTCAGCCGTGGCGGCCTGTCCGCTGAACAACAGTATCTTGCAGGTGGGCAGTTTTTCCCGGATTTTGATGGCAGCTTCAATACCCGTCATGCCGGTCATGATCACATCTGAAATCAGCATGTTGGGTTGAAACTGATCAATGATTTCCACGGCAGATTCGCCGGAGTACACGGCCTTGGCCTCAAAGCCTGCCTGATTGAGGATGATTGCGAGAGTGTTGGCAATCACCTGTTCGTCGTCGGCAACCAGTACCTTCGGTTTGCTGGGGGTTGTCATATTAATCACAGTTCTACTTGACCCGGTGGCATAAGGCAAGTTTCTGGAAGTTGTTGTTTCACCGGAGGATGATACCCTCAGAGGACGCCCTGCGGCCAACTTCGCCCGGCCGTGCTGCCACCAAAAAACTTTCAGGGTCCGGTCACTGATCCGGCTCCACTGCCAATGGAGACGCCCAATGCCACAGGCCATCATTCGCGCCGAACGCGTTGAAAAATATTATGCCCAGCCGAGCGAGAACCGTATTCAGGTCATCTCGCCGACTGACCTGTCCATTGTGCCGGGTGAAATCGTCGCGCTTCTGGGGCCCTCCGGCTCCGGCAAGTCGACATTGCTGCGCATGCTCACGGGACTTTCCGTGCCATCGGGTGGCCAGGTGTACTGGCATGAAAAACCGATCGGCCAGACAGAGATCAACGTCTCCATCGTCTTCCAGAGCTTTGCTCTTTTCCCGTGGCTCACAGTGTTGGAGAACGTTGAAGCGCCGCTGCAGGCGCGCGGCATGGAACCCGCAAAGCGCCGCAAACGCGCCATGAAGATGCTGGACACAGTAGGCCTCGACGGCTTCCAGCACGCGTATCCCAAAGAACTCTCCGGTGGCATGCGCCAGCGTGTGGGCTTCGCACGTGCGCTGGTTGTCGAACCAGAAGTGCTCTTTATGGATGAGCCCTTCTCCGCACTCGACGTGCTCACCGCTGAGAACCTGCGTTCGGAGCTGCTGGAGCTATGGCAGAAGAAGACCATGCCCACGCAGGCCATCTTCATCGTGACGCACAACATTGAAGAAGCCGTGCTTCTTGCGGATCGCATCATCGTTCTGGGCCGCAATCCCGGCCACGTACGCACAGATTTCCGCGTCGCACTGCAGCATCCGCGCGACCGCAAGGCCGCAGCGTTTACGCAACTAGTGGATTACATCTATAAGGTGCTGACGCAGCCTGAAGCACAGCCACCAGAGCTACCACGCACCGCTGGCGGCAAGCGTGTTCGCGATCAGCGCTTGATGAGCTACCAGATGTTGCCGCATGCGCGTCCCGGCGGCATCGCGGGTCTTCTTGAATTGATGGTGGATCACGGTGGCAAGGCCGACATCTATCGCCTGGCCGATGATCTTGCTTTCGAAGTGGATGACTTATTGCCCATCGTTGACGCCGCCTCATTGTTAGGTTTCCTAACTGTTACAGAAGGCGATGCCACGCTTACCCCGAACGGCACCGAATACGCAAACGCAGAAATCCTGCGGCAAAAGGAGATCTTCCGCGAGGCCGCGCTTGAGCACGTGCTGCTGTTGCGCCAGATTATGCGCGCATTGGAAGCCAAGAGCGACGGATCAGTACCGGAAGAATTCTTCCACGACATGCTGGACGAACAATTCAGCGAAGAAGAAACTCTGCGTCAACTTGAAACGGCCATCAACTGGGGCCGTTATGCCGAACTGTTTGACTTTGACGCGCAGCGCCACCGCTTCATCCTGGCACACGCTGCTGAGCCTGCCGTGGAGACGCACGAATGAGGATGCTGCCTGGCAGCTTCAGTAATTTGCGGTCGCGGGGTGAGATGGCCATCCCGCGCACACTCGCGCGTTCACAGGCAGTACGTAGAAGCTGGCCCTTCCTTCTTGACCTGATCGTCGCCAGCATTGGTCTTGCGGCGTTCTATGGAGTGGTGCAGATTGCGCGGCTGTGGCTGGGCCACGCACAGCCTCAGGTCACATTGTCACTGTCACCACGAGCCTTGCCGCTGTATGCGCTCTATTCCGTCGTGCGCATGTTCCTCGCGTACCTGCTGAGCCTGGCGTTCGCCATCGGTTATGGCTACGTTGCTGCGTACAGCCGCAGGATGGAAGCGCTGATGATCGCGGTGCTGGACATCCTGCAATCCATCCCCGTATTGAGCTTCCTTCCCGGCGTCATGCTGGCCATGGTGGCACTGTTTCCTTCGCGTCAACTTGGCCTGGAACTGGGCGCTATCATTCTCATCTTCACCGGCCAGGTGTGGAACATGGCGTTCTCGTTTTACTCGTCGTTGAAGAGTCTCCCACGCGAGTTAACGGAAGCCAGCGCCATTTATGGCTACTCCCGCTGGCAGCGTCTCTTCCAGCTTGAGCTCCCCTTCGCTGCCATCGGTCTTATCTGGAACAGCATGGTCTCCGTTGCGGGCGGATGGTTCTTTCTGATGGCCTGCGAAATGTTTGTGCTGGGCCCGCGCGACTTCCGCCTGCCCGGCCTTGGCAGCTATCTGCAAACAGCTGCCAGTGAAGGCAACACCACGGCCATCCTATGGGGCCTGTCGACGATGATTCTCATCATCGTCGCAACGGACCAACTCTTGTGGCGACCGATCATTGCATGGAGCGATCGGTTCAAATTTGAGCAAGTAGAGAGCGCCCGTCATGTACGTTCGCCGCTGCTGGCCATTCTGCAACAATCCCGTTTTGTGAAGCGGATGCGGCACGTCACGCTTTCCCCCATGCTGGATAAGCTGTACCGCCATGAAGCGAAGCGCGGACCAACGCATGTCACGCTGGACGATGACGATCAGCGCTCGCCTTCTGCACTCGCCCAAGTCGTTCTGGCAATTGTGATTTTCGCGGCAGTGGCTTATGCCGCAATACAGGCACTGCATCTGCTACATTCCATCGACCGCAAGGAATTTGGAATCGTGCTCGGCGGGGCAGGTATGACGCTCTTGCGCGTGATCGCTTCCCTGTTTCTTGCGACATTGTGGACCGTACCCGTTGGTGTGGCCATCGGATCGCATCCACGTCTCGCCCGTATCGCACAACCATTGGCACAGATCGCAGCCAGTGTTCCTGCCACTGCATTGTTTCCTGTGATTCTGCTGCTTCTGCTGCGCAGTGGTGGCGGCATGAACACAGCGGCCATCCTGCTGATGCTGCTTGGCACCCAGTGGTATGTGCTGTTCAACGTGATCGCAGGCGCAATGGCCATCCCGACGGATCTCAAAGAAGTTTCGCGACTCTTCCGCTTCGGCACTGTGCAGCGCTGGAAGACCATCATTCTTCCTGGCATCTTTCCTTACCTGTTGACCGGCCTCATCACCGCCAGTGGCGGCGCATGGAATGCCAGCATCATCGCGGAATACTTCCGTTTGAAGGGTAAGACGATGACAGCCTTCGGCCTGGGAGAACAGATCAGCGCCGCAACCGATGCCGGCAACTTCGCAGTGCTGTTGCTGGCCACCATCGTGATGGCACTGATGGTGGTAACGATCAATCGCCTGGTATGGCGTCCACTCTTCCGAATAGCAGAATCGAAGTATCGCCTCGGCGCTTAATGGCTCCGGTTTGCATTCCGAAACGCATAGATCACTGCGAGCACTGGCGGGGCCAGCAACGCGCCCCACGGCGGCAATAGAATGCCACCAACGATCGGCCCCAGCATCGCTGCCCACCACGGCACCAGCGTGCTGCGCTTCAGTAACAGCGGTTGTATCAACACGCCATCGACAATCGCAATAAACGCATACAGCCCCAGCGTCCACCACAGCTTGTCCAGGTCTGTATCCACGGACGCGAAGAATGCAGCAATTGCAGGTCCGCATACGGCAAGTGCCGTTCCAATGCCCGGCACAAATTGACAGACCGCGGCCACCAGCGCCCACAACGGTGCCCACGGCACATGGATGAAGTACAAACCCACGAACCACATCAGGCCCACACACAGCGCATCGAGCGTGGTGGCACGCCACCATCCCATCAGCGCAGTGCCTGCTGTACGCAGATGGTCTGACGGTTGCGAAACGGAAGACTCATAAGGATTTGTTTGCCGATTGGGATACTGCTCGTCCGCCACGTTGTATTCCTCATCCATTGAGATGCATTGCGCATCAAGCCAGAAGGCAACGAAAGGCACAACCTTTGCGTTACCCTAGAAGCATGAAGATTGGCGTGCTTGTCTTCCCCGGATCCAACTGCGACCACGACACCTACAACGTGATCGATGCCGTCGCGCAACAGCCTGTGACCTTTCTCTGGCATGCCAGCGAGGATCTGCAGGGATGCGACGCCATCCTCGTCCCCGGTGGCTTCGCCTATGGCGACTATCTGCGCACGGGTGCGCTCGCACGCTTCGCCCCCATCATGGGTTCGGTGAAGAAGTTTGCCGCGCAGGGCGGCCCCGTCATGGGCATCTGCAACGGCTTCCAGATTCTCTGCGAGAGTGGCCTGCTGCCCGGCGCACTGATGCGTAATGCAGGTCTGCGCTACATCTGCAAGCAGGTCAACCTGCGCACCGAAACCAACGACTCGCCCTTCACGCACCTGCTGCAGCGCGGCGAAGTCCTCCAGATGCCCATTGGGCACATGGAAGGCAACTACTTCTGTGACGCCGACACGCTGGCCACGTTGAAGAAGCAGGACCGCATCGCTTTCCGTTACAGCACAACCGCCGGTGAGATCACTGCCGATGCCAACCCGAACGGTTCGCTGGAAAACATCGCCGGCGTACTCAGCGAAGGCCGCAATGTGCTGGGCATGATGCCGCATCCCGACCGCTCCAGCGAAACTCTTCTGGGCACCGCCGACGGCCTCAAACTCTTCCAGGGACTCATCGCGAGCCTGCAAACCGCCTGATTTGCCGATGATTGATATTCACCACCATCTATTGCCCGGTGTGGACGACGGCTCGAAGAGCCTTGAGCAATCCATTGCCATGGTTACCATGGCGGTGGAAGATGGCATCACTCACATCGTCGCCACGCCACATGCGGACGACACGTGGAAGTACAACCGCGAGCGCAACGCAGAACTGCTTCAACAGTTGCGTGAAGCATTACCTGCAGAAGTCGCCACAAAGATCACACTGGGCCTCGGCTGCGACTTCCATATGAACTGGGAAAACACGGAAGACGCTCACGTTCACAAGCGCCGTTACACCATCAATGAAACGGAATACCTGCTTGTTGAACTGCCCGATGTCGGCATTCCAAACCGGATCGATGAGCTGCTCTACCAGCTCCGCGTAGATGGCCTGACTCCGATCCTGACTCATCCAGAACGCAACACCACACTGCAACGCACGCGCGATCGCCTGCGCGAATGGATGAAGAGCGGCCTGCTTCTGCAGGTAACCGCAGGCTCCATCACGGGCCACTTCGGCAGCACTGCGGAAACCTTTGCATGGGAGCTGCTGGAGAAACGCTGGGTACACTTCCTGGCCACCGACGCGCATAACCTGGACCGCCGTCCACCGCACATGAGTTCTGCGTATCGACTTGTGGCAGAACGGCTTGGCACGGAAACCGCGCAGCGGCTTTGCATCACCAATCCCCTTGCGGTGTTTGAAGGCAAGCCCTGGCCGTCACAACCCGCACCAGTTGGCGTCTTTGAGCAGCAGTTTGGCGACGACGATGACGACGAGAAGCCCTCCTTCTGGCGGCGCATCTTCGGCCGCTGAAAGAAACAGAGTCCTTTCGGGAAACAACCTCATCACAATCAAGGACTAAATCTGTCGTAGATTGCGTTACGATAGTAGAAGCGTGCATTACGCCCGCTGAAGTTTCTGGAAGAAGGGCCCGCGCAGTGCACCTGGCAGAGTTGAAGCATGGAGAGAAGGCCACGGTGCTGGGTGTGGCACAGGGCGAGGCCTATTGCCACCTGTGCGCCCTGGGGCTGAATGCCGGAGCGGAAGTAGAAGTCGTGCGGACCCTTTCGCGCCGCACTGTCCTCATTGTTCGCGTGGATGGCTTTGATATTGCGCTCCGTGGCGAAACGGCTTCTACGGTAAAAATCCGCATGGAGAGTGCCCTGTGAGCACCGTAACGGTCATCGCAGTGGAGAAATCCACATCGGCCAAACCCGCGGGGGCCTATCACACCATTGGTCTCATCGGTCCGCCGAACGTCGGTAAGACCACACTGTTCAATCGGCTGACAGGACTGCGCCAGAAGGTCAGCAACTACAGCGGCGTCACCGTGGAGCATCGCTCCGGCAGATTGAAGTCCGGACAGACAGTCATTGACCTTCCCGGCGTGTGGTCGCTCACACCTGAAAGCGAAGATCAGAAGATCGCAGTCAATGTTCTGCATGGCGCGCAGCCCGGGGTCCCCAAGCTGGATGCGGTGCTGCTCGTCGTCGATGGTACAGCACTGCACCGCTACCTGGGCCTTATCCATGAAGTGCTGGCATGCGGTCTCCCCACCATGGTGCTGATCAATATGGCGGACGAACTGGTGGCACGCGACGGCTACATTGATCCGCTGGCCGTGGCACGCGAATTAGGTTCGCCTACAGCCCTGATCAGTGCGTCCCGCGGCACCGGCATGGAAGCCATCTCGCATTTTCTGAACGGGGAGCACGCCGCCGCACAGATTCTGCCTGTGCTGCAGGCCGGTGGTAACGCCGCTCCCGGATGCGCTACAGACTGCAACACGCTCACACGTTCCGGCGCATATCGCCGCCCGCATCATTCCAGGTTCACGCGCACTTTTGATCGCTGGGCGCTGCATCCGGTCGCTGGGCCGCTGATGTGCATCTTCTTCATCGCTGCCGCATTTCAGATCATGTTTCGCCTCGCCTATCCAGCAGGCCAATGGCTCAGCACATGGCTTGGGAACATTGGCATCGCGGCAGGTGCGCATATCCCGGACGCGATCCTGCGCGCCATCATCGTCGATGGTATCTGGAACGGCATCGCCTCCATCCTCGGTTTTCTGCCCACAATTCTCTGCATGTTCCTTGTGATCACGCTGCTTGAGGACTCTGGTTACATGGCACGCGCAGCCGTCATTGCAGACCGCACCATGGGCCACGTGGGCCTGAACGGACGCTCGTTCCTGCCGCTGCTCAGCGCCTATGCCTGCGCCGTTCCCGCCATCATGGCAACGCGCGCTATCCCATCCAAGCGCGACCGCCTTGCCACCATTCTCATCGCGCCGTTCATGACATGCAGCGCTCGCCTGCCGGTGTACGCGTTGCTTATCGCAGCATTCATTCCGCAGCGCAAAGTTCTGGGCAATCTGCTCGGCCTGCAGGCCGTCACGCTGATGCTGCTCTATGCGGTCGGTCTTCTCGCAGCACTGTTCACTGCGAAGCTGCTGCATTCCAGCGCACTCAAGGGCCAGGCATCGATGTTCGCCATCGAGCTGCCAAACTATCGTATGCCGCGCCTGCGCACCGTGGCACTGGCCATCTACGACCGCAGCATGGTCTTCCTGAAGCAGGTGGGTACGGTCATCCTTGTGCTGAACCTCGCCATCTGGTTCCTCTCGCATATGCCGTTCCACAATGGCCAACCCAGCGATGTGGGCGCAAGCTATCTCGCCCGGCTCGGCGATGTCATTCAACCTCTGCTGCATCCGCTTGGTCTGAATCGCAACGTTGGTATTTCACTGCTTGGCGCATTCGTAGCACGTGAAAGTGTCGTCAGCACGCTGGCCACACTCTACGGACAGGTCAACGTGGGCGATGCTCTGCGTGGCGAGATCGGCCTTTCCGGAGCTATCGCGCTGCTGGTCTTCTTCGCGCTTGCGATGCAATGCACAGCAACGCTCGCCGTCGTACGCCGCGAAACAAATAGCTGGAAGTGGCCACTGCTGCAATTCGCCTACATGACCGTGCTGGCTTATGGTGCATCGTTTACCACCTACCGCATTGCACTCGCCATGCACCTGTAGAAGATTAAGATTCTTCCACCGCCAACACCGTACATCCTCCACTAAGTTTGTTATCCTGTATCAGGAACGGGCGGATAGCTCAGCTGGTTAGAGCGCCTGCCTTACAAGCAGGATGTCGGGGGTTCGAATCCCTCTCTGCCCACCAACCGTTCTCGCAGCACACAACCAGGAGGCGATGGGGTTCGCCTTGATGCCCAGCGGCAACGCTGGAGCTGATGACTCCTACGACAGTAGGAGGCCCATTGCCCAAAATCGATTTCCGTCAAATCTTTAACGACCCTTTCAGCATGGTGCGTCACCTGCTGCGCTGGATTCCCCTTGCCTGCTGCGTCGGCATTGCTGCAGGAACAGCGTCCGCTATTCTGCTCGCCTCGCTCACTTATGCGACCAACCTTCGCGAAAACCATATCTGGCTGATCCTTCTGCTGGCTCCCGTCGGATGGTTGATGGGCCTGATGTATCGCCACTTCGGCAAAACCGTTGAAGGCGGCAACAACCTCATTCTGGAACAGATTCACGATCCCAAAGACGTCATCCCCTTCCGCATGACGCCACTCATCCTGATCGGTACGTTTCTTACCCATGTCTTCGGCGGTTCAGCAGGCCGCGAAGGCACCGCTGTGCAGACCGGTGCATCGCTTGCCGATCAGCTCACACGCCCACTCCGTCTGTCACCTCAGAATCGCCGCATCCTGCTGATGACCGGCGTCAGCGCAGGCTTCGGCTCCGTCTTCGGGACCCCCCTCGCAGGCGGCGTCTTCGGGATGGAAGTGCTCGCCATTGGAGCCATGGGCTACGACGCCATCGCCCCCTGCTTCCTCGCCGCGTTCGTGGGCGATCTGGTCACACGTGCATGGGACCCCATCCTCCCCGGCATTCGCCACACGGTGTATACCGTCTCAGAAGTTCCCAGCCTCAACGTACGCACCATCCTCTATGCGTCAATCGCGGGTGTTCTCTTTGGCCTTGTCGCCCTGCTCTTCGCGCGCATCACCCATGCCATCGCCAACATCATGCGCCGCTTCATCCATCGCTCCGAACTGCGCCCAGTCATTGGTGGACTTCTGATCACGGCGACGGTCTTCAGCATCGGCTACGCGCACACTGGCAGATATCTGGGACTCGGTGTTCCCACAATCGTCGCGGCGTTCCACACGCATCTGCCGTTCTACGATTTCGCAGCCAAACTCGTTTTAACCGCTGTCACGTTGGGAACAGGCTTCAAAGGTGGCGAAGTTACTCCGCTGTTCTTCATCGGCGCCACCATGGGCAACGCCCTCTCCTCGGTGATCCCTCTGCCACCTTCCCTGCTTGCCGGCATGGGCTTTGTCGCGGTCTTCGCAGGCGCTGCGAACACGCCGCTGGCTTCCACGCTGATGGCCATGGAGCTCTTCGGAGCCGAAGCAGGTGCCTACGCCGCCATCGCCTGCATTTTGAGCTATCTCTTCTCGGGACATGACGGCATTTACCACGCACAGCGCATCCGCAGCAGCAAGCACACAGAACAGCTCCCCCTGACACTGGAAGCCAAGCTGCAATCGGAAAACAACGCTGGCAGATCGCACTTGTCTCACGAATGGAAAAGAAATGCACAGGAAAAGGTTCAGGCAAAGCATGTCAACGAAGATCAAACCTGATACACTCAATCTTGTTGTTGGGCAGCTCGGTCTGGACCTGAAAAGGAACAAACCTCGAGCACCCAGAAACAACAAAGTGTGAACGCACTTTGGGGACGTAGCTCAGTTGGTTAGAGCGCTGCCCTGTCACGGCAGAGGTCGCGGGTTCGAGCCCCGTCGTCCCCGCCATACAAAACAAAGAACTTAGTTCTGTATGGCTCCTCAAGTGACAAAAAAATCCGGGTCCAATAAGGGTCCATTAAGCTCCAACCTGAGCTTTCTGCGGGTCGATCTCACCCGCTTTCTGACCCACGCCGGGAATCATCATCCTTACAACCTTGCTTTGTGCGGCGCGCTTGTTGGAACCCACTGCCTGCGTGTAGACGTCCAGTGTGATCCTGCTGTTAGCGTGCCGTAAAAGCTCCTGTACCGTCTTCACATCTTCCCCGTTCGCCTTCAGCAGCGTGCTGAAGGTGTGGCGGAAGGTGTGCCAGCCGATGTTCTTGTAGATGCCGTTCGCCCTGGCGACCGGCTTGATATACCGCTTCATGAGATTGTCCGGCCAATAGGGTTGTTCCCCCTTCATGGTCGGGCTGGCGAAGACCCAATCCTCTTGCATCGGATAGGGACTCTTCTTCCGCCACTGGAGCAGGTCCTCCGCCATGTAGCCGTCGAGTGGGACCGGCTTTGCGGAGGCTTCCGTCTTACAATCCCCGATCTTCTGATGCCAGATGGATCGGGTCACACGCAGCTCAAGAGTTTCGAAGTCCACGTCCGCCCATCGAATGCGTAGTATGCCGATTTACCAGGAGTCAGCCGCTACAATCTCCGTAGAGGCTGGCCTGTAATCCAGGACACGGATGCGCAGAACAAGCTGGAGATTGTGGTGCATCCAATCTGGCCCAGCAGTCTTGTTCAGCGAGAGAATTGTGTCAGGGTCGCACACGAACTGCATGGCCGCAAGCGTGCCGTACTGACCAAGTCCTGCCACCTCCAGCACTGGCGCTGCTTCTTTATGGGAGACCAGTCGTGTGACGATGGCATAATCCTGTGTGTCACGCGCGTCGAGCGGCGCAGACAGTATCCATACTCGGCCCCCACTGCGGTGGTCTTCAATGCGCGTCCGGCTGGTAAGCGTGAACCGCAGATTACGGGCCAACTCCATGGACATGGGATTGTTGAAGCCGCCAATTAAAATAGTGGGGTTCGATTGCACCTCCGCAAAGGAGATGTTGTTCGCAAAGCGTTCCTGTATTGGCTGGTGAAGGCTCGTCAGGACAGTGACTGCCTCCGCAACAGCGGCCACATCGCCCTCGGCCACGAAGCTGGAGGGGGCTGACTGAATCCCGGTGGAGGCAAGCGTTTGCTGCGGTGAAAAGTCGGGGAAGAACTCCATACCCGCCCCCTCCAGGTGGTGGGCCTTGCCATACGCGTCCGCAACCGGCTCCGAAACTCTATACACAGCGTTGCTACCTACTGAAATCAGAACCGGTGATCGCTTCGCCACAAATGGACCCCACATGGCAATGAGCGCCCTCTGATCGCGTTGCACGGTTCGTGCATACCACCCATAGACGCCAAACAGGAGAAGCAGCGAGGCCACCGCAACCCACTTCCACAGGGGATGGCTGCCTCGTTCAGAATGTTCAGAATGCGGATGCGTGACCGGCGGTGGAGCAGGCGGTGGAGTAGATTGGCCCGGTCCAGCCAGTTCAGGAACAACCGCGACGGCCAGCGATTCATTCACAGCAGGAGAGCCCGGAAGAGCTCGGGCAGTTTCCGGGCGCGAGGTTTCAACTTCGTCCGCTATGGTGAACACCGCGCGGTACGAACCTGGAGGAATGTCTATTCTGACCGTTGGTGCAGACGTGCGGGACTGATAGTACGTCGCCAGGCGTTTGCGAACATCCGCGGCCCGGATGCGCACCACCGGATCTTCGCCTGGGTCATACGCGGGCGGGCGTCCGAAGACCTCATCCCCACAACCCGCTCCCGCAGCATCCCCTCAACTCCTGACAGCGTATGCGTGACGATGTAACGCAGCAGGCTCTGGCACTGCTGCGACGCCCGAAACGAGGGGCTCGCCAAAATATCCGCGAGAGCCGCCTCCAATTCGTAGATGCGCAGGGATGAATTTCCCCGTTCCATTGTGGTTTCGCTACTCATCAAAACTTTCAAATCCACCCGAAGATGTATGTTACTCCCAAATTACAAGACAAGTTTTCCCTTTTGAATCAGCAACTTAGCGGGATTACTCCGGACAGAACCGTATCGTACCTTGTCCATCGTTTGTTGCCCACGGTGTAGTGCACAACTGCGCGACACATGTAAGGAGTTTCGAACGTTGTCTTTTCAAAAGAAGTCTTTCTCTGCCACCCTTGGACGCCGCTTGCGCGTGAAAGTCAAGGCTCCCGCAGTTGTTATGGCAACAGTCTGCCTCCTGTGGGGAGCCGTGGAAGCCTCATGCCAGGTGGTTCTAACCCGCGGAGACGCGACCGTACTGGTTGAGCCATATGCCCCTAATATTGTCCGCGTAAGCCTCAGCCTGCGCCACGACGATGCCGTCGCTGCACCGGGGTACGGCATCCTTGCGAAGCCTTCCATGGAGGCATGGACGCCCTCGAACGGAACCTGGGGAGACCGTCTGAGTTCCAGCGCACTAAGCGTCACTGTGGATGCAGCCCAGGTCCATACAAATAAGCCCGTAAGTGACATTGCAAAGTACTTCAACGGGTCCACGCCCTGGGTGGGCCTCAACTTCAATCTGCCCGGTGGCGCCTCCCTGCTCTCTCTGCAGGGCTGGCAGATGGCCGTCCCGAACTACAAAGACGGCACAGCCTGGCTGAACCATGACCGCCGCCCCTCCGACTCTCCGTTTTACGTGGTGGGTGCCAACTTCAGCGCCAATGAGAAGGAACACGACTACGGCATGGGGCAAAACCAGGAGGGCTACCTGGATCGCCGTGGCCATGTGCTGCAATGCGAGCACAACTACAACGCTCCTTCCGGCCAAAGCGTATGCGTTCCGTTCCTGGTCACCAATCAGGGGTACGCTCTGCTCTGGGACAATCCGTCCCGTACGACAGCCAGTTTTGGCTTCAATGGCCAGAACATCTTCACCAGCCAGGTAGGCCAAAGGGTCAGCTTCTTCATCATCGCTGGCGACTACGCCGCACAGTACCGCGGGTACCGCCTGCTGACCGGCGATACGCCGTTGCCGCCCAAGTCCGCCTTCGGCTATCTGCAGTCGAAGCAGCGCTACAGCTCCCAGGCAGACCTGTTGGAAGCAGCACGCGGCTATCGCGCACGTCATCTTCCCATTGATGACATGGTGGTGGACTGGTTCACCTACACCGTCATGGGCCAGATGGACATGGATTCTGCCAAGTGGCCCGATCCCACGGCCATGAACGACGAGCTGCACCGGCTGAAGATGCACTCCATGATCAGTGTGTGGCCGCGCTTTGTGCCGGAAAGCCGCTTCTATCCCATGCTGAAAGAAAAGGGCTGGCTGGAACACCTGGCCGACGGCACTCCCACGGATGGCCTGCCATACGACCGTGCCGGTTCCGATATCGACACCACCAATCCGGAAGCGGCAGCGTGGTATTGGAAGACGGTTCGTGAAAACTACGTCAGCAAGGGTTTCGACGCCTTCTGGGCCGACGAAACTGAGCCGGACGTTCCACCGAATGGCAGCTATCTCCACGTAGGTCCGGGAACGCAGTTCTTTAACGTCTACCCGTACTTCCACACTGCTGCCTTCTATAACGGCATGCGTAAGGACATGCACCAGAGGGCCTTCATCCTGGCGCGTGACAGCTACCTGGGCGCGCAGCACCATGGCGCGGCATTCTGGTCCTCAGACATCTCATCCACCTGGGACGTGCTTCGCCGCCAGGTGCCCACGGGCATCAACTTCGTCGCCTCCGGCATGCCCTACTGGTCCACGGACATCGGCGGATGGCAGGGTCTCCCATCGGTGCACAAGCCCCTTCACCCACCATTGCTGGATCCTTCCGACGCGCGCGACAACGTGGGCGGCTACGACGACTACCCGGAGCTATACACACGCTGGTTCCAGTACGGCACCTTCCAGCCAAATATGCGCTCACACGGCAGCCGTCCGCACAACGAGGTGTGGAGCTACGGCAAACAGGCTCAGCCCATTCTGGAGAAGTATCTCCGGCTGCGCTATGAGTTAATGCCCTACCTGTATTCCCTTGGTTGGCAGGCCAATCAGACTGGTGAGCCGTTCATGCGCGGCCTCTTCCTGGACTTCGGCTCCGACCCGAACGTGGCGGATCTGGGCGATGAGTACATGTTTGGCCCCTCGTTGCTGGTGGCCCCCGTAACAGAACAAGGTGCCACAACACGCTCTGTCTACTTGCCGGCTGGTACCGACTGGTACAACTTCTGGACGAACGAACGCCTTCACGGTGGCCAGCGCCTCACAGTAAACGCTCCCATCGATACCATCCCGGTGTTTGTCCGCGCCGGTTCCGTCCTTCCGCTTGGTTCCGTTGTTGAAAGCACTGAAGACCGGCAGACGATTGCCAGGGTCAAGGTCTATCCAGGCGCTGACGGAGACTTCACTCTCTACAACGACGACGGCACCACGTACGCCTACGAGCAAGGCAAATACCAGGTGACACACCTTCACTGGAATGATGCCAGCCGCAAGCTGACACAGACCGGGCCACATGCCTGGAGCGATGAGGCACATGTGGTGGAGATCGTTCATCCATAAACGGCACACACAACGCTTCTTTTTGGCGATCCTCTATCAGATCGCTCTACCTCAACCGTGACGGCGACAACGAGCGCGCCCCGGTCATTCAAAACACTTTTCAGGAGAGCCACAATGCGTAGTTCCATCATCATTCCATTCATTGAACGTAGACCGCTTCGCGGCATTGCGCTGGTCGCGGTGCTGTCCAGCGCAGCCGCGCTGGCGCAGGTTCCCACAGCCACCCTCAGCGGCACAGTCCATGACACTTCCGGCGCTTTGCTGCCGAACGCAAACGTCATCCTCACCAACTCAGCTTCAGGCGACACCCGTAAGGTCACCAGCAACTCGGCCGGTGTCTTTACCTTCCCTGCGCTGCAGAGCGGAACGTATGACGTGAATGTAACGGCCAGCGGCTTTGCCGGATTCACCCAAAGGGCTCTGCATCTTGATCCCGGCGATCAGCGCGCACTGAACGACATTCAGCTTGGTCTGGCAAGCAGCAGCGAACAAGTTGTGGTGACGGCTGATGCTGCGCGCATCGATACGACCAGTGGAGAAACCTCTGCCCTGATCACCGCACAGGACATCGAGCATCTGGCCGTGCAGGGGCGCGATGTAACCGAACTCTTTAAGATCCTGCCGGGTTTCGCGAACGCCAATCAGGGTATAAGCAACACCGCGTACGATCCGTCGCAGGTCGCTGTGAATGGGGCCATTGGCAGCTACGCAGCAAACGGCACGCCTCTCTCCGGTGTCAGCCTGAAGTGGGACGGTGCCAACATTACTGATCCGGGCAATTACGGCGCTGGCATTCAGAACGTGAACTACGACATGGTGAGCGAAGTGAAGGTGCAGGTTGCCAACTTCACTGCGGACCAGGCGCAGGGACCGATCGTGGTGAGTGCGGTAACGCAGGCTGGAGGCAATAACTTCCACGGCAGCCTCTACACATATGCCCGCACGTCTCAGCTGAACTCTGCAGACTGGCTCGCCAAGGAGCTTGGATATGTGAAACCACCAGACAGGTACGTCTATCCAGGCTTTACTATCGGCGGTCCGGTTCTAATTCCCGGGACAAAATTCAACCACAACCGCCGCATCACCTTCTTTGCCGGCGCTGAAGATTACGCGCAGCGCAATAGTTATGCCTACGGCGCCGCGTCATCGGCGATCGTACACGCGCTGGTGCCGACGCAGGCCATGCGCAATGGCGATTTCAGCGCCTCACAACTGGCCACCTACCTGGGATCCAGCATCTCCAGCAGCACTTACACAAACATCAACCAGGTTCCCACCGTTAATAAGTATGGTCAGGCAGTAACCAACGGCAACATTGCCTCATCGATTGACGCCGGCGGCGCGGCACTTCTCAACGCGTTACCACTGCCAAACGCTGCCAGCAACGGCAGCTACAACTACATTGCGCAGAATCTGATCAACAACAACATGTGGCAGGCTCTTGGCCGCGTGGATGTTGCCTTCTCGGATCGCTTCAAATTCTTCACACGCTACTCCATTGAGCGCGGTGCCAGCGGCGTGCCACAGGTCCCGTACTATTCGCCATCGTCAACCATCGGTGCGGTCAATACTCCGGGAGGCTTGCTCAGCACCATTAACTCGCAGAGCCTCGCGGCCAACCTTGCCATGGTGCTCAACTCCACCACGACGAATGAAGTCTTTGCCTCGTTCTCATACCTTAACCAGTCATTCCAGGCAAAAGACAACTCCCTGCTGCAAAAAAGCAAGTATGGTTACCCGTACGCTGGCGCGTATGTGAACGGCAGCACTGCGCTTCCACAGCTTCAGGATTACGGCGTGGATGGCCTGCCACTCGCGATGGTTCAGGACTTTTCCTATGGCCCCATCTATGCCAAGAAGTTCCTTCCGGATGTGGGCGATAACTTCACCAAGGTAGTGCGTTCGCATACGTTGAAGGCCGGTGTCTATGTGGAGCAGGTGGTCAACAACGAACGCACTCCGTTCGCAACGACCAACGGCGCACTTGCTTCCTACTACATAGGATCGACCATCACCGATGTGGACGGCAGCACATACACCAGCAGCGGTAACTATGTGGCGAATGCCCTGCAGGGGGTCTTCGGCAGTTATACGCAGCAGAATATTCTGCCCAGCAACGATCTCTATTTCTGGAACATCGACTTTTATGGCACCGACTCGTGGAAGGTGAACAACCGTCTCACCATCAACTACGGCCTGCGCTTGGAGCACCTGTCACCATGGAACGATCGTCATGGCCGTGGCGTGCCAATCTTCGACCCCAGCACACTGAACCAGGCGTCTTCGTCAACGCGTCCGTTGCCCGGTCTGCGCTGGCACCAGTATGACCCCACAGTTCCAACCACCGGCATCGATCCGCGCGCCTTCTTCTATGAACCGCGCGTAGGTCTTTCCTTTGATGTCTTCGGCACGGGCAAGACGGTCCTTCGTGGTGGATACGGGCAGTATCGTTTCCACGACTCGTTCAATGACGTCACCGATGCGGTAAGTCAGACCATCGGCCAGCAGACGACGTACGTCTCAGGTAGCGGTGGTGTCACCCTGGCGGGCGTATCCACACGTAACCTGTCCGTCAGCACATCAGGAACTGCGGTTTCTACCGCTGACACGAACATCCGCGGCTTCCTCCGCGGTGACAACGAAGCTGCCATGACACAAACCTACAGCGTCGCAATCGATCAGATTCTGCCTTACAAGACCCAGATCGAAGTTTCCTACATTGGCAACTCCAGCAACCATCTGTTGAATAACGGCAGCAATCAGACGGGTAATCTGGACAACATGAATGCGCTGTCCTACGGTGCGCTGTTTGCCCCGAATAGTTCGACCGGCGTGCGTCCCACGCCTACGACAGTGGCAAACTTTTCACAGAACACCATTGACTCGCATCGGCCATACGGCACCAATCCGTACAGCCCCTCAGCCGGCACCTATGGCTCCAGTCCGTATGCTTCCGTGAATAACTACACAAATATCTACGTACCGCAGCACGTTGCATTCTCAAACTACAACGCCTTCCAGGTTGCCCTGGCGCGACAGACAGGGCCGCTACGCTATGGTGTGAATTACACCTTCAGCAAAGCACTGGGTATTCTTGGTGCCGTGGGTGGCGGTAACCCAGTTGATCCAACCAACATGCTCCGTAACTACGGTGTGATGCCAACGGACCGCACACACATCTTCAATGCCAACTACTCCTATACCGTTGGCAGCCCTGTAAAGAATAAGTTCGCCGGAGCATTCGCAAATGGCTGGGAAGTATCCGGCATTACGCAAATTCAAAGCGGCCAGAACATTCAGGTCGCCCTGAACACGCCGAACTTCACGCCGGTCATTCAACTCAGCGATGCGAACTACGGCGGCACTACAACACAGAGTGCCAGCGTGGGCAGCCTTGCCATGTTGGGGACACCGGACATCACGGTGCAGCCCACCTTCAACTGCAGCCCACGCTCAGGCCTGGCGGCGCATCAATACGTCAACGGCAGTTGCTTCCGCCTGGGAGCACAGACAGCCAACGGCCCCACAGTGCAGGGACCAGCGTTCTACCCATACCTGCATGGTCCGCTGTATTTCCAGTCAGACCTGAATGCGTCCAAGGGAATCCACGTTACGGAACATCAGGTGCTCACCTTCCGTCTATCCGCCTTCAACTTCCTCAACCACCCCCTGTACTCGTTTAACTCAGCACGCGCAAGCGAGTATGGCAACCTTACCTTTACAGGCGCGAACCCCGGCTCGGCGTTGCCGCAGATCACCTCGCCCACCAGTGCCGGCAACTCCTTCGGTACGCTGACCCTGAAGCAGGGCCGACGTACGCTTGAGGTTTCGCTGAAGTACTCGTTCTAACAACAACACAACTCGCACCACTGCCTGCAAGGAGCCACACACTGGCTCCTTGCAGGCATTTCGGTATCAATGATGTTGCTGGACGCGGCAAACACCTCCGGGAACGGTGTAATCCATCTCTATCAGCCGGGCGGTACGGCCACCGCTACCGTCGGCGGAACCGCCATCCCGGGCGCCGACCCGCGTTACCTGTCCTGCAACGGCCAGGAAAACGTCCTGTGCGCCGGCCAGATCAATGCGGTCGCAAAGCGTATTTTGAACATGTTCCCATTGCCCAATTCGGCTAACTCGTCGCAGGTGTTCAATAACTACACCATTCCGGCAACGGCGATCACAAACAACACGACACAGTACGATGCTCGGCTTGATTACAACTTCTCGCCGAAAGACCAGATGTTTGGGCGTTACAGCTATTCGAACAATCCCACGAACTACGTTCCTCCGTTCGGTTCGCTGGATGGTGGCGGGTTTGGTTCTTCAGGCCAGAACTCGAACTACTCCAAGAGCGGCGTGTTCTCAGAGACTCATTTCTTCAACCCCACATTGTCGAATGAGTTCCGAGTCGGCTACAACTGGCTGTATGCGTCGTACCTGGGTCCGGAGGCGTCAAACAGCGGGTTCGCTTCCAGCCTCGGGTTGGGTGGTCTTCCCACGGGCAAGAACCTTGGTGGTCTGCCGAACATCAACTTCGGTGGCTATATCAACTCCATCGGAACCGCAGGGTATGTTCCGTCAGACGAGCGTCAGAACGTTCTACAGATCATCGACAACGTGAATAAGGTTCTGGGCAGGCACACGCTGAAAGCTGGCATCAACTTCCAGCATGTGCGGTTCTAAGGCTTGCAGCCCCCCAGCGGTCTGGGAACACAGAATTTCTCCGGTACCTACACGTCGAACCCTGCGGACTTCGTGAATGTCTCCGGTTCGGGCGTAGCCGACTTCCTGATGGATCAGATGAACAGCTCCTCACTGAGCACGGTGGCGCCGTTCACCGATCTGCGTTGGTACTATGCAGGGTTTCTGCAGGACGACTGGAAGCTCACTCCTCGCTTCACGCTTAACCTTGGCATTCGTTGGGAATACTCACAACCTATCCGCGAACGCAACAATCAGCATGCCAACTTCTATGGCACATACGCTGGCATGAACCAGGGTACCGGCACCCTGCTGATCCCTTCATCGCAATCGGGTTATCCGTTCTCAGCGGAGCTTACCAGTGCGTTGGCTGCGGACAACATTAACGTGCAGTACACCATCAACAATTACCTGGTGAACCCGAAGAGGTATAACTTCGCTCCGCGTGTAGGCTTCTCCTACCTGGTGGATCCGAAGACAGTGCTCCGCGGCGGCTTCGGTATGTTCTACGGCGGCCTTGAGAACATCGGCCTTGGTCTGAACCTTGCATACAACGCACCGTTCTTCGTGAATGCGAGCTTTATCCCGACACCGAACCAGTGCTACAACCTGAATGGAACGGTGAACTGCCCAACAAACGGACAGACCCTTGAAACGGGCTTCGGCACGGCTGCTACCAGTAACGCAGCACTGGCAGCAGCATCCGGTGTCAGCACCATTTATGCCCAGGATCAAAACGCCAAAAGTTCTTACAACATGGCGTACAACCTGAGCCTGCAGCACTCGCTGTCCAGCACCATGTCATTCACCATCGGCTACCAGGGCAACCAGAGCCGTCACCTCCGCTCAAGCTATAACGCGAACACCTATGCGGGGTATGTTCCCGCCGGCGCAAATGGCCAGCTCTACCAGCCGTTTTATGATTTCTCGATCGTGAACGTCACCAGCGGCGGCATTGCCCGCTACGATTCGCTGCAGGCGAAGATCGAGAAGCGGTACGCTGGTGGGCTGTACTTTCTGGGCAGCTACACCTTCGCACACTGCCTGGATGTAACAATCGGCCAATCCTCTTCGTCACGGGAGATCATTCGTTCACGCGCAGAGGCTTCATGTTCTTCGTAAAGACTCCTATCCACCACTTCAACGAAACGCGACAGATGATCGAGCACGAGAATTCCGGGGCCAGGGTCGATTCGACGTTTCTCTGAAGATGGAAGGAATGTACTTGCGTGCATCCGCAAAACAGATGTCCGGTGCGTAGAACGATACGGAGTCTTCGCAGGTTTCAAGAAAGCTACGCACGCGAACCTCGAAGACGGCACGGAGGATGTTCGCATCGAGCACAACCCGCTTCTGCTCTGTCATCGCTTCTGCTTACTCCGCCATTCTTTGAAACCAGCGACTGCTTCGTCCTCGAGATCCCCTCGGCATCCAGGATCTCCTGCCAGCGGGTCGCGGCCTCGCGCAGTGCTTCCTTATCCGTCTCGCTCCGCTTACGACGGGCAGGGATGAAGTAGCCCACCGTATCGCCGTGACGGGTGATCACCACAGGTGATTCCGATTCCAGGAGATAGGTGGCAAGCTTGTCTCGGAACTCTCTCATGCCAACCTTCACGGCTTCCGTAGCATGGCTCCTTGCGTACCAGTGCGTACGCAAGTGTGCCACGTCAGAGATATTGGACCCGCGACCTCTGCCTTCCCGCAACAGAAGTCTCGGTTGAAATCCGACGTAAAAGTGGCCGAAATTCTCCGAGAACCGAGGGACAGGGCAAAGGTTTAGAGGGGCAAAGGTCATGGGGCCGATAAGGGTCCATTACGCTCCAACCAGGGCTTTCTGCGGGTCCATCTCACCCGCCTTCTGACCCACGCTGGGAACCATCATCTGAACAACCTTGCTCTGTGCTGCCCGCTTGTGCGAGTTCACGGCCTGCGTGTGAACATCGAGCGTGATCTTGCTGTTGGCGTGCCGCAAAAGCTCGTGGACGGTCTTCACGTCTTCCCCGTTGGCCTTCAGCAGTGTGCCGAAGGAATGACGGAAGGTATGCCAACCGATGTTCTTGTTGATGCCGTTCGCCCTGGCGACCGGCTTGATGTACCGCTTCATGAGATTGTCCGGCCAATGGGTTGTTCCCCCTTCATGGTCGGGCTGGCAAAGACCCAATCCTCTTGCGTTGGATAAGGACTCTTGTTTCGCCACTGAACTCGGCTAGCTTACGCGAGGACTTTTCCGATGTGGCCGGGGCCAAGAATACCGATTTTCATGTTTGCTCTTTTCCGTTCAGAGTTCGATCCGGATGAAGGCAGCGCGCCACACTCCATTCGGCCCCCTGCAACCTCACCGTCGGGCCGTGACCTCGCGGTTGCGCGCTATGATCTGCTCATGGCTGAGTGGGGCCTTCGCCTCCATGAAGCCCTTTATCAGCGCGTCGCGATCACGGGGCGCGCGTGCCTTGTCCGCCGCCGATAACGCATCCTGAAGATCAGGCAGCGTCAGTTCCGTGCAATAGGCGGGTGTGCCCGGCTGCTGGCGCCAGGAATTCGCGAGATCGCCGGCATCCAATGCGTCGAAACCGGTGATTTCCACCAGTCGCATCGCAGTGTTTTTTGCCCTTGCGTTATCACCGGCGACAGGGATGGCGATGCGGCCTTTCGTGCCCTGCGGCATTCCTTTTTCGGAAAGGGTGGCGGACAGCATCGCATTCCACGCCTTGATGACTGGTCGGCCAATCCGTTCACTCACCCATATGCTTTCGGGTTTGCCGTTATCGATCTCTGTGATTGCACCGTCACGGAAGGGATAGTAATTCGAGGTATCAATCACAACAACGTCCGTAGGAACACCACTCAGGACGCTTGCCAGATCGGGATTCTTCGCGAAAGGGACCGATAAAATCACAATTTCAACGTCCTTTACCGCTTGTTCCTTGCTAACGGCAGTAGCACCGAGTTCTTGGGCGAGGTCGCGAATGGTCTCCGGCCCTCTCGAATTTGCAATTTTTACTTCGTCGCCATGCGCTACCAGTTTTCGAGCAAGTGTCGCGCCGATATTGCCGGAACCAATAATGCCGATCTTCATGAGAATCTCCTTCTTAAGGGTGTTGAGTATCTGCTCAATCAGTAGCTGGGCGTGCAAACGCGTCAAGCGTATCGCGGAGCTGAGCCAACTCCCGATTGGTAAAGTTGCAGGCGGTCTTGATCTTTTCAGTGATGCCCCAGATGTCATCGCGCATGGCTGCGGCTGCTTCGGTGAGGTTAATGAGGACACGGCGTTCATCGCCCGGATCGCGTCTCCGTGTCACCATGCCTGATACTTCAAGCCGCTTGAGCAGGGGCGTGATCGTTCCGGTGTCCATACCTAGCGTTGCCCCCAACTCTCCTACGGCACAGGGTGCGCTGCTGAATAGTTCGAGCACCACCAGATACTGTGGAAACGTCAGGCCAAGCGGCTCAAGAAATGGCTTATGCAAGCGCGCCATGCGGTTGGCCGCGCCATAAAGGGCAAAAGAGAGTTGCATACTCACTCTGCGGTCTCTCTTGGATGTACTCTTCGACATGCATTCCCATAGCGCGCTATTAACTAGCGCGCTAGATAATATTACACTACGACCGTTGATATCAGGAGGAACAGGATGAGTCCCGTTTTCTGCTCCTCCAAGCAGCATTTGAAACTGTCTCCTGTTCGCGATTCCCTTCTCTGCCGCCAACGGCCCTCGCGCAAGTGTCTATGGTGATACGGCTGTTGGCATGACGGAAGAAGTTCTTGAGCGATCTTCGCATCCACACCAGGCGACCGCAGATTCGCGGCAAGCAAATGGCCAAAAGCTATGCCATCCAATGATGGCCCCGACGATGCCGGCGGCGTTATGCATTCTCGTATGGCTGCTTCGCAGATCGTCTGAATCTGACTGAAGTCCATGCGCAAGGTACTTGGCTCTCAGCACGAGGCTGGTGTTCTCGAATCGGCCCAAGCGTCACGTGGCGGGAACTATGCGGGCGACGGCTGCGATCCCACGAGTCCTTCTGGCCCGTTTTCGTTATAGCGAGTTCATCCAGCGATAGAAATGCAACGATGCGATTCTGACGGTGCAAACGACGGCACAAAAAGATGTAATTACACCTACTTTCAGATGTCCGCGGTGCTCCTGAAATCAATAACGTACACTTCTCTTTGTTCTGTCGCGGTAGAGGCGCGTCGTTCTCGCCACTGACCTAAGAAATACGTCGATTTAGCGGCATAAACGGCGGTAATCCAAACGACTCGGCAAGGAATGAGACGCTGTGGCTTCTCACTGCTACTCCTCTCCATCAACAATTTTCTATCTGCTTCTCGCTGGCCAATTCTGTTTCATCGCGGCAAAATGTACAACGCAGGCGCTTCGCTTGGCTAACCGAAATCGGATATCGCCAATGAAGCTCACATCGTTTCAACGAATGTCATCGGGTGGTATGGCTGTACCGCACAACGCGAACCATTGGCATGTTCCATTGTCTCTGGCGGATTATTGCCCATTCCTGTTACCCGACACGGAATCAGCACTCATCTCGCCTCATTCGCTGCGTACGATCTCTTCCCTGTCCGAAACACTCCCTCCAGTCCCGAGGATTGCCTTGGAGTTTCGCCTGCGGGACGGAGAAACGCAGGTCGACCTGCAGCAGCAATTTCGACGTAACGATGGCGTCTATCCGCAATTGGCGCACTATCTCTCATCGCCAGCGCTCTCAGGAGTAGATGGCCTCGAACACTTTGCCAACGAACTCTCAGACGTCAGCAGTGTTCTATCGCGCCATGTTGACGAAATTTTTCTTGAATTCGATCTGCCCTTCGGTCGCGAGCCATCCTTTCCCTCAATATTTCTTTCCTTACCGGATGATCCGGCTACCGCACGTGAAGTTGCAGCGCGAGCTATCAATCTTCTCTCAGGACAGGCCTCGTCCAATTTGCAAACTGCAGTAGATCACTGCATAGGAACATGTAAGAACGGGGAGTTCGTCTCCGGTCTGGGACTCATGCTTGGACGCACTGGCGATTTCGTGCGGATCAACGTGAAACGACTTCTTCCATCCACCGTGGAATGCTATCTTGCCGGCATCGGCTATTCCGGTAATTGCCGTGCAGCGGCCGAACAATTTACCGCATCACTGACCAACGCTGATCGGGTGACCCTGGCTTTGGACCTGAAGCCTCAGAGCGATACAGTTCAAGTTCTTCCGCGCATTGGCATGGAATGTTTCTTCGATGAACAGCCAGATGCCGACCCTCTATGGGAACAGACACTCAGCGAACTCTGCGAGGACAATCTGTGTAGCACTGCAAAGCTGCATGCGTTGATGGCGCTGCCTGGAGAGACTTTGCCAATCAGCACAGAAACACCGTGGCCATTGGATCTGATTGCACAATCGACTGCGCAGCCCGAAGACCACTTCTCCGCTTTCGTGCGCAAGCTCTATCATCTGAAGCTCAGCGGCGAACCAGGGGGACAATGGGAAGCAAAGGCTTACCTTGGCGCCTCGCATGAATGGATCGCACCGGCAGCAACGCGTTCATGGAAGGCACCCAGCGGCCCCCCTCGCAAAACAACGCTTCGCGACGAACAAACCCCGCATGGCATTTCAGATGCGATCGAAGCTGGCACACATCGGCTGCTTCGGTGTCAGCCGCAAAGCGGTTTGTGGCGCGACTTTAAAACGCCGTCACTCAGTGATGAGTGGGTGAGCGCATTCATTGCCTTCCATCTTCTGGATACAGACTTCCCTTCTGTGCGCGATGCTGCAGAAGAATGCGCTGCAGCTCTGCTGCGAACGCAGCGAAGCGATGGCGGGTGGGGATATTGGATTCATCAGGCACCAGATGCAGATAGCACGGCATGGGTGCTGCACTTATTGAAACGTCTCCATCTCGAGCATAGCGAAGCGTTCAAGAATGGAATGAATTTTCTTCGACGTCATACCTCTGAGAATGGCGGCGTCCGCACATATGCAGATCATGTGCAACTCTCCACGCGAATGGGCATGGCAGTGGACGAATCGTTTGGCGGTTGGGAGCAAACCCACATATGCGTCACGGCAGCCGCAGCCCCACTCCTTCCCGACACTTCACTCGTATTTCTTCGCCGTCTGCAGCGTAATGGCCACTGGTCAGGCTATTGGTGGCATGGCGATGCCTATCCAACCGCTATGGCTGTATCTGCCCTGGCAGGTAGAAGTGAATATGCCGATATCGTAAGTGCAGCACAACGATGGGCTGCCGCTTCCATACTTGAGATCGGCAACAGTAAAGAGAGGAATGCGTTTGATCTCGCGTTCTGCCTCAAGGCACTTTGTGCCGCCGACCTCCACCACCATTCACAGCAAATACATTTCGCAATAGAGCTTTTGCTCCACCTTCAGATAGAAGATGGATGGCTGCCCGCAGCGCGTATGCGGATTCCATTGCCATCAACCATTGTCTGTAATGGGAACGAGAGGGTTCACCTGGACTATCGCGGCAACTTTACGACTGCGGCCGTGGTATCCGCACTGGCGATAGCGCAACGTGCATTGCAACAACAGGGGAACAGCCTGTGAGCCTGGCCAGCGCTTTGCAATTCATTCGAACATGCCGAACCGATGAATCGCTTCGCACTGCTTCGTTACCCTGTAACGATCTGGCTGATGCAGAATCAGCTACCGCAAGTGACTACAACTTTACACGACAGGAACTGGCAGAAGCATTTCGTCTTGATTGGACTGCACGGTGGCTCCATTATCATCAGGATCAACGATGACACGCTCTATCCCAGACGTCGACTGCAGTACAGAGGACCGGGTTGAGGCGGATCCACCTCTGCGTTGCAACAAATGGACATTACTTCTTCCAGTGTTCTTAATTCTGGCTTTTCGCTGTCTGCTCTTGCTCTTCCCGCTTGGCACGCTTGCCCGGTTTCTCGGATTACGCTTTAAAGCAACAAGCGGAATCGATGATCGCCACCGTCCCTTCGTAAACGCGGTGCGAGACCGCATGTCATTCATCAACATCCACTACCCAATGCTGGGCGACTGTGTACCTCAATGCCTTGCGGCAGGAATGATGTTGCGGTTGCGTAGTGTGGATACAACATTGCACTTTGGGGTAATCAAGTCACCTTTTCCTGGCGATCCGCTACAAGCCCACGCATGGCTCTCTGCCGGAAGCATCGTTGTCACTGGCGGAGGCTCCAGCGCTGTCTATCAGGAATTGGGGTTGTCTAAGCCATCGAATACCTAACGAGTCGAAATAAACTATGAAAATTCTTGAGCCAGTAGATGACACGCTCTCAACACAGGTGGGAGAAGAGATCATTCTCCTTTCCATGAGAGAAGCCAATCCGAAATACTTCGGCCTGCACGGCAGCGCAATACGCATGTGGCAGTTAATCGAGACCAAAACACACTCCGAAGAGATGATCTGTGCCGTACTCCAGGAAGAGTTTGAAGCACCGGAAGAACAGGTTCGTCAGGATGTTGCGAACACGCTGAATGGACTTGAAAGCCGCAACCTGATCCGGCGGCGTTGAAACGATGTCAGCTTTTGCAAGCCTCATCAGAAATAACGCCAAGCCGGATGAAGAGACGCTCCGGTCGTTGTCTCTTGCGATGGCCTCTTTTGGCAAAAGCGTGTTGCATTCCAACACGGCAAACCATTTCCAGGTACTGCGCACAGCGGCATCTGTAGAACGAGAGCCAGAGTTCGTCGCCGACGAAAACGGTGTATCCGCCGTGGGGAATATCCGCTGGACCGCGCGAGAAGAATTGGTTCGCACACTCAATGCTTCTTCCGCCATGACGGATGCTGCACTGCTTCTGCTCGCCTATCGGCGTTGGGGCACAGACTTGTTGCTCCATGTACAAGGTGAATTTGCGTTTGTACTTTGGGATTCCGAACAGCACATAGCACTTGCTGCAACAGATCACTTTGGTATCCGTCCACTTTTCTACTCAGCTGCAACACAGGGGCTTCTCCTCAGCGATTCAGTTCCGGTGCTAAGAGACAGCAAGCTATGCGATATTGCGATGGACGAGAACTCCATTGCTGATTTCTTATCCATTGGCTTCATCATCGATGAGAGAGCGACATACTATCGCGGCATCCAACGGCTGGCGCCTGCAACGCGATTGATCTACAAAGATGGTCATATTCAGGTCGCTGCTTATTGGCAACCCCCTGCACAGGAAGAGTTGCTCCTGCTTCCACGGATCGAAGACTACGCGGAACAACTTCGCCATCTTCTTCTGCAGGTTGTCGCCGAACGTATCCCACTTGCTGGAGCAATCGGTGTGATGCTGAGTGGAGGTATGGATTCCACCTCCATTGCCGCATGCATCTGCCATGTCCTGGGGCGAGAGAGTGCCGCAGACCGCGTTACCGCATACACCCATGTCTCGCGAATCGTTCGGGAACGGGAGGGCCATTACGCTGCGTCGGTCACGAAGCATCTTGGTATTCGCCATCAGGTGTTCGTATCGGAAGATGCCATTGAAGAAAGCCTCCAACGGCACATGGCCGTCCGACCTCCACAACCATCACTCGAGCCCCCCTCTCTTGCGACATCGTTACCAGGACTTGAGATGGCTACTCAGGGAGGAACACTTTTCTCCGGCCAGGGCGGCGACGCGCAGTTTCGCCCGACACGTTGTGATCTGCAACGCATTGCAGCCACGGGTTTGCTGCGCACGCCTCTGCAATGCATTCGCTATTGGAAAACACTCGGCACAATTCCTGCGTTTGGTTGGCGGCCTTACCTGGCGCAGAAACTCGGAAAGCGCGGAGTTCATCTGCTACCGGTTTGGATTCATCCTTCATTCGCTCAGCGCACCGGCTTGCAAGACCGGCTTGACAAGTACCTCGCAACCCGAACAGCAGACGTGAACGAACTGCGTGGACCGTTCTGGACGAACCTGCTCGGCCTTGGCGTTTCCAGTCTTACAGGAGCTTCGTTCGACGTTTCCTATCCGTATTTCGACATTCGCCTGATGCGTTTTTCGTCATGCCTTCCAGACGACCTGCTATGGCACAAGAGGATTCTTAGAGAGGCGATGCGGACACTTTTACCCGATGATGTTCTACAACGGCCGAAGACTCCACTTGGATCAACTAAGGTGCTTCTTCAGATTGACCCACATCATCAGCAGCGACGGAGTGCGCTGCTTGACGAAACAGGATCCTCCATCACGCACATCGTGAATCTGGATGTTGTTCGACGATCAATTGCATCACCAGAAGCCGAAACGAGTCTGGGATTGGGCCGAATCGAGCTTTTACTGCGTTGGATCGCCAGATCAGCTTGACTTCCTTTTCATGACACGCCAGACTAACTGCACTGTAACTACAAGAGGTTCCCTGAATTGAATATCCGTAAAAAACCATACATCCCCGCAGCAATCTCCGATTATGGTGATGCGCAACAGATCACCAAGACAGTCAACTCCTCAACCAACACGATTGATACCAGCGGAAGTTCTTATACCTCTTAATCGGGATTTCCGATCTTAATACTTCCAGGTTGCTGCTCTAGTGAGCGGCAATCGCTTTTTCTAAGGAAATCAGAGCGCTTTAGCGATTGAATCAAGCCATTCCAAATCTCTACGGTCTAAAGATTTGTATATCGCCTTCTCCTTTTGAGGAAGGTGATCTTATCTGGAAGCACGAGACCGTCGAGGACATCGCTCATGATGATCGGCCCTCGCATTTCACCACCCAACGCGATGGCTGCCTTTGGGCCCATCACATCTACGGATTTCCTGACAAAGTCATTTGCGAGTTCAGTATTTCGCCTGACGGGCAACGTGTTTTCTCGCGCTCGCGGTCCACACTCCCACAACAAGACCTGTTAACGCTCTTCGCTGAGCCGGTCATGCGATCGGTATTCCGCGCACGTGATATCACTTCATTCCATGGCGCAGCACTCGAGCGCAATGGTCGGGCGGTTCTTCTGCTTGGAGCAAAAGAAGCAGGCAAATCCACTGCTGCTGCCATGCTGATGCAATCAGGATGGACGTTGCTCTCTGACGATCTGGTGCGGGTGAAACAAAACGGCGATCATTGGATGGTGCCAACCGGCTTTTGCCATTTGAAAATTTCGCTGCATACAGCCCAGACTTTAGGATTTGATCCTCATCAACTTCATCGACGCTGGACCATACCCGGTGCACCCGAAGATTCGCGGATCAACAAGTTCGTACTGGAGTGCAACGCGCCTGCATTACCGGAAACCCCATTGCATGCCATCTTTGTGATCGGTGAGCGCGGTCCACGCGATTCAGGCATACAGCTCAAACCGATGAGCGGTGTTGACCGACTGCGCGCGTTATTCGGCAATCTCACGATCGATCCCTGCATCGTGACACCCCCATCACCAGAGCAGCTACGAATTGTGAACCGCCTGCTGAGCGATATCGAGGTGCAGGCCGTCTCTTTCCCGAATGGAATTATCAGCGGTCTGACCCTGCCACGCTCTTTCCAGTGAATACAACCAATATCCGCCGTCCCATTCGGAAGATGCTCATGCCTTTGGGCGCTCTACATTCTTCGATGTAGAACGCATCCGTCTTACATCCCGATTCGTCACCACGGTGAAATGACGAGCTTAACTTCGAATCGATAGCCACAATTTTCTTCTTCGTGGAGACAACACGGACGGGAAGCATCGGCTCATGAGCAGACCACTTCGTGTAGCGGCTCGAGACGGATGCTATCTGACTTCTCTCGTTTCATGGGGACATGCTTCACTGCAGTTCGTTCCTATCATGAGAGGTCGATCAAAATATCATAGAGTTCGTTTTCTCCAACGGAATAGCCGAACAGCAATTCTCCAGACGGTGTTACATCGAGAACACTCGATGCATAGTCTTCATCGTAGCGTTCAGGCATCTTCCGTATCTCCACTGCCTTACCACTAGCAACCAGGTATTTCATCAAAACATAGCAGCCATTTTGTGCCTCAATGAAATAGAGAATGTTCTTCTTCCGATCCCACGCCTGCGCACCGATCGCACCAGATAAAGAAATGTCATGCCAGGTCTGAGTAGTTACATCAAACAACTTAAGCTTGGATTGATCATTCGTTACAGCGGACAGATAATGCGCGTCCGGTGACCATTTTACCGACGACAATCTCGCAGACCCTGGTAGCACTTCGATGCCATGATCACCAAGTTCCATAATGAAAATTGCACGTTCGAGGTGGTTTGCTCCTGCCCCAGACTCAAAAGCTATCTTCTCGCCTATCGGTGCATACGCAATCTGTCGAACGTCACGTATTCCGGCGACCACTTCTCGTGAACCACCATCTACTGCATTCACGCGCACAATTGTGTTTCCGCCATTTCGCTCTCGCACATAGATCAAACTATGATCATCCGGCGACCACTGTGGAGACTTTGCAAATTCGCCCGGTGTCGAAAGCTGAACACGTTCACTTCCATCAAGCCGGCTCTTCCAGAGCGTACCTTCAGGATGCAACGTATAAGCAACCCATTCTCCGTCGTGCGACACGCTCATCGACGACACTGAGACACCCCGAAGGAATGGTTCGAAGTCGCGGCTTAGCATCGTCAAGTAAAGACGGCTCTGTTCACCCATCGCATAAAGATGGTGCAAATCAGGGCTGAGCGTCGGTGATCTCCAGAAATCGACAGGCCCCGAGGCGATCTCCCAAGGATCACCCATAATTTTCCAGCGAAATAGCTTCTCCCGGCGAGCCCAGATAGAAGACGAACTCGAACTATCTACGACATAGACAAAATATTTTCCATTAGCACTCCACGAGCCACAACAAGCATGATGCTCGTGGATATCCCCTTTCAGAACCGGAGTCACGTTCCTGTCTGCAAGATTGACCTCATACAGACTTTCTTGATCATCGGCTTCATGCACAGAGAATCGGACTGATTTCCCATCAGGGGACCAGGATGGCCAGAAGGGAGTACCTGCGGTGGCGGCCAGTACCGACGCATTCTGCCCAACACTATCTGCAAGCATGACATGCTGCTGGGAAACATACACAATTTTCGTACCATCTGGTGACCACGTAGCCGATCGGCCAAATAATTCTGTTACGGATTGCGATGGATCTCCCTGCAACGTCGCTGCGCTGATAGGCGCATCGCGGTCATCTCTGGAAACCAACACTTCGGGGCGTTCGAAGTGGATCCCCGAGACATATGTGATTGCCGTACCCAACGCAGTAGCTGTTGTGGTTCCGCCATCAACAGGGACGGAGGCTAGATAGGATTTCTTGCCACGGAGTTCCGTAAAGAGCAGTGTTCCCTGGTGAAGGATCAAAGGAGCTCTGCTTATCTTGGTAAAGCCATCCCGAGTAAGCTTTGTCACTGCGCTCAGATCTTCTCTCTGTTTGTAAACACTCCCAACAATGGGTACAACAACGAAGACAAAGAGAGCGATTAGACCAATCAAGAGCGACGATTTCACGATCACTACCTGATGCCCCATTTGGTTCGGAACCTTAACTCCAAGATCCTGTCTTAATCGTTCAAGAGCATCACTGCATTCGGAATCCGGAGGGAATCGCAGATTACCCTGGTTTAGGGCCCCTACGGACATGCGATAACCCTTCTTGGGGATCGTCTCGATATATTCCCGCCCATTCGGCAACTTACCAAGAGCTTTTCGCAACATGAAAATCGTTTGGGTGAGGTTATGCTCCTCAACGATAACCCCCTTCCAGACGGTATCGAGAAATGCTTCTCGGCATACCACCTTTCCCTGGGCCTTTAACAGCAATGCGAGTGCCTCTCGCTGCCGTTGCGGCATATCAATTATCTCAATCCCGCGCATGACAACCATTTGGGTAGTCTCAAACGTGTATTCACCGAAATGCACTATCTGCTTCATATCAGGGACCTTGGGAAAAACCGTTGTTATTTGATCCACATCAATCGTGCATTTGAGGACTTCATCCCGCTGAATAATTAGCTTAATGAAGTTCCCGCACTATGAAGTTGATTCAGTACAACGGTAAGAATTTTTGCTGCGAGGGCTCTGCCCTTCTTTTAACTCTTAGGAGTTTTCCTATGTCTGCCACTAAAGTGCTTCATCCGCTTTCCGAGCGCAATCTACATATCAGTCCGCGACTCTCTGGTCGGTCTTTGATCTTATTCCTCTATCTACCGTCAATCTTCGTTACGTTACTAGGGGTTGCAGCACTGTCAATGTATTGGGCAGTGTTTTCTCTTAGGACACCAGGAACTCTCTCGGTAGCTATATCGGTCATTGTCCAGCTTGCATGGCTCATATCCCTCATTGAGGTATGGCTTCAGAACACCTATTCCGTTTTCCGCAGGAAACCTTCCGTGTTGGATGATCTTGACCTACGAAGTCGCGTTCACTCGTAGGAAGCTAATGCTTTCCACGGTCATTATCAGGGGAATTATCGAAACGATCTAACGATACTCCTAAATCTTTGCTTCCGGTACTAATTTCATCTCTCTGCGACATACAGGCCTCAAGGATCTCAACCATGCTCCGGACTCGAACGGTTGCTCTTATCAGCCCCTCTACTACCTTTCTGCACGCTGCTGTAACTGCTTTGACCTTTGAAGGCCATGAGGTCGTCGCCTTCGACGGACTTAAAGAGGCGATCCCCGCAATGCACAATAAGTCATTTGATGCCGTTGTCATCGATGTATCTGCCCGGCCACCGCGAGATCATCAATCTTTAGCTGAGCTTGTAAAGCTTGTTGGCAAGGATAGGGTCTGGATTGCTCTCCCCCTAGGCGTAAGCCCATGGACATCAGACGCAGAACATCTTGGCATCCTACATACACTTGGCGTTCCACTTCGCTCTGCCGAACTCGACGAGGTGATGACTTATCTTCAAGACATTCCAGTTTCATTAAGTTCCTACGATGTGACCGATCCTGTGCAGACACGGGCTGTACATATTGAGGACCTTCCGAACAACCGCTATTTCCTGGCCGCGAGCCCGGTAATGATGCGGATTTATGAGAACATCCGCCTGCTGGCTCAGGTCGATGCGCCAGTTCTCATCCTGGGTGAGAGTGGCGTGGGCAAAGACGTTATCGCCAATCTTCTTCACAAACATTCGCGCCGCGCAGCATACCCATTCTGCTCCGTAAACTGCGCCGCTCTGCCTCCAGATCTGCTTGAGAGCGAACTCTTTGGCTACGAGGCAGGCGCCTTCACCGGGGCTGTAAAGGCAAAGCCAGGCCGCTTCGAGCAGGCAGACAAAGGAACTCTTCTGCTGGACGAAATCGGTGAAATGAGTGCGCCAATGCAAGCGAAACTGTTACATGTTCTGCAGGACGGCCGCTATTCGCGCTTGGGTGCCAGGAGTGTATCTACCGCTGATGTCCGCGTTATTGCCGCAACCAATGTGAATATCGACACTGCCATTGAAGAAAAATTGTTTCGTGAAGATCTGTATTACCGCATCAGCACCTTTACTATCCGTGTGCCTCCGCTGCGGGAACGCAGGGAAGAAATACCATACTTGATCGAAGAGATGGTGAAACGGCAGGCAATGGCGTTTCACCAGGACCCGGTTTATATTTCACCGCGAATGATGTCTCTATTGCAGGAGTATGAATGGCCCGGTAACTTGCGTGAGCTGGGCAATGCGGTCATTCGCATGCAGGTACTAAAGGGACAGGAGTCCTCCATCTCCGACATTGAGGCCAAGGTCCTGGGTAAGGTTGCCAAGGTGCAGTCATGCGGCAGGGATGCACCTGAACCGGAAGCAAGTGTGAATGAGATGCGCTCGATCGTTAGGAATTTCAAAGATCAGACGGAAAGCCGATTGATCCAACAGGCGTTGGAAGAAGCACGATGGAATCGTCGGCAGGCAGCCTTAGCTCTACGTATCAGCTATCGCACCTTGCTCTATAAAATTGAGCATTACAGGTTAAAGGAAACCCGTGTTCCATTGCGTTTCCAGGCGGTACAGAGCAGCGGAACTTCCCTTCCGGCATAAAGTAACCATGAATCTCATCCAAGGTAACTACCTTAGTTCACGAATGGATATAGACATGAGAAATGGGAGGTTATCCTCCCATTTCTTTATGCGGTTATCAGAGCTTCCCGTTCCAGTCTAAGTTGTTCCTTCTGCCATTGGATCGTACGAACAAGCCCTTCCTCCAGCGGTACCGAGGCACGGAATCCCAGCAGACGTTCTGCTTTACGAATATCAGGAACACGTCTCAAAACATCCTCATACTTACGGCCGGCAATGGCATCGTATGGGACCATGTCGATCCGAGGCTCCCCTGGCTTGCCACACAACCGATAGATCTCACGTGCCAGATCGAGAATCGTAATCTCACGGTTGTTGCCGATGTTAACGATCTCTCGATTTGCGGTTGTTGCTTCCGCAGCTGCCACAATGCCACGTGCGGTGTCTTCTACAAAGGTGAAGGAGCGAGTCTGCTGCCCATCACCATGAATGGGAATGACTTCATCATTCAAGATCGCATTGATGAAGACAGATTGGGGTCCTCCCCACCAGGTCAGGTTCTGACGGGGACCATACGAACCGAAGATACGGAGGACGGTAGCATAGATGCCAGCTTCTTCTGCCATTGCAAGAACCAGATGTTCATCAAACATCTTGGATGCTGCATAGGCCCAGCGGGCCACGGTAGCTGGCCCCAGCACGCAATTTCCGTCTTCTGCGAACGGGATATCCGAACTCTTACCGTACACGTCGGACGTGGAAGTAATGGTGAAACGAGCACCGTTCTCGATCGCAACCTGTAACGCGTTTTGTGTCCCGATGGAGTTGACGAGCAAGGTCTTCTTTGGATTTTCGTACCGCGGAATTTTGTAGGCCGCAAGATGAATCACGCTATCGACGCTACCGGCCGCCTCTCTCAAGGCGGCAAGATCACAAACATCAACAGCGCGAAACTCGAAGAAAGGATTCAGCACCGCCATTTCGAGATTGCGCATATGACCATGCGATAAGTCGTCTACCGCGATCACGTCGTAGCCTTTCTCAAGCATCCTATCCGTCACATGGGATCCCAGAAACCCTGCAGCTCCTGTAATAAGTACTCTTTTCATGCCGCCCTCACCATTTCTACGATTTGATCAACACTACGCTTGCAGGCCAGTCCACCTCCGAAGAGCTCGAGGTTGCGTGGCTCGGCAGATGGACCGCTATGTACCAGCGCATTTGCTGCCTGGACAATAGGTTCGCTCTCACTTCCTACTAGCATGTTCCAGCCACCATGCAGGGTTTCGCGCCACTCTGTCTCTTCACGAAGCGTAAGACACGGAACACCAGTGAAATACGCCTCCTTCTGTAGACCGCCGGAGTCAGTCATGACGAAACGTGCATTCCGCTGCAGTGCAAGCATCTCGAGATAGCCCACGGGTTCGATGACATGAACATGGCTTCCCAGAAAGACAGAGTTATCGTTTTGGGCCAAGCGATTGCGAAGACGCGGATGCATTGGAAAAACAATGGGAATATCAATTTTCCGAAGTGCACTCAGAATCGAAGCAAGCTTCGCGGCATCATCGGTCATTTCCGCTCGGTGCAACGTGAGCAACGCGTATTCCCCTATTTTCACAGGGAGGTCTCGTAATGTTGCGGCTTCACGGCGATGATTGCCAAATTGCTCAACGGCATCCAACATAATGTCTCCCACAAACACAGCTCGGTCGCCGAGACCCTCCTGCCGCAGTTGCTTCACCGCGGCCTGTGTAGGGCAAAGAAGCAGATCCGATACCTGGTCCGTGACGATACGGTTGATCTCTTCCTGCATGAGACGGTTAAAACTGCGTAGGCCAGCCTCCACATGGATGAGCGGAATATGCAACTTCGCTGCTGCGAGAGCCGAGGCAATTGTCGAATTTGTATCTCCATAAGCAATCACTGCATCCGGCTTCCAGTTGATCATCTCCGCTTCAATACCAGCGAGCATGATTGCTGTCTGCAGCCCCGGTGTGTGCGCAGGGGTGTTCCTCAGTACTTGAGGCTTCGGCATACCGAGTTCATGGAAGAAGATGTCCGACATGCCAGGATCGCGATGCTGCCCCGTGTGCAACAAGCGATGGTCAATCGGAGCAGAGGTGAGTTGATTGAATTCCTCAATCGCTTTCGACATAATGGCCATCTTGACGAACTGCGGCCTCGTGCCCCCAACAGAGAGAAGTTTCATTTGTTGTCGCCTGCTTTCTTTTCCTCGGTGGCCTGAAGTTTCTGAGCAGGGGGGACCGGGCGAACCGGACGTGCAGGTGTGCCCATAACCACCATGCCGGCAGGAACATCGCGCGTCACAACCGATCCAGCCGCTACGAGTGCATCCTCTCCGATGGTGATGCCGGGCAACACGGTCGCATTCGCAGCAACGCGAGCACCACGCCGCATCGTTACTCCACCGAAGTACTTGAAACGCTCCTGGGTACGTCCAACGAAATTGTCATTTGTAAATGTGACCTCGGGAGCGATGAAGCAGAGATCGCCAATCGTGGATTTGGCAGTGATGTACGCACCGGTCTCGATCTTGCAGCACCGGCCTATCGTTACTTCGTTTTCCACGGCAACACCACGACCAATGATGGTAAGTTCTCCGATCGTAGTGTCTTCTCGCACGCTGGCAAAATCAGCAATCAGGACACCGTCATGCACAACGGATCCGGTATAAATGACGGCATTGCTTCCGATCAGACATCCGTTTCCTATAAAAGTGGGCGTCAGTTCGCGAGTGGTAGTCATCGCACTTGCCCGCGATTTCATCGGTCGCTTTCCGATGATCACACCATCATCAATGCGAACATCCTTCCCAATGTTGATGTGGCTGTGCAATACGACATGGTTTCCAATGACGGTCCCCTCACCAATACTGACGTCTTGACCAACAACTACGTGCTTGCCGAAGCTTACGTCGGGATATTGACGGTTTCTGTCTTGTTCTTCCAGAAGAGTGTTTTCAGAAACAACAAACTCTGCTTTCATAGTTCTTTATCACCCCGGGATGCCGCCAGTTAGCGGCTATTTCCTGCGACTTTCATGAAATGTCCTGTCTCGTTTTCCGTGGAGACTTTTGTGTCCTGTTCTGTCGAACAAAACAAAGGGTAGCCACGCTCCTTTGAAATGATGCAACCGATCGCAAGACGGAGGTGTTGCCCCACGGTACGGAGAATCCGCATCTTGCTCGTACCAGCCACGCGGCGATGCAATACAACTGGAAATTCTTCGATGTGATAGCCCATGTAAGACGCACTCATGAGAATTTCAACGGTCGATACGAATCCTGAGCTTTGAAATTGTGCTTCACGAACAAAGGAGCCGCGATATGCACGAAACATACTGGTGTAGGTGTAGAGCTTGACAGGCGAGACCACGCGATAAAGCTGTGAGCACCAGCGACTGAGCCCAAGCCGCCATGCCGGCACCCCATCCACGCCACCCAGCGGATGATACGGCGAAGCCACAACCACGTCGGCCTTTCCTTCGATGATGCGGTGAATCATGGGAACGAGATTGTCTGCGCGATAGCTGCAATCCGCATCGATCGTGCAGACAATCTCGGCACTTCCCACAATTTGAAAAGCAGTACGGAATGCTTCCCCAAGACCTCGGTTCGTCCCGTGCGAGACGATCTGATATGCCGCATCGCCAGGAACCGCCCTGGGAATCAGCTCCACGGTTCGGTCGGTACTGCCATCGTCTACAAAAAGATAGAAGACGATAAAGCGATCCTGGAGTCCGCGCTGCAGTTCTGCCAGACGTATCCTGAGAACCTGCAGACTATCCTGTTCGTTACAAACAGGAATTACTATCGCAACCCTCGAAAGGGATTGTGTGCGTGCGCGCCCCATGTTGTATCTCCCTTTCTTGCTTATCGGCGACGACTAGCAGTGCACAATCTTGGTGGACTCAATGCCGCGCGTTGCATTGCGGCTATCGACAACAAGTTGTGCATTTTTGACGATGGAGGCGTAGTCATAATCCGAGTGATCAGTGGCGATGACGACACAGTCGAACTCGCCGATGCGGTCCAGCGGTGTGCAGGTCATCCCCAGGTCGTAGTGGCGGCCTCGACCAACTTTGGCGAAGTAGGGATCGTTGTATTCCACGATGGCCTTTTCGTCCTGCAGCATCTCGATAATCTCGAGCGAAGGAGACTCGCGAAGATCGTCGATATCCTTCTTGTAGGCCATGCCAAGCACTAGAATCCGGGATCCATTGATCGATTTGCGGTGTGAGTTGAGAGCATTGGCGATGGACTGAACAACGTAGCGCGGCATGCCTTCATTGATCTCACCGGCAAGCTCGATGAAGCGGGTATGGAAGTTCCACTCACGTGCCTTCCAGCTCAGATAAAACGGATCAATCGGAATGCAGTGACCGCCAAGGCCCGGCCCCGGATAGAACGCCTGGAAGCCAAATGGTTTGGTCGCCGCAGCATCAATGACCTCCCAGATATCAATTCCCATCCGGTGTGACAGCATCTTCAATTCATTGACCAGCGCAATATTGACGCAGCGATAAATGTTCTCGAGTAACTTCGTCATTTCCGCTGCCTGCGTCGAAGACACAGATACCGTCTTACTGAAGATATTGCCGTAAAGCATAGATGCCAGGCGTCCTGCATGTGCCCCATGACCACCGATGACCTTGGGGATATCGCGACGGGCGACCGTATTGTTACCTGGGTCCTCACGCTCCGGCGAGAAAGCGACAAAGAAAACATCGCCGTCCGGGTCCATGCCTTCTTCGTAAGCGCACAGTCCTTCCGGGCTGCCCGCATTCAGGATCGGAATGAGCACTTCTTCTGTGGTTCCGGGATATGTCGTGCTTTCAAGTACAACGAGCTGTCCACGACGGAGCCAGGGAGCGATTGATTCCGCAGTGCGTTCGATAAAGGAGAGATCTGGATCGCGATGTTCAGTCAGGGGCGTTGGCACGCAAACAATAACTGCATCCTGCTCTGAGATTTTCGAGAAATCCGTGGTCGCACGAAATCCCTGCGAACGAGCCATCTCGATTTCTGTGGGCGGAATACGAAAGATGTAACTCTTCCCTTCCTCAAGTTGGCTAACTTTAGCCGTATCGATATCAAATCCCTGGATAGCGACACCCGCTTCCGAGAACAAGAGTGAGAGAGGCAGACCGACATATCCAAGGCCGATGACGCCAACCTTTGCAGTCTTCGCTTGGAGCTTATCGAGTTGACGCTCCACCTGATGGGCACGTGATGCGAGAGTAACGCTGTTCATGCCGGGGCATGTTGCACGGTTCGTACCAAACCCAAAACGACCGGGATGACTTCATCATTCATGCGCTATATCTGGGGTTTCGTATCTTCCGTGCAGTTAAGGGATCCGAAAGTAACGTGACGGTGTGCATAGAGTATGCAGAACTTTGCGTCTCTGCTTCTATTCAGCTTTGAGGTTTCGGAAACCTGCGCCTGAAACCTGCATTTGCATTGGCATAACAATTGCACAACCTAATACAAACGATTCCTAGATGGGAGATGGAACGGACATGGATACACGCTTGAAGTTAGGTGTGGTGGGTCTTGGGGCCTGGGGTTGCAACGTCGCACGTTGCTTATATGAGTTGCCTGATTGCGATTTGGTAGTTTGCAGCGATCTGAGTGAGAACCGCCGCGCTCTGGCAGAGCGCAACTGGGGTGTGCAAACAGTTGCATCTCTTGACGAAATGCTCGCGCAATTCCCGGAAATTACTGCGGTTGCAATTGCTGCTCCGGCAGTCATGCATTATCCATTAGCCAAAATGGCTCTACTCGCGGATAAGGACGTCTTCGTCGAAAAACCATTCACGCTGAACGTTACAGACGCGGAAGAGTTAATGGCGCTGGCAGAAGAGCGCAGGAAAGTCTTGATGGTCGGGCACCTTCTGGAATATCACCCCGCCGTAAATAAGATCCGCGACATTGTGCAGGCCGGTGAACTTGGAGATGTCTATTACATCTACACGCAGCGCGTGAATCTGGGACGCATCCGGGGAGATGAAAACGCAATGTGGAGTTTTGCCCCGCATGACATCTCCCAGATCCTCTACATCCTTGGAGAAGAGCCGGTGGATGTCAGTGCCCGAGGTCAGTCGTACATTCAGGACGGAATTGAAGATGTTGTTTTTCTAAGCCTCTTCTTCAAGAACCGCCGAATGGCACACATCCACATTTCATGGCTGGACCCGCACAAGATGCGGAGCACAACCGTCGTCGGCAGCAAGAAAATGCTGGTGTTTGATGATGCCGCAACAACGGAAAAGCTGCGCATCTATGACAGCGGAGCGCAACAGCCTGCGACTTACTCTTATGGCGAAGCAATCCAGGTGCGATTTGGAGATATTCAGATCCCGCACCTTACGACCACCGAGCCTCTGAAACTGGAGTTCCAGCACTTCATTCAATGCGTGAATCAGCGTCTGACACCGCGCAGCGACGCGAAGGACGGTCTTCGAGTGGTGCGCATCCTGGAGGCAGCGCAGAAATCACTGGAGCTCGACGGGTTGCCAATTTCGCTGAAGTCCGGCATGGCACGCAAGCGCATGCCAAAGCTCACTCCCATGGACCGCCAATGGACACCTCAGATCCCGCTTACGGAACAGTTACCCGTGGCGGCGGTCTCCTGAGAGCGAAATTCAAATGAGCGGATACAAGACAGAGTTGTTAGTGATCGGTTCTGTGCTGATGGCTGCAGTTGGTCAAACTCTGATCAAACTGGGACTGACAGCACATGTGGCTTTCTCCAGAACGGTACTGGAATGGCCCCTACCGCTCACTACAGGAGTTCTCATTGGACTTTGCGTCTATGGATTAGGGACCGTGATGTGGTTTGCCGCAGTTGCGCAGCGCAACATCAGTTATCTCTATCCACTTGCAGGGATTAACTATGTGCTGATGGGATTCATCGGACATTTCCTGCTGCACGAAGGGATGGGGCCACTGCGCTGGTGCGGAATTTTTGTGATGACAAGTGGAATCGTATTGTTGTCGAAAACGAACACAAAGGAAAGCGAATGCTAATGTCGACTTCTTCTCTTTCCTTTGCCTGGACTTCCCTCGCGGTAAGCATTGCAATGGGGTCGTTCGCGCAAGTCACGTTGAAACATACAACCAATCGTCTGTCTGTGGTCGAACAACGATATCTGGCGGTGCCGTGGTTACTTCTGTGGGGTATCCAGTTCACAGGCGCCATGATCTTTTGGATTATTGCGCTACGACGACTCGATATCTCCATTGCGTACCCACTGATGAGTCTGGGATATGTCGCAGTAACAGGGTTGGCAGCGGTTCTTCTTCATGAACGCGTTACGAAGTGGCGATGGATCGCAGTGGGCCTTATAACGTGCGGAGCCGCCATGGTGGCAGGGAGTGTGTAGCATGCAGAATGCTGAAGTCCGACAGTCACATATTGCAGTGATCGGAGGCGGATTTACAGGCATGGTTTGTGCCTTTCGTCTGTTACGCGCTGGCTATCGCGTCACCATCCTGGAACGCGAAATCGAGCTCGGCGGATTGAGCGCAACGCAGTCTTTTGGCTCATTTCATTGGGATCGCTTTTATCACTGCATCCTGACCTCTGATAAGCCACTGCTGCGCCTCATCCAGGATCTTGGCCTCGACAGCGAACTTCGATGGAATAAGACAGAAGTGGGTCTGTTTTCTCACGGCGAGCTTCATCGGATGACTGGCCCGACTGACCTCCTGCGTTATCGCCATCTTTCCCTGCTGTCAAAAGCCCGGCTCGCACTCATGACCTTATATGTCACGCGTCTCAAGAACGGGCGCAAGCTGGAAGGCATTCCGCTATGCCAATGGACGAGGCGCATTTTCGGGGAAGAGGTCTACTCCCAGGTATGGGAACCACTATTGCGGTGCAAGCTGGGTGAACTGCGCAAGTATGCGTCTGCCGCATTCCTCTGGGGAACCATCGTGAGACTTGCTTCCACGCGCGAGAAAGGCCCCGGAACACAGGAACGGCTTGGCTATCTGCATGGAGGCTACGGAACGCTTTTCAAGCGGTTACAACAGACAGTCAATTCCCTGCACGGTGAAACGAGCCTTGGAGTCGATATTCGAAGCATTGGCCCAGGCAGAAACGATGTCCCGGGCGAAGGCGTGCTGATTCGTGCGCGACATAGGGATATCTATGTCGACGGCATAGTACTTACAACCCCCAATCGCGTTATCGCCTCGCTGCTCCAGGTGGAAGATCACCTGTACAAAGAGCGACTGGGACAGGTGATGTATCTGGGCATCGTGTGCACGGTGCTGGTCCTGAAACGGAAGCTCTCGTCGTTTTATGTGACGAATGTTACGGAGAAGATCGGATTCACAGGTGTCATTGAAATGACTAACCTGATCGATCCAGAACAGGAAACAAACGGAAGACACCTCGTCTATCTTCCGCGATACACCTCACCCTCTGATCCGCTCTTTGGGGCGAGCGATGATGCTATATGGGCGCACATTCAGCCAGATCTCAAGCGAATCTTTCCCGACCTGCAGGAAGAGGATATTGAAAGCCGATTCGTCTTTCGGCAGAAAGATGTTCAGCCCGTACCAACGATCGACTATTCGACACTCGCCCCGCCAGCCCGCACACCAGTCGCCGGAGTCTATGTAGCGAACACCGCGCAGATCATCAACAACACGCTCAACAACAATGCGATGACCTCCATTGCCGAAGCAACATGCGACGCGCTCATGCAGGACATTCCGGCCGTTCGACAGCTTGAACATACTGCAGATGTGGTTCAAATACCTTCGGTGTTTACGAAGACGCAGGGGGTGCGTGCCGCATGTACAGCATGACATTGCTCTTTGAAAATTTGTTTCACCTGCTGGATGGCATACTCAACCGCAGCCCGGCACTGTGCCTCTTTCTTCTTTCTGGAGGATTGATTCTGGGCTCCATGATCCTGGATCGTCTGAACCGCGTGCGTGTTGCTATCCCTAAACCGTCTATATCAAACCAGAGTGTAGGAGACGGCACAGCATGAACACGACCGTCCACATGGAAGACGCTCCCATACGTGCGTTTGCGTATCACGAAATTCACAGCCTAAATGTGAATGACGTGTATTGCATCACGCCAGAGCTTTTCTTACAGCATCTGTGGACCATGCGTCATTCGGTCAACGATAGCCCCGAATCTCTCGTGATCACATTCGATGACGGGCACTACTCTAACTTTCGATTTGCAGCTCCACTTCTGGAATTCACGGCCCTTCACGGTCACTTTTTTCTACCGAGCACATGGATTGGTCAGCGCCGCGGCTTCATGAGTTGGCAAGATATTCGCGAACTCGCAGCCAGGGGGCACACAATCGGATCACATAGCGCGACGCACGCATTTCTCACATCCTGCAGTGCATCTGCCATGTACGAAGAGTTGGCTGGATCGCGCCACACGCTCGAAGATCGATTGGGTATATCGGTGACATCCATTTCCATGCCTGGTGGCAGATGGAATGAGGAGGTCTTGAGGGCATGTGCACTGGCTGGATACGAAACGGTATATACCTCGGAACCTGGATTTTATCGGCCTGCAATCAACATGGACGAGTTACGGACGCCAGCCGTCATTGGCAGATTTGCCATACAGCGCCGAACGAGTCTGCGCGTCATCAACGGCTATTCCAGTGGTGACTGGATGACGGTGCGGAGGATTCACTCTATGTATCAGGCACGAAACAGCGTAAAGCGTCTGCTGGGCGATCAGGCGTATCAGAGGTTGTGGTTCCATCTGTTCCGGGCCACACCGAATTAGGAGGCAGTATGCGAGTACTACAGCTGGTCTCCAGTTCGGGATTCTATGGCGCAGAGCGAATGGTTAATCTCTTGACAGGCTCATTGAATCAGGCCGGCGAACAGGTCTACCTCGGCTTGTTCAATGCAGACGGAGCGTCATGCGCACAGGTTGTTCGCGAGGCCGATCAAAGCAAAATACCGGTTTGGAGTTTACGTTGCCGCGGGCGCTGGGACTGGCGCGCGGTTCATGATCTGGCAAACTTCCTGAAGATCAATCACATTGATGTTCTGCACACACACGGCTACAAAGCCAACATCTACGGTTTTCTTGGCGCAAGGCTTGCAGGCTGTGCCATTGTTGCGACATGTCACAACTGGACGAAGCGTACCGCCGCTCTGCAGAAATATGCTGCTCTGGATCAGATTTTTTTGCGATGGTTCGACACCGTGATCGCCGTTTCTCAAGGCGTCGTTGCTGAACTTCGGCACCATGGCGTGCACCGTATCCGCGTAATTGCGAATGGTATCGATGTCGCAAAGTACCAAGGCTCAAGCAATCACACCAAACACGGTCAGCCGCTTGTCATCGGAGGCCTCTCGCGTCTATCCAAAGAAAAAGGTGTTGACGTTTTACTTTGGGCATTACCAAGAGTCCTCGACCAATATCCGAACTTGCACTGCTGCATCGCGGGAGAGGGACCAGAGCGAGAAAGACTCGAAGTATTGGCCGTGAAACTAGGCGTAACCGCCTCGTTCCACATGCCAGGGTTTTGTGACGACACGGCAGATTTTTTGAAGCTATGCACCATCGTTGTCCAGCCGTCGCGCATCGAGGCAATGCCTTTGGCCATTCTGGAAGCGATGGCTGCAGGCAAGGCGATTGTCGCTTCCTCGGTGGGTGAGATTCCTCGCTTACTCGAAGACGGCCATGCTGGAATGCTTGTGCCGCCTGACAGTCCGGAGAAGCTTGCAGATGCAATCCTCGCTCTGCTGCAAGATGAGGCTCTGCGGCAAAGCCTGGAGCGCAGAGCGGCACAAAAAGCGATATCACAATTCGATGTCGCGATGATGACTGCCGAATACCAAAAGGTTTACCGCACTGTCGCGTCCAGTCATCACCCCCAACGACATCTGACGCGCGCCAACCGCATGGATATGCAGGCATGATTGCACCAGCGCTTACGTCATCACCATCTGGATCCGATGTGGCACAACTGGATCGCAACTGGAGTATTTGGCTCTCCGATGCATTTTGCTTTACCCCTTGGTATAGTGCCGCTCTTGTGAAAGCACTACTTAACAACGGGGCATCCGTTCGTTTCATCTCTTCCGAAATTGCAGGCGAACCGGCATACTTCAAAAGCCAGGGGATTGCATCATGTCCTGGCCCGTTTACATTTCATCATGCAAACAAACTGCCCTCTCCCGCCAGAAAAGCAGCACGACTCCTTGCAGCCATGGCAAACTCTGCGACGCTGCGATGGCAATTAAAGCACTCCTCTGTGGCGCGTCCGGATGTTCTGCACTTGCAGCAGTTGCCTGCACTCAATCATGGGGTTCATGATGACTTTCGTACCATCGCATGCGCACAGCATTGTGGCGTACCGGTGGTGCACACCGTGCATAATCTTCTGCCACATGACAGTGGCAATACACTGCGAGCCACCTATCAACGGCTCTATACGACCGTGGATCGGCTTATCTGCCACTCGCCTGATGTAGCGGAACAATTAATAAAACAATTCGGAGTCAACGCTCGCAATATCTCCGTCATTCCGCACGGGCCACTGTTTGAAGCCCCTCCGGAAACAGAGAACGAGCAATGTTTAGCACGAGCCAGCCTGAGCATCCAACGCGACCGGCCGGTCGTTCTCTGGCAAGGTGTCATGGCTCCGTACAAGGGGTTGGACCTGCTGCTGCAGGCATGGGAACGATGCATGCATGATTGGCCTGACACTGCGACCAAACCCCTATTACTCATCGCCGGGACCGGTTCGACAACTGAAGTAACTCTAGTGAACGGGGCTGCGAAACATCTGTCTGACAGCGTTCGCACGGAGATTCGTTACATCACGACTACGGAATTACCGCTCCTTTTCCAGGCTTCCGATGTTCTGGTCTATCCCTATCGTGCGATCACGACCAGTGGCGCACTCCTGACCGGGCTAAGTTACAGAAAACCCATCATCGCCTCGGATCTGGCGCCATTTCGACAATTTCTTCGCCACAAGGAAAACGCTCTCCTCGTTCCTCCTGGAGACGTAAACGCTCTCGTCGAAGTACTCCACACACTTTTGTTGGGCCTATCCGGAGATCCCAAGACACAGACGATGTATCGCACCTTAGCCTCCGGTTCTGCAAGTAACCGCGAGCTGTACACGAGCTGGGACGTAATCGCAAAACAGACGCTTTCCGTCTATCGGGAACTAGTGCCAAACAAGTGAAAGGAAGTGTGCAGACACTTGCATACCTTTCACTTGTTCGCCTTCTCCTTACTCCATGAAAGCCCCAAAATGGCCACTTTTGAAGCAAAACACTTTGGCTTTCCGGTTGCTTCTTTACTGGCATGGGAAGGACAAGGGCTATGGACTCGAAGCGGAAAATAAGGTGGAGCGCACTACATATACCGCCGCTCCTGCTCTGCACAGTATGGTGCAATGGCCAACAGGCCACTACGAATGTAACAAAGTCTGCAGTATCGACAACGGCATTAGCAGATGCACATTCGGCTGTTACACCCACGCAATACACCATCGGTAGCGGTGATGTGTTGAATGTGCAGGTCTGGAAAGAAAAGGATCTCAGTCAGGTCGTCGTTGTGCGTCCCGATGGCAAGATATCCCTTCCACTCCTGGGTGACCTTCAGGTAATCGGCAAAGAACCATCACAGGTGGAAGAGATCGTACAGACGCGTCTGCAGTCCATGGTCGTTGAGCCACGCGTGACAGTCACTGTCTCTGAGATCCACAGCCGAATGGTTTACATCACGGGCGAAGTGGCTAGGCCAGGAGCATATCCCCTCAATACTCCCATCACCGTGCTCCAGCTCATCGCACAAGCCGGCGGCCTGACAGAATTTGCATCGCGCAAGAAGATTCAGGTAATTCGCTCTAACAGTAAGCGCGACGAGCACCTGTTGAGCTACAAGGCGATGACGCAATCCAAAGATGGCGGCAACAATCTTACGTTGAGTCCTGGCGACACCGTGGTGATCCCATGATTATTTCAAAGCCCATGCTTATTACGATCAGTGCGTTGCTCTGCGCTCCGATCCCTTTGCTGGCACAGGATCGCAATCTGGTTGCTGCAACGAACAGCACACAGCAGCAGGTGGAATCACAAGAGCTGAAGCCGTCCTGGATCAGTTCGAATGTCTCTATGGGCGAACGCTCGGATCTGAATCTTGGCGTCTCCGCCAGCTATGGTCATGATTCAGCTGTAAACAATATTCCTGACGTTTCGTCGCAATTCAGCAACATTCAGGGCACCCTTGGCATGGCCCGCAGAAGTCGCACGAGTTACTTATCCTTGCGCCATGACGCCACATTCCAGTTGTTCCCCGGCAGCGGACTTGATATGCAGCAATATCAATGGACAACGTTGAACCTCACGCATTCACCTTCCCGGAACACCACCTGGGGAGTGAACGCTGCAAATGCCTATGGCGCAGACTCCGCACGGGCAAGCAGCTCTTTAAGCCTGGCCGCTGTCAACACGACGTCGATCGACAACAACAGTGTTCTTGCTGGTGTAATCACGGGCAACACATTGCGTCAGTATGTTTCGGGTGTGGTCGACCATCAGGTCTCTGAAAGCCAGGCTTTCTCTCTCGGCGCCAATGTAAGTTTTCAGAACTTCCTTGGCGCTGCGCCATCGACTCGTCAGTATAACGTCACAGGCTCCGTTCGAAAGTATTTGAGTCAAGCCTTTCTGATTGGCGTGCGTGCAGATGGCGTGCAGCAATATTACGGTTCCGGCAGTTGCACCACCTCATCGTTGCTGGGATTCGCTACGATGCAACTTTCAAGCGCTGTCCGCCTCGACGGCGGGATAGGTCCAGCATTTGGTTCCTCACAGTGCACTGGAAACTATCAATATCAGGCATTGCTTTCAGCGCAGAGCGTGCGCGGCCGGCGTGCGTACGTTGGAACCAGCCGCAAGCGTGGCAATGGTGACGTCGCTGGCTCTCTATGGGAAACTTCAGGATTCGGTGGAATGCAAGTAGGCAATCCTCGGCAATTCGTCGCAGCTGTGAATGGCGGATACACCAGTTACCACGGTGGAGTTACGTCGGCTCAAAGCACAGATCTGAGTGGCTACTTCGTGTCTGTCGAACTTCACCGCCCCATTTCAAACAATGCGGAATGGACATTCACGGCACGTCGCTTTCAACGATCGGTGACAGGTCCCGCTCCTGCAAGCACGACGCCCGTTGCGGACCTGGCGCGCACGGTCTTTTTCGTAGCCTTCACCTGGCAAAAACAAAATGGAGGGCGCTATGGCCGATGAACACAGGTCTCCGCTCAGTGGTATCCACACGTTGCTGAGTGCGATTCGGTATCGCTATCGACTCATCCTCTTCGTCGCCGTGGCTGTGCTTGCGGCGGGAGTAACCTACGTGATGCAAATGCCGGATGTCTACCAATCTGAAACACAGATTCTGGTGAATCCGCAGCGTATTTCAGACAAGTACGTGAACAGCATCGCAACCATGGATGCCAGTGAACGCCTGAACACTCTGAGCCAGCAGATACTCAGTTCATCCCGGTTGGAAACCATCATGGACGAACTTCATCTCTTCTCCAATCTGCGAGACAAGGTGAGCCATGACGAATTAATCAAGCGGATGCGCAAGAACATCGGCATCGAACTGAAGCACAACTCGGAAGGACTGAGCGCTTTCACACTCAGCTATACCGGCGATTCCGCACAGGAAGTAGCAAATGTAGCCAATCGTCTTGCAGAGTCCTTCATATCGTGGAACCTGCAGGATCGTGAGCAGGAAGCAAAAGGCACCACCACATTCCTTGCGAATGAGTTAACAACGACAAAGTCACAGTTGGATGACCTGGAAGAACAACTCCGTAGCTACAAGATGAAGCACCTCGGAGAGCTACCGGATCAGTTGGACGCCAACATGCAGACACTGTCGCGTCTGCAAGTGGAACTGCAGGCAAATACAGAAGCGCAAAGCCGTCTGGACCATGAGGCGCTCCTCACCTCATCGCTGCCAGATACAGGATCACCGCGCACGCCATCTATCTCTACATCTGTGCGGCAAAAACTAATGACGGAGAAATATGCAGCGCAGACAGAGTTAGTCGAACTGCGCAAGCACTACACGGATAGTTTTCCGGATGTAGGAAGGAAGGAAGCTGAGATCCGTTCTCTGGATGGACAAATCGCGTCCTTGCCATCTGACCCTACCCCTTTGGCGACAGCTGATTCGACAAATACCGCAAATCCACGACTGCAACTAATACACCGCGACCATGATCGTCTCCAGGACGAACAGCGAAAGATTCAGGGCTCTATCAACCGATATCAATCCAGAATTGACTCTGCGCCTGTACGCGAACAAGAAGTCTCACAACTGCTTCGCGATTACGGTACGGCCCGCGATCACTATCGCGCCCTGCTGGAAAAGACCTACTCAGCACAGATGGCTGCACAACTCCAGCAAGAGCAACAGAGCGGTAATTTCACCATGCTGGACAAGGCACGTGTCCCCGAAGCCCCAGTTGGCCCCAAGCGCATTCCCCTATTCCTGGCCGCGTTTTTATTCTCGCTCGTCTCCGGGATCGGAGTCGCGTTACTTGCTGAAACCCTTGACAACACTGTGAAGTCCGAAACTGAACTGCGGGATTGTCTGCCTGATATTCCGTTGCTGGGAACAACGCCTGGAATGCAAAACGTTCCTGTGATCCGCAGGGGCCTTCCACAATCACGCTTTCTGCTGGGAGGTCAATAATGATTTCGCTTTCCCTGAAACACGAATCCGTAACACACACGCGCCGTGAATTGAAGTTAATCGACGATTCAGAGATCGCTTCTATCTCACATGATTTTCTCCACGTTGATGACGAAGAATATCTGGATAGCATCCCCCTTCTGGAGGCTGGCGGGGCCGACAGAACGCAGCAATACTCTGTCTTTCATGTCGATCCATACGGGGCAGCCTCGGAACAGTTTCGTCTGATGCAGCGGCGACTCAGCAATCTGCGCCCGGCGGGTGGCACTGTATTGCTGACCAGCCCAGGCATTGGCGACGGCAAGACCATGAACGCGAACAATCTTGCGTGGGCACTTGCCGAAGCCGGACACAGCACCTTGTTGCTGGAACTAGACCTGCGTAGACCTGGATTGCATCGCTACATGCCGGAGAACCCTCCGCACGATCTAAACGATGTCTTATTAGGTGAAATATCAGGGCTTTCCGCGGTGCGGCGTTTGCATGAACTTCCATTGTTTTACCTGGGAGTAAATAAGCCTGCTACGCGCCCCATTCGTCTGCTGCGGTCAAAGAAACTTACCGAGTTGATTCAGTGGGCAAGCCAAACCTTTTCCTGGGTCATCATCGATGGCCCTCCGGTGCTCGCGGTATCGGACGTGGAAGAAATCTTACCCAGGGTAGACCTCGCGCTAATGGTTGTCCGCGAACGCGGAACACCACGGGCGATGTTGGAACGCGCCGCAGAGCGTTTGGGCGAACGGCTCAACTTTGTGATCTACAACGACACATTGCTGTCAGATTCATACGGACAAAAGTAGTAACTTCCTAATTTCTGTCTTGCAAGGAAATCGATATGTTCCTATACCAGAGTCTCCGCTATCTTCGCTTCCTACTTCTCTGCAGTCTGCTGTTAACAGGCGCTTTATTTCTGATGCCATTTGCGCAGGCTCAGAGCCAGGACCTTACCGTTGTTGTGCTTGTGAATTCCGCGAACACAACCGGATACAACACCAGCAGCACAACTCCCGGCACATACCAGATGGGACCGGAAAGATATCTCGTGCACCTGCAGGTTCCTTATAAGGTTATCGATATCAGCCAGACGGCAGCGATGGATTTATCCGCATCACAGCTCATCATCGCCGCGCATAACGGACTGAATCCGAGTATGGCATGGCAGAATGCGATCGTCGCAGCCGTCGGTAATGGAACGGGTTTCGTAAATCTTGATAGCGATACTGCTATCGGAACACAGACACATATTCAGACCATGTTTCACGCAACGGGCGCCACACTCGGCTTCGATCAAACAAGCATCGTTATTCCCGCAGCGGTACAGGTGGGCGGCTCTGCACCTCATTACATTGCTACCCTGCAACGGCATTGGCTGAATGATCCTGCTGGCGACATCACTTACAACTATCACGGCAATGGAACCACCACGATCGCATCCAATGCGACAATTTTGACGGGGGCTACAGGTACCGTTGTCGCAGAGCTTGGAACCGATCCTCTGATTCTCGCGACGACATACGGCAGAGGAAGAATCGTCGACTTCACGACATACGACTATCTGCACGCAGATCGATTTGGATTTGTGCAGGGCGTCGATGACTTGTTCTGGCGAAGCGTGGTTTGGGCGGCACGTAAGCCATTCGTGCTGCGTGGATATCCGCGAATTGCCGCAATCCAGATGGATGACAACGAACCCGGTGTCATGTCACGCATCCCCGACATGTGGAATACCAGCCTGACTGGCACGGTGGCTTCGGACGGCACAGGCGGTCCATGGATGCCGCAGCTCAATATGCAACTCAGTTCTCTTGCAACCGCGGGTGGCGAACGCGCGCAGATGATCAGCGCGATCAACTCGAACTACCTGCATACCTCCCCTCACGGCCTGGCATATGGCTCTGGTGGCGACCTGTACTGGAATCTGACTGTGCCAAACACGGATGCCCAATGGCAAGCCAACATAGCGTCTGCTCTGACATGGAAACTTGGCCAGGGTGGCACGGATACCTTTCCCACATTCGGCCGCTCCATGGTTGCGCATTACTGGGATATCTCCGATAACTCGGGTTACGAGATGTGGAACAGCCTTGGACTTCGTTACATCACGTCTCCCCAGGCCCCAGGAACGTATTACTTCAATTATCCAAAGACACCAGCGCAACGTATCCCGCTTGGACCATTCCGTATCTATGAACAGCCTCCGGTATATCCGACTGATTACGAGGAGACATTCCCCTTCTTCTTCGCGGATGACCTGGTAGTCCACAGCGTTGCTGGTAAGCCTGCACAGACCTTCTTCTCCTTTGGTTCGCAGGTCGGACAGGCCGGTGGCCGTTTCACACGGCCTGACGCGCTATGGCCAAGCACAGCGAATGGCTACACTGTGGCCCAGAGCCTGAATCAATGGGAATACTATATGTGGCACTTCTGGTCAGGCATGGAGCCCGTTCAGATCTATACCCATGACGGAAGCAATCTTGACCAGTCAACTACGGCAGACCGGCAGAGCTTCATTACGCAGCTCTCCCAGTGGTTCAGCGCCAACAAAGGGACCCACCAGTTCATGGACGGCATGGGCGACTATTTGCGCGCACGCAATCATTCTCTGCTGGCAAGTGGTTCTGTTACCCCCTCCACCATCAGCCTCACCTTTACCGGATCGGCCACCGATGCAGATGGACATCTCATCCCGACAAAGAGTTACATCTTCTACGGAGATGACGAAGGCCGGCTTCTTTCCGTTCCCGGTTTTAGCAATGGCGGCACTTATACTTTCGCAAATCAGGCACCACCAACAATGCAGGTATCGCCTGAATCGTTAAGCTTTTCGGCAAGCGCTGGAAGCTCTCCTGCTTCGAAGACAATCACGGTGGCAAACCTCGGTTCAGGAACCTATACCTGGACGGCAACCAGCAGCACATCGTGGCTTAGTGCCACACCAGCCAGCGGATCGTCCGGCGCAACGGTCACAGTAAATGTCAACAGCACCAGTCTGGCGGCAGGCACCTACACAGGAACACTCACAGTAAGTTCCTCGACAGCCGCTTATAGCCCCTATGTTGTTAACGTATCGCTGACCGTGATCCCCAACACATCCTCCTTAATCGCAAGCCCCACCTCACTGTCCTTTAGCCAGCAGGTCGGTACCACCACGTCATCAGCATCCCAGTCGGTCTCCATCACAAACCCAAGTACCACCAATGTGAACTGGACCGCCAGCACGAGTGCATCATGGTTGCACATGTCACCTGCCAGCGGAGGAACACCAGGAACAATGAACCTCTCTGTCAGCGCTGGTTCGCTCGCGGTGGGAACTTACAGCGCTACAGTAACTGTCTCGTCCACAGCGCCATCACTTACCCTCCTGATCCCGGTTACATTTGCGGTCACCGCTGCTCCAATCACCATCTCTACCTCGAACCTGAATTCTTGGACGATATCCCCACTCGGCGGTCTCTCCGGATGGTCCAGCACGGGATCTACATTGCGCTACAACGGAGCCGGTATCGCTCCCATCTATGCGGGCAATGCAGGCTGGACAGACTATGACCTGGCAATCAATATGACCATGCCGGTCTCAAACTACCCGGGTGGTTTCCGTGCTCGAGTAAACCCAGTCGACGGTTCTGGTTATGCGCTATGGTTTTATCCCGCCGACCATACAGTGAATCTATACAAGGTAGTCAACTGGAATATCTCGAACGGCTACACATTGATCGGTACTTATAACCAGTTAGTATTTGATGCGAACCCACATACGTATCTCTTATCGATGCACGGCAGCGCGCTGACGGTATCGCGGGATGGAGCACAACTGTTCACCGCAACAGACTCCACATATACATCCGGCGTGGTAGCCCTGGACCCATCCAATCAGGTGGTGCTTTACAACTCTGTCGTGGTCTCTAATGCCGCTACTTCATCAACCGTTGCAACGGCATCTCCGACATCGTTAACCTTCAACGCAACGCCGGGCGCATCTGCACCGGCACAAACCGTCAGCCTTACGTCCTCGCCCAACAGCGTGTCATGGGTCGCGTCAACCAACGCGGCCTGGCTGACTGCGGCGCCGGCACAGGGAACCTCTACACCGGCCACAGTCACGGTCACCGCCAGCGCTGCAAGTCTGAATGCGGGCACCTATACGGGAACACTGACACTGACACCATCGAGTGGCAGCGCGGTACAAATTCCCGTCACGTTTACGGTGACGTCTCAACCCACCGCCACCATCAACGCCGTCCCCTCTTCTCTCTATCTGTTTAGTCCGGCTGGAACGTCGCCCACTGCCGCAACCCTGTCCGTCCAAAACACAGGCACGGGGGCAATGGCATGGACTGCGTCCAGCAGTGTCTCCTGGCTCACTCCTTCACCCGCATCTGCCTCTGCTCCTGGAACGCTATCTCTGACACCGTCCACATCAGCACTCGCAGCAGGTACGACAGTGGGAAATATTACCTTGAGCTCGACCAATGCCACTGCCGCTCTTACTGTTCCTATAACACTCAGCATCGGCAATCTTCTGTTCCAGGATCACTTCGCGTCCGGCTCAACGCAATGGACGCCATCACCGCTGGGCTACGCTTCAAACTGGAGCGTAGCCAATGGATCCTTCAACTACAACGGTAGTGGCCATACTCAGCAATACGCCGGCAGCCAAAGCTGGACAGACTACACCTTGTCGGTGGACGTCAAACTCAGCAATCTTTCTAACTATCCGGGTGGCATTCGTGGACGTGTCAATCTAACGACTGGTGCAGCCTACGCAGTCTGGCTCTATCCAGCGGACAACACGATCAAGCTCCTGCGCTCCACGGGATGGGCGATCGACTCCTCAGGCCTGGCCCTCCTGGGGCAGGCACCCACCATGCTGCTCGATACAAACAAACACACAGTACGCATGCAGTTCGCTGGCAATCAGATTCGGGTCTACTACGACAATACTCTGATCATTTCGACAACGGACAGCACCTTAACTTCGGGTGCCATCACACTCGATGTCTCTTCACAACCCATCTCCTTCAGCAATGTAGTTGTTCAACAGTAAGGTCTCTACAACAATGTCGACCTCAACTCTCGCGACAGACTACATCCGCAACGGAGCGAATAACTTCCGCGAGCGACCGGCAATCATCACGCCGGTCGCTCTCGGCGCCGCCTCGCTCTGCATCTGGATTTGGCTTGCTTTTCTTCGCTCTCATGGCACCACCGGTGCGTTGCTGGCAGGCCTTATCTTTGCCGGAACATTCGCACTGCTTGCGTTCAGCCCTACTCTCGCCCTGGTCGTTCGCAAAACAACATCCCCAACGCTACAGAGGGAACTCGCTCGTTGCGCAGCAGCATTTGTTTTTCTTCTCTTCTTCATTCCGGAATACATGGGCAGGGTTCGTCCGCCCGCCATACGTTCCGTTCTATTGCTCACAATTTTCCTGGGCCTCTGGGCCACACTCTTCCATGACACCCTTCAGGAAAGCGAATCACTGGAGAACGAAGCAGGTCACAAAAGACACTGGCCAGTCCTGGAAGCGATCATCCTTCTGGCCGGACTTACTTACTTCGCGATTCAGAAGTACCTGGTGTTCGGATATGTCGGGCAGGATCTCGCCTATTTCGCACAGATCATGCACACCACACTGCACGGGCACTTATTCTGGGGTTCGCTGCTGCAGGACTTACTCTATTCGCACACGGTTACGACAGATTTCGCTGGGCACAACTCGCCTATCATGTTCCTGTTTCTTCCGTTTTATGCAGTCTTCCCAAGTCCCATAACTCTTCTGCTCCTTCGCAATATCGCGATGATCGCGTGTGCATATCCCGTATTCCGCATTGCGATGTTGTACACCTCCGGTCGAGCGGCGCGCCTCTGGGCAGTGGCTTTTCTGCTTGTGCCAGTAATCCTGTATCAATCGGTCTTTGACTTCTACCCCCTGAGCTTCGCAGCACTTCCCGTGCTGTTCACAATTCTTTACTACCTCGAAGGGAAATTTCGCCCCTTCGCAGTCAGTCTTTTCTTCACACTGATGGTGAGGGAAGATCTGGCACTCTTCGCGGTGTGTCTCGCAGTGGTCGCGTTACTTCAGCGTAAGTCACTGCGTTGGACCGTAACGCCGCTGATTGCAGGCTTCGTATGGGGTATTTTCTCTTATAAAGTGGTGCTGCCTCATGCATTGAATGGTGCGTCGTTCGTTACCGATGCCTGCTTTAGCCATCTGGGAGCGTCACCTGCGGAAATGCTCACTCACGTTTGCAGCAGCCCGCAAACAACACTTTTCACGCGAAACAATATGGTCTATCTCAAACAGCTTCTGACGCCCACCGGGCTTCTCCTGCCATTCGGTAGCTCTCTCGTTATCGCGTCATTCCCTTTCCTGGCCATCAACCTTCTGGCCGGCGCAGGCAAGTGCATCACCACCGTTATCTATGCACAGTACTCAGTAGTTCCGGCAACGGTCCTGTTCATCGCTGCACTTCTCTTCTCCACCAATAGCAAGAGCAAGCTGGCGCGCATAACGCGGCTTCGTCTCGGTGGTTCTCGCGTTGCCCCTCTGATCACCCTTGCGCTAACCGTGGCGACGCTAGCCTTCGTCACCGGACAGGAGCAGTTCGACGATATCTCCAAACAACCGTGGGATGCAGAAGCGCACAAGATTGCCGCAATGATTCCTTCGGAGGCCTCTCTCGCCGCCCCGCGCTACATGCTTCCTGCCGTTGCCAATCGCGACTGCCTCTATCAGACACATCGCCTTTATCAATATCACCATCCGGTCTATGAGTACCTGGTACTCGACAAGAACTGGAAGCACATCAATGCAGCCGCCGAGTACGAAACAGCCTATCGCGCACTGGTTGCATCAGCTCCCGCCGACCCACGCTTCCAGGTGGTATACGAATCACCAGACTTTCTCGTATTGCGCGACCCGGCAGTGCACGGCCTCGGTTGTTTCCCCATAGACCAACGGGGGCAACAATGACCAGCAAACCGAACTTCATCCGTGATATCGGGAACTATCTCATCGGCCGCGGGTCGCTCATCCTTCTTGGGTTCGTTACGTTCCCACTTCTTACGCGCGTCCTTCCTGTTGCTCAATACGGCATTTTGTCGTTAACCTTCCGGCTCGTATTGTTACTTGTCGTCCTTTCAAAATGTGGCCTGCAATACTCCGCGGCACGCTTCTATGACACAACAAAGTCAGACATCGCAGGGCAGCGAAGATTCTATTCGACACTGCTCATCGGGCCAGCCATTACATCGTTGCTTTTTTCAGCAATCTACCTGGCCGTGCTGTTTAGTAGTTCGGCGCTGCGTAAAGACCCACAATTGTTTCATTGCCTGCTACTTGCACCCATTGCAGTCATACTTCGGACAATCCAGTCCATGCTTCTCAGCTTCCTGCGAAATGAAGGCAGAAGCCGCCTTCATACCATCGTTGAAGTAATGACCAAGGTCACAATCATGGCTGGCCTCATTGCACTCGCCATTGCCGGTCAACACAGGGCATTCCTTGTGGTCATTGCAACGATGGCAGCCGAGGCTCTTGTAATTGCGATCCAATTGGGCGATGTTCTGCGTCGTAGCCTGATCCATCCATCCGCTATCGACTGGGATCTCATCCGGACCAGTCTTATGTTCGGCATGCCTCTCATCGCCTACGAACTTTCCAGTCTTGTATTGGACTCTGCGGACCGCATCATCGTGCAGCGCTACATGGGCGACCATTCTCTGGGACTGTACTCAGCGGCCTACAGCATCTCTGGTTATCTACAGGACGTCCTCATGACACCGCTCAACCTGGCACTCTTCCCTATCTACATGCGCCTCTGGAATGAAGAAGGTAAAGAAGCCGCGTCGCGCTTCCTTTCACTTGCACTTTCATGGTTTGCGGTGATCGCGTTGTTCATTGTCGGATTGTCAACGCTCTGCGCAGGTGACGCTCTTGTATTCCTTGCATCCAACCGGTTCGCTGGTGCAGAAGGATTACTCAAAGTGCTGGTGCCAGCACTGATGGTCTATGCACTACACATCTTCTTCAATGTCGGCCTCGTCCTACAGAAGCGCACCAGTCTGCTCGCCACAATCGTGGTCGTAGCAGCAGTGATCAACATCGCCGCCAACTTCCTCTGGATTCCTCGCTATGGATTGATGGGTGCTGCGGCCGCGACCTTCCTCAGTTACGCAGTCATGGTTGTAACCCTGATGATCGTGAACCGGACAATCCTTCCCTTGCACATAAATCCGGCTCTAGCTATCAGTGCATTCGTGACGCTGCTATGCGCCTACCCATTGCCCACCTTCATTCACTCACGATGGCTTATCGCGCAGTTGCTGGGCCGAGCAGCCGCATATAGTGGCATCTTCGTTGGATGCCTCTTCGCTATGTCGACAGATTTCCGAAAAGTCATAAAACCAGCCCTCGCTCGGCTATCCATCGGCACGATTTTGCAGGTGCGAGTTCCTTCGACCGCTGCAACGGGAGATGGAGGTGCAGAATGATTCTGGAAGCTGCCACACCCAATGCACTATCAAGCATACGTGCAATCGCCATGTATTCCGCAGTTATCGCAGGAGCTCTCGCTACGATCCTGTGGCGATCTGAGATTGGTGTGTATCTTCTCTCGGTCCTGTTGCCCCTGCAGACAACGCGTTATCACCTGCATGCATTCCCCCTTGGCGCGAATATCGTAGATATTCTAATTCTCTGCGCATTGCTTGGCAGCGTTCTCCGCCCACAAGCACCTTTGCTGCGTCGAACGTCAGTCCTCGCATTCCTTGGACTGTTGTGCGGCTTTTACTATCTGTCGCTCTGGCGCGGGGCTTTCTTTCTGGGTGGATCCTTCCCCCTGTGGTTCAGTGATGTGCGCCTGGTGGATTACAAGAACTTCATTGTGATGCCGCTGCTCGTCGTCGCCGTCACCAGAACCATTCGTACACGGCAGCAAATCGCCATCATTATTGCACTCTGCTGCGTAACAGCCCTCGCTGTCGATTTCAGTTATCTAAGAGGCGCAGCAGGACGCGACTTTTCACACTATGCCGAGGAAACAAGGGATGCCGGTCCTCTCGGATATGCAGGAGAAAATGGCCTGGCCTCATACCTCGTAGAAGCGACAGCCTTTCTATTGCCGCTGCTTGCGCTCAAGGGTAAGACATTGATACGTGCCGGCATTCTGCTTGTGGTGGCCGCAAACACCGCATGCATCTTATTTTCATACTCGCGCGAGGCCTATCTCGCTTTGGCACTCGTCCTCTGTTTTCTTGCCGTCGTGAAGATTCGCTGGCTCTTCATTCCCATTCTTCTGCTCGTTGTTTCCTGGCAGGCCATACTTCCGGTGGCAGTGCAAGAGCGCATCGCCATGACCTATACAAAACCTGACCCGGGACAGGCAGCGGCATTGGATGCATCTGCGCAGGAACGCGTGATGTTGTGGACGGACGCCATAACAATGTTCCGAAACAATCCATTGATTGGAACCGGTTTCCTGACGTATGCGGAAATGGGTCGTGTCGGGTCCTACAAAGACACGCATAACTTCTATCTCAAAATGTTGGTAGAAACCGGACTTTCTGGACTTCTTCTTTTCCTCGCGCAACTGCTCCTGTTCACCCGAACGGGATTGCAACTATTCAGCCGAGCCAGAGATCCTTTTCTCTCACTGGTGGGACTTGGCTTTGCCTGCTTGATGCTCACCGCAACCATCGTCAATTTCTTTGGTGATCGGTGGATGTTTATTCAGGTCGATTCCAACCTTTGGATCCTTCTTGGATGCACTCTTTGTGGCATCTCCATTGCTGGCACCAAAACTTCAGCAGTAACTAAGAAAGCGAAGCAGAAGACTATAAAACGTCATCCCTGGCACACACCGAATCCGCCACTCGTCCACGGAGATGCCGTCGTATGAAACATGGGCCCACAGAATCGCGATCCGTGATGTTCATCATTGATCAGCTAACAGAGCTGGGCGGCGCAGAGCGCATGATGTTCGCACTCGCACGATCGCTTCCGGAGCGTGGATACAGGGTTACAGTCGTGACCCTGCGGGATAATCCCAGTCCCGAAGCTTACAAACTTGTCGATGAGATTACCGTGTTGCCGACACGTTCATGCCTCTCAAAACAAGGTCTGCAAACCTTGAACCATCTCCGTGAAATGATCCGCGAACGCAACGTATGCCTCGTCCAGACATACTTTGAAAGTGCAGACCTCTTTGGCGCCATTGCAAGCCGTCTTGCGGGTGTGACAACTATCTGCTCCAGCCGCCGCGATATGGGGATCCTGCGAACGGCAAAGCATAACCTGCTCTATCGGTTGCTGGCTCCGTTATACAGTCATGTCTTTGCGGTATCGGAGAAAGTGGCACGATGGCATCGTGAGAAGGATCGCATCACAGCGAAGAAAATCTCCATCGTGCACAACGGTGTCGCGCTGGAACGTTATGAACTCTCGCCGCACGCTTCAGAACTGCGACTCCTACACAACATTCCCAACGACGCATTCCTCATCACGACGATTGCAAATATCAATCCCTGGAAGGGTGTCGATGTCTTCATCAAGGCTGCGGCTATCGTCCATCAACAACACTCCAAAGCAATGTTTGCAATTGCAGGCGACTGGACGGACCGCGAGCACTTGCAAGAACTGCGCAACATGGTTCGCGAATCGAACCTTGAACATTGCGTTCGTTTTCTAGGTCACGTGGAAGACATCCCCGGCTTACTTCATGACTCCGACATCTTCGCCCTACTCTCGCGTACGGAGGGATTTCCCAACGTAGTGATTGAAGCGATGGCGGCAAGGCTTCCAGTCGTTGCAACCGATGTAGGTGGCACATCTGAAGCGGTGACGGATGGCATGACAGGTTACCTGGTTCCCAACGAAGACTACCAGGCCGCCGCAGATCACATCGTCGCACTCATAAATGACAGAACGCGCCGGACATATATGGGCAACGCCGCTCGCGAACTTGTAGAGACACATTTCTCAATTCAGGCAATGGTTTCGCAGCACGTGGAGGTATACGATGCTCTTCTCGCTACCTAGTGCGTCGGATGTATCACCGTGGTCCATCCTCTTCTGGACATGTGCAACTGCCATTGGCTACACCTACGTTGGGTATCCGACACTGCTGTGCCTGATCACTCGTTTTAGAAAACATTGCGCAACCACACCATCCACTTCGCCTACACTCACACTGCTTATCTGTGCCCACGATGAAGCAGCCAATATCGGAAGAAAGCTCCTTCAGTGCCTCGAATTGAACTATCCAAAGGAGAAGCTGCAGATCCTTGTCGCTTCGGATGGATCGACTGACGCGACAGAAGACGTTGTCCGCTTCTTTTCCCCGGAAGGCGTTGAGCTTATTGTCGTGCCACAGCAGGCGGGCAAGACGAATGCACAGAACGTTGCCATACGAAGCGCGAAAGGAGAAATCGTTGTCTTCTCCGATGCCACAACGGAATACCATCCCGATGCGTTGCAATATCTGGCAGGCGCTTTTGTCGATCCGAATGTAGGAGCCGTTTCAGGAAGATATACCTACTACGACCTCAGCAGTTCATCGGTAGGAGTGGCCTCGCGCGCCTACGCTGGTTATGACAACCAAATCCGAGAGATGCAGTCAGCTGCAGGAAGCCTCACCGGCTGTTGCGGATGCATCTATGCGGTACGAAGAAGTCTATACACGCCTCTTGATCCCAGTATTATCAGCGATCTTGTGGAGCCAATGCATGTACTACTGCAAGGCGCAAAGGTGAAGTTTGAACCGCGAGCGCTAGCCCGGGAAGATGTCGGACACAATGCCGCCAAAGAATTTTCCATGCGCGTCCGTGTCATTGCACGTGCTTTAACAGGCCTCGCCAGTGTGCGCCAGCTGCTTGCACCATGGAAGCATCCGTGGATTGCGCTGCAACTCTTCTCTCACAAGCTGCTGCGATATGCTGTCCCGCTCTTCCTGATCGGGATGCTCGCATCATCATGGATGTTACGAGCATCCACTGTATATGGCGTTCTTTTGGCACTCCAATTTGCCTTCTATGCCATCGCGGCTCTGGTGGCAATCGTACCTTCGCTTCAAAAGGGAAAGTTCCTTTCGCTACCGATGTACTTCTGCGTGATGAATGGCGCTGCTCTGTGGGGAACTGTGAAATTCCTGCGCGGACAACGTTACGCTGTCTGGAAACCACAACGTGAAACATCACATGCAGGTTGATATGAGCATGAGTTTACGTCAAACACTCCGACACGCCTATCTCAAAGCTCTCAGTACATCCGGTGCACTGAAAATGGCGAAACAGAAAATAGGTACGTCGGGTGCCACACTTGTACTGACTTTGCATCGTGTTATTCCCGACGACGCAATTGAGTCCTGTCGCTCACCACGCGGCATGGTTCTTCGCGAAAGTGCCTTTCGCAGTCTACTTGACTATCTCAGCGAACATGCGACCTGTGTTAAACCTGAAGATAACTATCATCAGGAAGAATCAAATATGCGTCCGCGTGTGTTGATTACCTTCGACGATGGCTGGCTCGATAATTTCACAATCGCGGCTCCGCTTCTCGCACAATTTGGTATATCCGCGTGCTTCTTTGCGGTAACTGGATATGCAGGCCACTCTCAACCCTTCTGGCCGGAACGCGCTCTGGGACTGACCCGGGTGCTGCACGATTCAACGAGTCCGATCTCCATTCAGGATGTGTTTGCTCACCTCGTGGACAAAGAGGGAATACCTTTACCGCCTGGTGCTCTGCAAGAAGAAGTACTCCTGAATTGGTTGAAGCAATTCAGACCAGAAACGATTTGCGCAGCCATCCAGAATGCCGAGAGACATCTCGCAAGCTCTATGACCATTCTCCAGCCAGACATATTGGAGAGGCTCATGACCTGGGAAGAAATGCGCGCGCTGACACGAGCAGGTCATTCCGTCGGATCGCACACTTCCACGCACGCTCTCCTCACACATTTGACATCCGATGAAGTCTCTTCAGAACTAACAATGTCTTCCACGAAGCTGCAACGTAACATGATGCCAGAACATGCGGAGCAATACTGGATTGCGTATCCAAACGGCTTCACAGACAAACGCGTTCGAGAACTAACCGCCAGGTGCGGATATCACTATGGATTCACAACAATGCCTGGCCTTTGGCACAAAGAAAGCGAGCCATTGGCCATCCCGCGCGTCAACGTATGGGATGGATCTGTTCTGTCGCCAGAAGGAAACTTTGATGAAAGCTACCTGGAATATGCGTTATTTTTCCGACCGTTGCTGGCAGATACCTTGTAGAGCGCTGCTCCTCCTGCCACTTTTTTTTGCACCGAGATTGGCTGCCGCAGAGCAATCACCTCCGCATATCTTCTATAGCGACCTGACCAGCGCGCCCTCCTCAGGTGGCGAGTCAGATCAGGGTGCATTCATCACACTTTATGGCAGGGGCTTCGGCGAAACGCGTGGAGCCGCCTACATCACCATCGGCGGCGACCGCGCATTCACTTATCCCATTTGGTCTGAGCGCAAAGTAACCTTTCAGTTACCACGCACGGCCCAGTCTGGGGCGGTGATAGTCCACGTGGATAGAGGCGTTTCATCCAATGAAATCCATCTTGTTGTCAGACCAGGGCACATTCGTTTCTATCCGGAAAAGAAAGGTGAAACACTCCAGTCTGCAGTCGACAAACTACATGCAGGAGATATTCTTTATCTCCGCGATGGCGTAGACGTCAACGCGTTGGATCGTTACGAATCCGCGTGGAACATCATGAGCAGCGGCCACAAAGACAATCCTATTGCGGTAGTCGCGTATCCGGGTGCCAGCGTCACGATTGGTAAGGTCGATGGTCCACGCATCGCAGCCAGGACCCCAAACGTACAAAGAACATCCGATCACTGGGTCATTGCAGGACTTCATTTCATCGGAAATCAAGAGGCTCTGGATGTTACCGACTCCAATGATTGGCGAATTATCGGTAATGACTTCACCTGTCCGCATGGATTCGGCCCAACAGGCTGTATCGAAATGTCTCAGGTCTCCGACATCGCATTTCTTGGCAACACCATCCATGACGTCGGACTGCCAAGAACAACGAAGGTGTATCACGGCCTGTATTTCAGCACCGACAGCAATCACATTGATGTCGGATGGAACACGATTGCAAACGTGCGCGGATGCCGTGGTCTACAGTTTCATTCCACACCGACTGACCCCGGGACCGGCCGCAACCAATATGATCTGCACATCCATGACAACGTAATTCACGATACCGCTTGCGACGGGATCAATCTCGCAACGATCAATCCCTCTGCCGGCCCTGTTGAGGTCTTCAATAACCTTCTCTACAACGTCGGCACGGGGCCGGATCCACAAGATGGCAGCGCCAATTACGCCTGCATCCACATACAAGGCGGCTCCAATGCTGGCCCTGCAAGTAGTGGCGTAGTGGATGTCTACAACAACACGATGTTTCGCTGTGGAGGCAGGCGAAACACGGATTCCGGAGCCATCTCTTTTTCCGGCGGCTCAACAAAACAGAGTGTAAGACTTCGGAACAACATCATCGTTCTCGACGGAGGCATTCCGCTTTTCTCTCCAAACAGCAGGCCCATCCCAATGCAGGCAGAAGCGAATCTGATCTGGTGGTTGCAAGCCGGTAAGGATGGCCGGTCACATCTTCCAGAAGGTTTCCAAATCATGAATCCCTTACTGCGAAATCCCGCTAATGGAGATTTTCGACCTGCTGACCTCAGCCCCGCGCTGCATCGCGGCGTCCCTACTGCATTGAACTGGACACTGGATGGACGCATGAGAGCTTCCAGAGCGCCCTATGCTGTTGGAGCTTTTTAAGATACAACTCGTGGCTTCTTGTTTTGTTGCATAAGTTGCAACAGTATCTTCTCAAAGCCAACCCTTCCCTTTTCAATATCGAAGTGCGATGCCCATGCAAGTCCATGCAGACGAAATCGGCAGCGCATTTCATCATCCGACAGAAGCAATGCAATAGCATCTGCAATCTCTGAAACAGATTCGCTGTCCACTAGCAATCCGTTTCGCCCGTGATCAATCGCATCGCCGGTGCCTCCAGCCACACCGCCAATAACGGGTAAACCACAGGCTGCAGCTTCGAGAAAAACCACGCCAAAACCTTCCGTATCTCCATTCAGATTGCGGTTGGGTTGTAAGAAAACATCTGCTGCCTCATAACATCCCGGTAAGTCTTCATCGGAAATGAAACCCAGGAACTCCACCACACTTTCAAGTTCGAGCTCGCTGGTAAGGCGACGAAGCGCTGCAAGTTCTGTTCCCTTACCCGCAATGACATACCGCCAATCACGTTGCAGACGACCATATTTTTTTAAATGAGAAAGTGCTCGGAGGGCTTGATCAATTCCCTTCCTGGGTTCAAGCCGAGCGACCGTAAGCAACACCTTCTTATCACACCATCCATAACGACTGCGGAGTTCTTCTCGCCTACCAGATACATAGAACCGACCATGATCGATGAAGTTCGGTAGCACAGTCACGCGATCGGACATCCGCGTGATCAGATCCGCCGTATAACGACTGACTGCGATATTCATATCTGCATCTCGAAGACTACGCCTCTGGTACGCACGCATCATCGGTTGCAAAAATGCGGGTACTACCTGCATCGTGAGTTCTTCGCCATGAACGTAGTTCACCAACAAGGAATGCGATGGATTTGCTGGCATTAGCCAACCAGCAGAGTAAGTACCTCCACACACGATGACCGACGGCGTATATTTCTTGCATAGTGCCCTCCACTGCCTTCTTCCGCGAGTAAAAAAACGTAGCAGCGAAGGCAGTAATAGACACGCTTTTGCAAGAGACGAATGTGCATTCTGAGGCAGATGAAACTCGAATGCGTCCAGTCGTTCCATCGAAAACCCGAAAGACTCATCCGCCATATCATCCCAGTCGCGCGCGATCTCTGGATTCACGTTCCAGTTATCGGCAACCACTACAATTCGAAAGCCCTTGAACTGACGCAGCAACCCCAGGTAAATCTGAACGACGCCACCGCAATATCCTGGGGCAAAGTACGGCGCGACAAACAGCAGAAGCGGACGTTCGTTAGGCATCGATCAGACACTCTTCCTCTACCTGCACATCGAACACCGTGGAACGCCGCTTCACAATACAGGCCGGAACTCCCATGACCGTGGTGCCCGCAGGAACGTCGCGGGTCACCAGCGAATTGGCAGCGATGCGCGCACCGTCCCCGATCACGATGGGACCAATGAGCACGGCTCCCGTTCCCACATAAACGTTATTTCCCAGCCGAGGTACCCCCTGTGAACCTACGCCGCGAGTACCCAGGGTCACATGGTGCGCCAGATCGCAATGACTGCCAATTACCACATCAGGATGAAGGGTGATGCCGCCGCAATGTGCAATCAGCAATCCCGGTCCAATGTGTGCTCTTACATTCAGGCGCATCTGGAGAAACGCCTCGAAAAACGTCGTACCGAAAATGTGAATCACTTTAGCCGGTATCCAGAAAATCTGTGTCCCGCGAGGCCTATAGATCCAGCGCCCCAGACGATACCAAAAGAGGCACCAAACCGCGGGATTGAGTGCCATACGGCGACCAGATTCACCGGACGCCGCATACCTCGCACAATCGGCTTGAAAATCTGAGATCAATTTTTCACCCATTCAGTTCCAGTGCACGTACCTCTCCAACTTAAAACTCCATGTGGCATGGAAAAAACTGCTGCAGGAGAGGAAATAAGTTCCTTATTTCTAAAGCGTTGTATGCAAAATCAATGACTTACGCCTTTCAGTGCGAAAGGCTCCGAAATTGCAATTACTTGCACACGATATTCAGACTGAACCGATATCCTCCGGTTTCGCCCCCCCTGCGAAGCCTAAGTCTTTCTTGTTTTCCAAAAATGGAGTCAGCAAATGCACCTTCGCAGTACCCCACACCATTTCCTACAAACACTTTTTGCCCGGCCGGCAATAAAAGCTGTACTTCTGGCCATGACTTTTTGTTCACTTGGGCTGGTGAATGGTTGCGGATCGGGCTATCACGTAATCGCTGCCACTTCGGGCACCGCGGTTACCATGAACGCCGGACAGACGGTTCAGGTTCCACAGGCTGTTCCAGCTTCGGCCAAATGGGTTCTGACCGGGACAGGATGTAGCAGCACCAGTTGCGGAACAGTCGTCCCCAGCAATGATTCCGTACTATATACAGCTCCTCCCACGGTTGCATCACAGATACATGTCATAGCTGCAACGGAAGATACCATCGGCAAGTTTGAGGTCACCGTCAATCCCGAACTTACACTGACAGCGACGCTCAACGATGCGTCCGTCGACACTCCATACACGGCAACCGTATCAACAAATGGCGGCTCGAACCCCGCACGTTTATCGCTTGCTTCCGGCTCCCTGCCCACTGGTTTGCAATTCAATGCCTCCAGCGGTATGGTCTCTGGAACACCAAAGGTTGATGGTGACTACCCCGTAACATTCCAGGCAACCGATGCCAGCGCGGCCGCGACAGCCACGGCGCTCCATCGCACGTTGCGCGTGCGGCATCGTGCAAGCAACTCTTCGGTCACGATCACGACTTCATCCTTGCCCGCGGGCACCGTAAACACCGCATATAGTGCGCAGGTACAAGCTGGCGGAGGGACGACTCCATATACGTGGAGCATTACTTCGGGATCCTTGCCGACTGGACTCGCGCTTAGCCGGAATGGAGTACTTAGTGGCACCCCAACCAGTCCTGGCACCGCCAGCTTTGCAGTGCAGGTGGCAGACAGCAACGGTGCAAGCACTTCTGCATCGCTAATGCTCAGCATCCTTACCAACAACACCTCACCGACACCGACGACGCTTTCGATCACCGCGCCAGCTGCAGGTACTGTGGGTACGGCATACACAGGAATCATTGGTGTGTCAGGCGGCGCGGCTCCATATGTTTGCTCTGTTACCAGCGGAAGCCTCCCCGCAGGACTTTCGTTGAGTGGATGCAGCCTCACAGGAACACCTACTACCGCAGGCAGCTATTCCCTCACTGTTAAGGCAACGGATTCCAGTTCTTCTGCAAACTCGTCCACAGCAAACATCACCATCATCATCGGAACAACTGCGACCCCGGCAAAGCTCGCCATCGGCGCTCCGTCAGCAGCCACTGTCGGCACAATTTACAGCAGCGCAATCGCGGTCAGCGGAGGCACCGGACCCTACACCTGCTCGATCACCAGCGGAACACTGCCTGCTGGCATCGCTCGCAACAACTGCGCTCTAACGGGGACGCCCACTGCATCTGGTACCTTCGCACTTGGTATCAAGGCAACGGATTCCAGTAACCCTGTGAACAGCGGATCGGCAACGGTTTCACTCGCGGTGAACGCCACGGCATCCCAACTCAGCCTCACAGCACCACCGGTCGCAACTGTCGGTAAGACATACAGCGGAAACATTGGAGTAAGTGGTGGTACTGCCCCTTACACATGCTCCCTCGCCAGCGGAACATTGCCTGCCGGATTGAAGTTGAACAACTGCACACTTACCGGCACGCCAACAACCGCAGGATCATCCGCCCTTTCCATCAAGGCGACTGATTCCGGTTCAACAATCGCTTCCACGACAGCAAACGTTGTCGTCACAGTCAATACTGCGGCAACCACGTTAACCCTATCCTCTCCTGCAGCAGCAACGGTTGGAATCGCGTACACCGGTACGATCGGTGTAAGTGGCGGCACCGCACCTTACACCTGCGCGCTCGCCAGCGGAACGTTGCCTGCCGGACTAACTCTGAACAACTGCACACTTACCGGCACGCCAACAACCGCAGGGTCATCCACTCTTTCCATCAAGGCGACTGATTCCAGTTCCCCCGCGAATGTCACTACCGCAAACGTTACCGTGGTTGTGAATTCGGCCTCCTCAACCACCCCAGCGGGAGCTCCACACATTAACTACACCGATCTGAATGTGGGCAGCGGCACAGGTGGTGATAACGGAAACGGCGTCTACGTCCGGATCTTTGGCAGCCATTTCGGTTCCAGCCAGGGCTCCAGCTCCGTCACCCTCGGCGCTCCTCTCGTCACCAGTTGCACACTGTGCTCGTGGAGCGACACGCAGATCATTGCGCAACTCGGCTCATCTGCAACCACCGGACAAATCGTCGCTACCGTCAACGGTCTGCAATCGAACGGAGTACCGTTCACAGTAACGCCGACGACAATTGTCTTCGTCTCTCCCAACGGCTCAGACTCCAACAGTGGCTCGTTTACATCGCCATTCAAAACATGGCGTGCCGCGTTCAACTCCGTAACCTCCAACGACTCCAAATCGCCTTCGCAAAATACGGTGATCTACCTCGAGCCCGGAACAGACGTCACCTTCGACGATGGTCGCGGATACAAGGCAGCCATTTCCACGGACATCGGCGGAACATCCACCACCAACCAGCTTTCCATCGTGGGTTACCCCGGCGGCACAGTGAATGTTGGCAGCTCGTCTATTACCAATGGTGTGCATGGATGGGGTAAGTTCATCACCATCGCAAACCTCAATATCGTTGGCCAAAGTTCGGCGATCGATGCAGAGGCTGGCAACACTCGCATTATCAACAACAGCTTTTCCTGCCCCGCTCCACCATCGGGCTTGGGCGGTACAGCGTGTGTTCTAGGCGAAACAACAGATCCCACCGAGACATGGGTATTCCAGGGCAACAATGTTCATGACACGGGCGGCAACGTTGACAAGACCTACCACGCCGTCTATTTCTCCAGCAACGTAAACCACGCAGATGTGGGTTGGAACAACGTGGGTCAGAACTTCAAGGGTTACTGCCGCGGTATCATGTTCCACGCAACACTGGGTAGCAACCAATTTGACCTTCACATCCATGACAACATCGTCACCAACTCATACTGCGATGGCATTGGTTTGGCCTCAGTCGATCCTTCCAAGGGAACCGTCGAAATCTACAACAACGTCGTAGCGCATGCCGCGCTCGCAACAAATCCATATGGTGTTGCCAATGAAGCAGGCATCGCCATCAATTCCGATCCCGCGGGTTCCAGCAGTGGCAACGTGGAGGTCTATAACAACACCGTCGTCGATGCAGGAGCGTATCTCATCGGCAATCAAAATGGATGCTTCGGCGTTGTCACCAGCGGCGCAGGCATCCACCTGACCAATAACATCTGCTATCAACCGTTACCGACACAGCCATACATTGAGAAAGGATCGACCAATGTCAGCGGCAGCAATAATCTGTGGTTCGGTGCGGGCGCTGCCCCCACATGGGATTCCGCTCCCCTCACCTCAGATCCGCTGTTCCTCTCGACGAGCATCTTCTCATTGCAATCGCAATCCCCCGCAAGTGGCAACGGCACAACGTCGATCATGTCTCCGTTCGACATCCTTGGAGTGCCGCGCGGCTCGCGACCGTCCCTGGGTGCGTATCAATAACAACCTTCAATTCACTGCCGGGGGCGACCAATTGGTCGCCCCATTTTTTTAGATTGCTCCTCGACCTACCAGAACAACCTTCACGGTCTCAAGCGCAATAGCGAAGTCCAGCCAGATAGAAAGATGCTTTACATAGAAGAGGTCATACTCCACCTTGCGACGCGATTCTTCAATATTCGAGCCATAGTGATAGCGCACCTGCGCCCATCCCGTAAGTCCCGGCAATACCGAATGACGATGCTGATAAAACGGAATATGTTCTTCCAGAATGGAGCAAAGATGCGGCTGCTCTGGCCTGGGACCGATCAGGCTCATCTCACCCTTCAGAACATTCAGGAGCTGAGGTAACTCGTCGATACGATACTTTCGCAGATAACGTCCCAGTGTAGTAATACGGTTCGTTTCCTCACCGGCCCAACCGGTACGCTCTCCTGTTTTGACCGGCGCCATACTGCGAAATTTCAAGATGCTGAACGGGCGGCCAAAGAGTCCGATTCGCTGTTGCCGAAAGAAAATTGGCCCATCATTTCTTAAACGAATCAGCAGCGCCGTAACAGCCATAACAGGCGAGACCAGTAACAGCAACATGCCGGCCAGCGCCACATCCAGAAACCGTTTCGTAAGTCGCTTCGTCGGACGATTTACATAGTGCTCGCTGAAGATACAGTCCTGTGCACGCAACTGGTCTACACGCACACGTCCCGTTGCTCGTTCGAAAAATGTTTGCGCATCTTCAACGAAATGGCCCGCCATCTTCAAATCGAGGAGTAGCGATAAGTTGTCGTCAGATTGCGCCTGCGCATTCGCCACAATCACCCGGTCGAAATGCTCAGCATCGTTCTTTGTCATATCCAATACAGAACGCAGGTGAGATGGAAGCGTAATTTGAGCCACTTCCATATTCCACTCCGGACTGGTAGTGATTACACCTCGTAGCTCAACGGCTTCGTCCCCCGCACCGACAATGAGTACTTGCTCACGTTTCCGCGGAAGCGCCAACCGCCTGGACAACAGCGTCACAGCCGCAACAATACCCGCAAACATGATCGTGCGCGAAAGCACCGGCGTTGCAACAGGAATCAACGAGGACACAATCGCAAGCAACAGGAAGAGAACGCCGAAGGCGCGCATCACCTGCACCAGCGTCTCACGCCCCATGCGAACCACGTTCAGGTTATAGAGCTCGTGATAGTACAGAATCATCTGGCACAAAAGGCCGACTGTCATCAGCCGCAGCAACCCAAGCGCAAGGCTGCCGGACGAGCGGTTCGGCTCCACCGCCACCAGAGGTAGAACAAAGAGCAACGGCGCAGCGATCACCAGCACGACAAAATCAAAACTGAGAAGGAGGGCGGCCCTCGGCGGCAGGGCCTTTCCACTTATCTTCATGATCGACTCCTAAACAAGTTCCGCAACCACCGGAGCAGCCTCCGGCTTCAAACTGGAAACCGCCTGCTTCAAAGCATTCACAACACGCTCAATCTCGTCATCACGAAGCTCTGGATAGATCGGCAGCGAAAGAACTTCGCGCGCGGCACGTTCCGCCTCAGGCAACGAGCCTTCTTCATAGCCAAGCGACGCGTACATCGGCTGCCTGTGCAGTGGAATCGGATAGTGAACGGCCGATTCAATCCCCTGCTCCTTCAGCAATTGCTGCACCGCATCGCGCTGCGGAACGCGGATCGTGTACTGGTGAAAGACATGCGTCCTGCCCTCGGCAGCCTGCGGTAGAACAATCTCATCCACGTCCGCAAGACCTTCGCTATAACGTACTGCACGCTCCGCTCGCTGACGATTCCACGTATCCAGATGCGGCAGCTTCACACGTAGTAGCGCGGCCTGCAGTTCATCCAGACGGCTGTTCCACCCAAGAAATTCACTACGATATTTTTTAGCACTGCCGTGCGCGCGAGCCATGCGAAGATACTGGGCCTTCTCAGCATCACGCGTAACAATCATGCCTCCATCGCCATAAGCTCCAAGGTTCTTGCTCGGGAAGAACGAGAGACAACCATAATCACCAAACGAGCAGACCGGATCACCTTCATAGCGCGCTCCCAAAGCCTGGGCCGTGTCGCCCAGCAGAGCCAGGCCATACTTGAGAGCGAATGCATTGATTGCAGTAATGTCCGCCGCCTGACCATACAGATGGACCGCAATCACCGCCTTCGTCGCCGGTGTAACAATCGTCTCCAGTTGTTCCGGATCCATCGTGTACGTAACTGGATCAATGTCGGCAAACACTGGTGTGGCCCCCAGGAGACTTACCGTGTCTGAAGTCGCAACAAAGGTAAATGCCGGAACAATCACCTCATCGCCGGGGCCAACACCTGCAGCCTTAAGTGAAAGCAGAAGCGCATCCGTCCCGGAAGCAACACCAACGGCATAGTCCGTTTTGCAGTACTCGGCAACTTCCTTTTCCAGCGCCGCAACCTCTGGACCAAGAATGAAGTGCTGATGCTGCAGCACACTCTCCATCGCCTTTCCGATTTCATCGCGCAGCGAAGCGTACTGCCTCTGCAGATTCAGCATCCGTACCGGTTCCATTCCTATCCCCCATTTCACAGGTGTAGATCACCTTGCTCTATGCTGTTGCACGTCAGAAGCCAGATCGCAGATATCACCTGCGGAAGTGTTTTCCCCCGAAATTCAAGGGCATCCGACACTTGCCGCACGCTGCCGTGAGTGGTTACACAATGCAAGGAATTGCATACTTTTCGCGTACCTCGGCACCATCAGCGAATCACTGCGAAGCACTCAGCGATCCGCAGCATAGGCCTTTTCCTGCAATTCACGCGGCCTTTATACGCGGACGCACCCTACGTCCTCTCGTTCCTTCAATGGCATGGCAAATGCACTTGCGTAAGTGCGAACCAGTCAACACACGCAATAAGGAGTGCATGAGGATGGCACGTTATCTAATTACGGGAGTCGCCGGCTTTATCGGTTCCTCTCTTGCCCACCACGTGTTGCAACAAGGTCACGAAGTCATTGGCATCGACAACCTGGTGGGAGGAGATGTCCATAACCTGGATGACATCATTCGAGACATCGACTTCCGCGTGATAGACATCAACGAGACCCTCCGATTGCGCGAATGCTGCCGTGGTGTCGACTATGTTCTTCATCAAGCGGCGCTGGCTTCCGTGCCGCGCTCCATCCGCGAGCCTCAGGTCACTCACGTCGCGAATGTCGATGGCACACTCAGTGTTCTCATCGCCGCGCGCGATGCCGGCGTGAAACGCGTCGTCTATGCTGCATCCTCTTCCGCATACGGCGACAAGTCTTCGCAGCCAAAGAACGAGGATATGATCCCATCGCCTCTCTCTCCCTATGCCGCACAGAAACTGGCGGGCGAGTATTACGTGAAGAGCTTCTGGCACGTCTACGGACTGGAAGGCGTCTGCCTTCGTTACTTCAATGTCTTCGGACCACGCCAGGGTTCTGACTCACCTTACTCGGGTGTCATCGCAAAGTTCGCCTCAGAAATCCTGAGGGGAAACACTCCGCTGATCTTCGGCGACGGATATCAGAGCCGCGACTTTACTTATATTGACAACGTCGTCTCGGCCAACATGCTGGCATGCACGGCCCCGGCAAATGATGTAGCGGGACGTGTCTTCAACGTCGGCACAGGTCAAAGTCATTCTCTGAATCAGACCTACGAACTCATGGCACAATACCTCTCCTTCAAGAAGACACCGCTCTACACCGCGCCGCGCCTGGGCGACGTGTTGCACTCAGAGGCGGATCTCACCCTGTCGCGAAAGACACTTGGTTACGAGCCGTTGCACAGCTTCAAAGACGGTCTGGCAAAAACAGTGGGATGGTTCCTGGAGCAGGAAGCTTCGGCCATCACAAAGTCCACGCAGTATCGTATGGTGGGCTAACTCCTCAGCATGTTTTCTTGAATGAAAGGCATCCCGGCTATGTGCGGAATCGTGGGCTACATCGGTACGAAACCAGTTGTTCCAGTCATCCTGAATGGGCTGAAACGGCTGGAATATCGCGGTTACGACTCGGCTGGCATCGCGCTGGGTGGAGGGGAGAACGGACTCTCCATCCGGCGCGCTTCGGGTAAGCTTCGCAACCTTGAAGCTCTATTGGCAGACAATCCTCTGCATGGCGACTACGGCATCGGTCACACACGTTGGGCAACGCATGGCAAGCCATCTGAAACAAACGCCCACCCCCATCGTGACTGCAGTGGTTCTCTGGTCGTAGTTCATAACGGAATCATCGAGAATTATCGTGCACTGAAAGTCGAATTATCTGCACAGGGTCACATCTTCCTTACAGAAACTGACACCGAGATCATCGCTCATCTCATCGAAGAGGAATACACGAACGCGCGCTGCAATGAAGATGTAGATATCCCGTTGGAAGAGGCCGTGCGCCGCGCAGTCCTCAAACTCACAGGCGCATTCGCCATCGGTGTGATCTCGCATGAAGACCCTGGCAAACTGGTCGCCGCCAGAAGCGGGCCGCCCGCCATCGTCGGCTTTGGCGATAACGAATACTTCCTGGCCTCTGATGTTCCCGGCATCCTTCACTACACACGCGAGATCGTCTTCCTTCAGGACGGCGACCTTGCTGTTCTAACAAAGTCTGGCGTCCGTTTCAGCAACTTCGAAGGAAAGACCATCGCCCGATCACCGCAACATATCTCGTGGGATCCGGCACAGGCAGAAAAGAACGGCTACGCACACTTCATGCTCAAGGAGATCTACGAGCAGCCGCGAGCCGTACGAGACACGCTGGCTGGCAGACTCTGCACAGCATCCGGTCTTATCGAATTACCCGAAATCAACTTAAGCCCTGAAACATTCCAGTCCGCACAGCGAATCCTCATCGCATCCTGCGGCACCAGCTGGCATGCAGGTCTCGCTGCAAAGTTTCTTTTGGAACGCATGGCTCGCATCCCTGTGGAAGTGGATTACGCCAGCGAATTCCGTTATCGCGATCCGCTCGTAAACGGCAGTGACATTGGCTTGCTTATCAGTCAGTCAGGAGAAACTGCGGACACACTCGCCGCACAGGCAGAGATGATCACAAAGGGCGCGCAAACAGTGGCTATTTGCAACGTGGTCGGCGCCGCACTGACGCGCAAAGCCGTCGGCACCATCACCACCAATGCTGGGCCGGAAATCGGTGTGGCCAGCACCAAGGCGTTCACCGCGCAACTCGCGGCACTTCTTGCATTCAGCTTGTACGCAGCGCAAAGTCGCGGAACCATGACCGCAGACGAGATTCAAACTCTCTCGCAGGATCTGCAGAAGCTGCCTGCACTTATGGAAAGCACACTGCGTTCCTGCCAGCCCGTCTGCGAAAGCCTTGCAGACATATTTGCGGAGGCAAGCGACTTCCTCTTCCTGGGCCGCGGCATTCATTATCCCATCGCCCTGGAAGGTGCGCTAAAGCTGAAGGAAATCAGCTATGTGCACGCAGAAGGTTATCCGGCAGGCGAGATGAAGCATGGCCCCAACGCGCTGGTTGATGAAACACTCCCCATCGTCTGCGTTGCCACTAAGGACATCCACGATCCCAGCAGCGTGTTGAAGTACGACAAGACACTCAGCAACATTCAGGAAGTAACAGCCCGCGGGGGACGCGTGATCGCGATCGCCGTGGAAGGTGACAGCGAAATCGCGAAATTGGTGGAACACACCATCTATGTTCCTCAAGCTCGCGAAGTCCTGTTACCACTGCTTGAAGTTATCCCGCTGCAACTGCTTGCTTATCACATTGCGGTAAAACGGGGATGCGACGTAGATCAACCGAGAAACCTCGCAAAGAGCGTTACGGTTGAATAGTTTTTACCGCGCGTGGGGAGAGCAGAGCACAAAGCGCTGCACTCCCCACATTTTTTTCAAGTAGAAGCACGCGGTTTAGAACAGTATTCGACCACCCACCTGGATAATGCGGTTATCACCACCGCTGCCGATAACTTTGCCAAAGTTCGCATTATTCATGGCAGCGGTTGGAGTGCCAAGGTTGGTCAGGTTAAACACGTTGCGGAACTCACCACGAAGCTGGAAGCGCAGCTCGTGATAGATGGCAAAGTCGCGGAACAGCGATGCATCCACGTTCCGATACCCCGGTGCATCCAGCGTGTAAGGACGCGTGTTACCCAGCAGGTTCAACGGTCCAACGCCCGGGCAGCCACTGGTACCGGTGATGCAATACGCACTCGTATCAAACCACTGGTTCATCGCAGCAACACGCGATCCATTGTTCGGCAATACGCGCTGCATCTTGCCCGGTATCACGCTGGGACGGTTATTTCCATTGCCGGAGTTATAGTTGTCCGTGCCCGTGGTCACAGTAAATGGCTGACCGCTATTCGCTGTCCAGATCGCCGTAATCTTCCATCCATTAAGGGCATTGCGGACGAAGAAGTTATAGCTGCTGAAATAATCCGGCTCCCACACGAACGACGCAGTCATCATGTGGCGACGATCCTGGTCGGAACGCTGACGATATTCCAACTGCGGATAGTTCGCATCCAGGAAGACGCCATTTGTACTACCTGTGCTGTCCAGGAAGTTGGATTGCAGTGTCTTGCTCCATGAGTAGTAACCACGAGCACTGATGTGCTTCACAATGCGTTGCTCAACGGACACCTGCAAACCGTTGTAATTGGAGTTCTGGTTCGAACGGATGATCCACACATTGCTGTAGATCGGGTTCGCAGCAGATATGTCGGCGCTGTACTTTGGATCGTTTAGTGGACGGCGATTATTCACCGTATTTGAGGTATTCGCGTAGCCGCAGGGACGGGTGGTGTCCGGCGTCGTGGTGTTAGGGAGGAAGCAGCTCGGACCTGCGAGCCCCGTGTTCGGATTGATGTTGAACATCGGCCCATTGATATCGTTATACAAAGGCGACTTGCGGTTATATGAACCCACAAAATTGATGGACACAGCGGTATTGCGTAGCAGCTGGTGCTGTACACCAAAGTTCACCTGCATGGCATATGGCCAGCGGAAGTTTGGATCAAATGCGACGACCTGGTTCAACGGTAAGAAGGTCGCTGTCTTAGTCGCATAGTTAAACACCAGGCCCGGATAGGGGTTAGTGCCCGTCGGGAATTCCGATGCATCGTTCTGATACGGATGCGTCAGTGAGTTCACCTTCGCATAGGTGCTGCGCACAGCATACGGAGCATAGTTTGACGGATACTCCCACATGTTGCCGGAGATGCCACCAAAGAACAGACCTGCCGCTCCATGAAACACCGTCTTACCGTTACCCATCGGATCGTACGCAAATCCAACGCGCGGCGACACATGGTTCATCGGCGAGAATACACCGCCCTTCGGCACTCCCGGATCGCCCGGGAACAACATGCCAATCGGAGCAAGGTTCACTCCTGGCTTACCAAGGACGCTCGCATTGAACGCATGTGATTGCACACCCGGTGTGAAGTTCGTCTGCATCCGTTGCGGGTCAGTCGGCGCCTGCTGGAAGTCATACCGAACGCCAAGGTTCAGCGTTAGGTTCGGCAGAATCTTCCAGTCATCCTGCGCAAACAAGCCATAGCTATACCAGCTTGCATTCGCATACAGCGGAGTGTCCTGGCCCATGCTGGCAGGAATACCAGCCATGAAGTCGGACGTGGCATTACCCGTACGCTGGCCAATAGCTGTGCTGAACGTAAAGGTGCCATAGTTGTTCAGCAACGTCTGCTGAAAATCTTTCTCCAGGCCAACTTCACCACCCAGATAAAGCGAGTGCTTTCCACGCGTGGTGCTGAACACATCACGGATGCCATATACATTCGCACCAGCCTTGGGTCCTGTAATGGACTGGCCCAGCGTAAACGCCTCTACACCACCCACTGAGATGTTCGGGCGGGACGGTGTTCCCACCACGCCAAGATCAGAACCAAAGTCCGCAAGTGTCGATGCGGGAACTGCGTTACGTCCGCCATATTGACGGGTATACGTCACCCAGAACTGGTTCACGGAACGATTGCTCACCGTCCATGTATCGCTGATGCTGGCATTCTGCTGCTTATTCGCGTAATTCGAATAGGACCATATCTGCGCAAAGGTGCTCGGGACCACACGCACGCGATAGTTCAGCAGGAAGTACGACAGCGTCAAGCGATGCGCCTGCGTAAGCTGATGATCCGTCTTGCCCAGGTATTCTTCGTTCTGTTCTGGCAAAGGAGAACGCGTGCGGTACGTGTAACGTGTATCGCCAAACTGTGCGGGTAGCTGCGCTGGAAGATTCGCCTTCAAAAACTTAAGTACGTTAACGGAGGTCTGATCCACGGCGGGTAGCCGGTTTCCTGCATACGGTGTGGACGTTGTAGTTGAAACGGGTACGCCAGTCGTCGGCGAGTAGATCGTGGGACGGCAAACCAAAAAGTGAACCGCGGTATTCGCGGCTGCTGTCGGGTTTGCAGTGCAGCTCGCCTGTTCAGCAGCAGTCGGCAGATTTTCTGTGAAGTCGCCGGTCATCTGGGCGTTACTGGGCAAAGCACCGCTGTAAGTTCCGCTTTGAATAAAGCGGAATCCACCAAAACTCGCAAAGAAGAAATCCTTATCCCGCCGGATCGGGCCACCAATCGTTGCTCCAAAACGATGCTGGTTATAAGCATTCTTCACATTGGAGTTATGCGCGTTCGCATTGAAGTTACGAGAACGATAAAACTCAAACACAGAACCGTGGAACTTATTCGTACCGCTCTTGGTCACAATGCTGACCACGGCAGACGAGTAGCGTCCAAGTTGCGCGCTGTAGTTATTCGTCACCACATTGAATTGATTGATCGCATCCGGGTTCGGCACCTGGTTACCCGTGTTGCGCAGGCCCGTCATATTCAATGTGCCGTCCAGGTAGTACGACGTTTGGCCAACAATGCTGTCCGGCGCGCCGTTCACGATGACGTGCAGTTCCTGAAAGCCCAGGCTGTTCACCGTCTGCACGTTCTGCACGCCCGGCACCAGTTGCAGCAGCCGTGTCACATCGCGATTGATTAGTGGCAGGTTATCAATCTCGCGATTCTCCACCGTATTGCCCAGAGTAGAGTTCGCCAGATTTACCAGCGGCGTATCTGCTGTCACTTCCACCGTCTCTGCGCCACCACCAGCCGTGACCGTTAACTTGAGTTCGGCGGACTCCAGCACGCTCAGCGTCAGACCGCTCTGCTCCAGCGTCTTAAATCCCGGAGCATTGACGACGATCTTGTACGAACCCACCGGAAGAAATTCCTGACGATAGCTGCCATCAGCCTTGGTCTGGAAGGTGCGGGTGAAATTCGTCTGCGTATTCGTCAGCGTGATCGAGGCATTGGGTACAACGGCACCATCTGCATCCACCACCGTACCGGAAAGCGTCGCGGTGCTGAGCTGGGCAGAAGCAGACAGCGTGCACGCCACCGACAGAACACATGCAGTAATAGGGATACGTGACCAATTCGTCATAAGGGTTCTTCTCCTGGGAAGCGCTTCCCATCATGGAAAGGATTCCGAATTCGGAACCGTTTACAGGCATGATGGTTGGACCACGGAATATAAACAGATTTTCGGAAAGCTTTGCAACAGGTCGAGTGCAGAAATCTGTCACTTTTTCGCCATTTGTGGCAAAAAAGGTTGCTGAAACGTTTCAGCAACCCTCAGACCTGTCCTACACCTTTCGGAAACGCTACCGATAAAGCTGGCGGTACATCTCACGATTGCGCAGAATACTCTGCACATACTCACGCGTCTCGGTGTACGGAATCGATTCCACAAACTCGGGCAGGTCCTTGTAATTTCCCTCACCCACCCAGTTCCGTACCGGCACATCGCCAGCGTTATACGCAGCCAGCGCATACTCCGGCGTATTGTTCCACCGGCCCAGCACCTCGCGCAGATTCATCGTGCCCAGCTTCAGATTGATCGACGGATTCAGCAGCATCGGCGCAGTGAACTTCTTCATGCCTGCACGCTTCGCCTCCTGCTTGCCAACGCCCGGCAACAACTGCATCAGCCCCATCGCATTCGCGCGCGAGATCGCGCCCGGATTGAACTCGCTCTCCTGCCGGATCAGCGAAGCCACTAAATAAGGATCAAGCCCTTGTGCCTCAGCGTTCGTCGTCAGGTCGCCCCAGTAGGGACGCGGAAACAGCAGCGTCCAATACGCACTCGGCACTTCGCTCACCGGCAGTGTGTACAAACCGGAACCGCTACGCTTCACCGCCTGCAACGCACGCACGTTCTCGCCATAGCTGGAGTAAATCTCAGCTTCCGCCAGCGCGCCCCACTGCGACGCCGTACCGCTCGCCTGAATCTCCGGCCCGATATATTCGTTCAGCGCCGCATTCGCCAGCAACCTGGCCTTGATCAGATGCGGATCGTTCTCCGGCAGCGCGGCCACCAGCGTCGGAGCGGGCGGCGTCTTCACATAACCCAGCGCGTCCGCAGGAGCCGCCTGCGTCTGCGTTCCCATCTGCTGCAATTGCTGCCGCGCCAGGTTCGCATAATAGTAGTTGCGATACGTGTTCGAGAGCACACTGAAGTAGTTCGCGGCTTGCCCCGAATTCTTCTCCACGTCCCGATACAGCCGGCCGCGCCAATAAAGCGCCGTAGGCACCTCCGGCCCCAGCGGGAAGCGCATAATCTGTTCTTCCATCAGCCGGGCGGCCTCGGAATAATTCCGCAGACGATAGTTCAACCACGCCGACCGCCAATGCACACTCGGCGCATAGGTGCTGTTCGGGAACATCTCAAACAACTTCCCATAATGCGCAATCGCCTGTGTCGAGTCGCGTTTGATCAGATACATATTGCCGCCGGAATACAGCGCCTCTTCCAGCCAGCGGCTCTTCGGAAAGCGCTGCTCCATCTGCTGCAGGATGGATGTGTGGCCTGCGGTATCGCCTTCGTTACGTGAAATTTCCGCCAGAATATAGAGCTTCAGCGCGGCACTGTCATCGCCCGTGTCCGGCAACTTCTCCGCATCACGCCGCGAAAGATGCTTCAACTTCAGATCGCAAACAGCACCATAAATATCCAGCGCATCGCGGTCCGCCTGCGACAGCGATGCATCATTCTTAATAGCGTCATACTCCGCGCCCGCCTCACCATAGCGCTTCGCATTGAACAGCGCATCGGCATGCAGCTTGCGTTCCCCTGCGGTAGGCCCTGCATTCAACGATTGCAATGCCACGCGCGACTGCTGCGCCTCAGGAGAAAACGGCAACCGCACAAATATCTGCCGATAGATCGACACCGCAGCGGCCACATCGCCCGCCATCTGGTGGGCCTTCGCCTCGGTAATCAGATAGTCCGCACTCTGCGACTTCGACTGACCCATCAGGATGGCCAGCGTCCGCAGCGCGCTATTCGCATCGTTATTTAAGAGATAGGCATTCGCCAGTGTCACCGGCGTACTCGGCACAAAGATGCTCGCCGGATACTTCTGTGCAAAGTTGGTCAGCAGAGTAATCGCCGTAGACGCATCATGATTGTTCAGCGCTGCCTGCGCCGCCAGGTAATCAGCATAATCACGCAGCGCACTTCCCTGCGTCGACGCCTGCTTATAGGCGCTCACGGCATCGCCATAGCGGCGATCCACGGCATACGCATGACCCATCGCCAGGTAAGCTGCGGCAGCACCCTCACCCGGATGCGCGGACGCATAGCTCTGCACCCCCGCAAACGCTGCGCTGGAACGCCCCGCCGCCAGTTGCTGCGCCATCGGTCGCAGCGTCGAGCTTTCAACAAAGGCTGTATGAAGCGTCTTCGACTGCACTGTCGGTTCGGAAACCATGCGTGTCGTCTTCGCGTGCGTGCCCTTCTTCAGCGCGTGGGTCGCGGCAGCTTTACTGCTCTTTCCATGTGTCGTCGTGGACTTGCTCTTGGCAGTCTTCGCAGTAGAACTGCTCTTCGCCGTGCTATGCGTCGAGGAGGCAGTGGTATGCGTCGCCTTTTTCTTCTGTGCTACGGCGCCAACCGTACCAGCAAGCACCAAAGGCAAAGACAAAACCGCAACAGCGGCCAAAGCAGAACCGGATCGGAAGAAAACCCTCACGTTACCACTCTAGGATGCAGAAGCCTCTTCGAGCCTCTGCTCACACAATTTGGACGAACCAAGCAAGGTAACGACCCCGCAAGCCACCCCTCTTGTGGTCTCCGTCAGCGTTCATCGCCTTACGTCTACGGCGCTTCCATCCCCATATCCCGATTCGCCATTTTGCGTCACACAATATCAGGAACATGCCCAGTTACAGGGCCTTTGATACAGTGAGGGAGTTTTTGACCACTCAACAACATCCAAAATTGCTGGCAGGAGTACCACCCCCATGTACCAGTCGTACGTCAATAAAGTCACTTGCGGAAAAATTCTCTCAGTTCTGACACTCGCGCTTACCCTGGCGCCTGCTTCCTTTGGACAAGACACACTTGTCTCAGCCCTGAAGCAGAAATACCGCATCTCCGAGATCAACTCACAGGGAGTCGTTGCGAATCCTGGAACTGTATTGACGATTGAGGCCGATGGCATCAACGCCGAACCCTACCCCACCATGATCACGTTTGAGAATCCGGTGGTGGATGGACAGGTGAAACAGCGGTCAAAGGGCCTCGGCTTCCTCAAGAGTTCGAATCTTCAGATCCTGCAGCCCGGGCAGAAGGTGTACATCACCAAGATCAACGACAGCGCTGACTCCAAAGAAGATACGCTGAAGGTCACCATTCTGACGACCGATGCGGTTCTGGCCACCTTCGGCAGTGGATATGGCCAATACCGCACTTCCAAGCGTTACTCGACCACACTGGCATTCAAGCTTGCTCCTGGAACTCTTGCTCATATGGCCCCGGAAGATGCCTCGAAATTGATCGAAGCCGTCCTGTCCCTGAATCCCGCCGATCAGGTTCGAGCACATGATTCCGGTACCGTTGCCCGCTCGTGCGAACCGCATTGTGCTGTTTCCACAACCACCGGCACAGTCGTTGGCAACGCAGTTGTGGCGCCCACCGCCGCACCCGCCAGCGCCGCTCCCACCATTGGACTCGGACAAACCCCGGATCAGGTCACCGGGATCCTGGGCGCACCCAGCCAGATCATCGACCTTGGCGCAAAGAAGATTTACAAGTACCCCGATATGAAGGTCATTTTCACCGGCGGCAAAGTCAGCGACGTACAGTAATAGTCCGGCTTCCTCGCAAATGCTGCAGGGCACTCTCGTAAGGGAGTGCCCTGAATGATTTCTGTGAGAATCCCGCCAGAATCCATCCCCGGAATCGCCAAAAAAAGCAATCCCAATTTCCCACCACCATTTCCACCCTCAACAAGCGTAAAGTGGAATTTCGGCGACTGTCCGGGCAACCTTTTCAAAACCACAAGTGCCCATGACAGCTCCCCACATCTGCCCCACATCTTGTGCTTGCGCCGACCACCGGGGCGAGCTACAGTGTTCCTACTTCAGATGTGTCGCCACCCGCGTGAGCCCAACGAGCCGCGCGCCTGGCGAAAAGAAAGCGTAAAATGGAAGGGGAGGCGGAAGCCCCTTTCGCCCACGGAATACAGAGTCGCGGCCCCCAAAAAACGCGACCCAGAACGGCGCCCCTGCGGGCGCAAAAGCAAGGAGCCCCCATTGGCGACGACGGCACAAACCAGCCTCTCTGACATCACACCCGGATTCCCCGTCCGTGACGAAACCCCGGTCATGCACGTGAAGAAGCGCAACGGCTCACTCGAAGCCGTGGACGTCAACAAGATCGTCCGCGCCGTGCAGCGTTCGTCGCAGAGCCTGCCGCACGTCGATGCCATGCGTATCGCCTCCAAGACCATCGGCGGCCTCTACGACGGTGCCACCACCCGCGAGCTGGACGCCATCTCCATTGACACCGCGGCGTCACTCATCGCGGAAGAGCCGCAGTATTCCAAGCTGGCCGCGCGCCTGCTCCTGGCCACCATCCTCAAGGAAGTCGCCGGGCAGAACCTGCACTCTTTCTCGCAGTCCATTGAGTACGGATTCCAGCAGGGCGTCGTCGGTCCCGCCGTCGCGGAGTTCGTCACCGTCCACGCGCGCAAGCTCAACCACGCCATCGACGAGAACTTCTCCGACCGCTTCGAATACTTCGGCCTGCGCACCGTGTATGACCGCTACCTGCTCCGCGATCCCCTCTCGCGCAAGGTCATTGAGACGCCGCAACACTTCTTCCTGCGCGTCGCCTGCGGTCTCGCCGGCACACCGCACGAAGCCATCGAGTTCTATCAGCTCATCGCCGCGCACGACTACATGCCGTCGTCGCCCACGCTGTTCAACAGCGGCACCAAGCATCCGCAGATGTCCTCCTGCTACCTGCACGACTCACCGCAGGACTCGCTGGAATCCATCTACGACTCCTATAAGGATGTTGCCCTGCTGAGCAAGTTCTCCGGCGGCATCGGCCTCGCCTTCCACCGCGTCCGCAGCGAAGGCTCGCTCATCCGCGCCACCAACGGCCTCAGCAACGGCATCATCCCGTGGCTGCGCACGCTGGACAGTTCCGTCGCCGCCGTCAATCAGGGCGGCAAGCGCAAGGGCGCATGCTGCGTTTACCTGGAGCCGTGGCATGCCGACATCGAGAGCTTCCTCGAACTCCGCGAAAACACCGGCGATCTCTCCCGTCGTACCTACAACCTGAACACCGCCAACTGGATCCCCGACCTCTTCATGAAGCGCGTGGACGAGGACGGCATGTGGTCCCTCTTCGATCCCAAGCTGGTGCCCAACTTCCCCGACCTCTACGGTGAAGAGTTTGAGCAGGCATACCTGCAGGCGGAAGAAGGCAAGATCTACCATCGCCAGGTAAAGGCGCGTGAACTCTACGCACGCATGATGCGTTCGCTCGCCGAAACCGGCAACGGCTGGATGACCTTCAAGGACGCCTGCAACATCAAGAACAACCAGACTGGCGCTCCCGGCAACGTGATCCATCTCTCGAACCTCTGCACAGAGATCACGGAAGTCACCAGCAAGGACGAAACTGCGGTCTGCAATCTGGGTTCCATCAACCTGGGCCGCCACGTAAAGATGGACGAAAACGGCAAGGTCGTCTTCGACTTCGAAAAGCTGGCCAACACCGTGCGCATCGCCGTGCCCATGCTGGACCGTGTTATTGACATCAACTTCTACCCCGTTCAGCAGGCGCTCAAGGCCAACAACCGCTGGCGCCCCGTAGGCCTCGGTGTCATGGGACTGCAGGACGTCTTCTTCCAGATGCGTCTTCCCTTCGACTCGCCCGAAGCACAGGCGCTGTCCACCCGCATTCAGGAAGAGATTTACTACTACGCCATGCTGGCCACCACGGAGCTCGCCGAAAAGAACGGCCCCCACGCCAGCTTCAACGAAACCCGCCTCGCATCCGGCCAGTTCCAGTTCGATCTCTGGAACGTCAAGCCCACGGACGAAGCTCGTTGGGAGGCTCTGCGTAAGCGCATCCTGAAGTCCGGCGTGCGCAACTCGCTGCTCATCGCCATCGCACCCACTGCCACCATCGCTTCCATCGTCGGCTGCTACGAGTGCATCGAGCCCCAGATCAGCAACCTCTTCAAGCGCGAAACTCTCTCCGGCGAGTTCCTGCAGGTGAACCGCTACCTCATCAACGAGCTCAAAGCACTCGGCATGTGGAATGAAGAGATGCGCATGAAGCTCAAGATGAGCGAGGGTTCCGTCCAGAACATTGAAGAACTCACGGACGAGCTCAAGGCCATCTATCGCACCGTCTGGGAAGTCCCCATGCGTTCGCTCATCGACATGGCTGCAGCACGTAACGCCTACATCGACCAGGCGCAGTCGCTGAACCTCTTCAGCGAGTCGCCCAACATCGGCCGCCTCTCCTCCATGTACATGCACGCCTGGAAGAAGGGCCTCAAGACCACCTACTATCTGCGCTCGCGCCCGGCAACAAAGATTGCTAAGGCCACCGTGCAGAAGGGCTCCGTCATGGCGTCCACGCCGTCGCAGCAGTTGCAGAACGTCCCGGTGCCCACACCGGAACAGCAACCGCTCGACGCCTCCGCCGCCATCGCCTGCTCTCTCGAAAACCCGGAGAGCTGCGAAGCCTGCCAGTAATCCAAAGGCGCTCCGTTCATAGCGGAGCGCCCTTCCCTTGAAGTCGTCATCCTGAGCGGAGCGCAGCGAAGCCGAAGGACCTGCATTCCTCTCCTGCTTCAAAGTATTCGAACGGAAGCTATCAACTCTGCGCTCGCTCGTCGTTGCAGCGCCACAGATCTTTGCGGACAAACCGCGAACCAAGTCAGTCAATAGGAGAGCCATCTCATGTCCACCACGGAAGCCATCACGCACGGATCATCCGTCGCCGTCCCCGAAACCATTCTTGATCCGGGCCTTTGCCTCACCCTGCGCCCCATGAAATACCCGCAGTTCTACGACATGTTCCGCGACGGCATCAAGAACACATGGACCGTGGAAGAGGTCGATTTCTCCACCGACCTCGTCGACCTGCGCGCCAAGATCACGCCCGCTGAGATCCACACCATCAAGCGTCTCGTCGCCTTCTTCGCCACCGGCGACTCGATCGTCTCGAACAACCTCGTGCTCAATCTCTACAAGCACATCAACTCGCCGGAAGCGCGCCTGTATCTCTCGCGCCAGCTTTACGAAGAGGCCGTGCACGTGCAGTTCTATCTCACGCTGCTCGACAACTACGTACCGGACCATGAGGAGCGCGCCGAAGCCTTCGCCGCCGTTGAGAACATCCCCTCCATCCACAAAAAAGCCGACTTCTGCATGAAGTGGATGGACAGCATCCAGCAGCTGGATCACCTGGAAACCAAGGCCGACCGCCGCAACTTCCTGCTGAACCTCATCTGCTTCGCCGCCTGCATCGAAGGCCTGTTCTTCTTCGCGGCCTTCGCATACGTCTACTTCTTCCGCAGCAAGGGCCTGCTCCACGGCCTCGCCTCCGGCACCAACTGGGTCTTCCGCGACGAGAGCTGCCACATCGAATTTGCCTTCGAAGTCGTCCGCGTCGTGCGCGAGCAGGAACCGGACCTCTGGGACGCCGAGCTCGAAGAGCAGATTCGCCAGATGATGGCAGAAGCCATCGACGCAGAAGCGCAGTTCGCCGACGACCTGCTCTCCGGCGGTGTCGCTGGCCTCTCCACCCGCGACATGCGCGCCTACCTCGGCTACGTGGCTGACTCCCGCCTCGTCCGCCTCGGCATCGAGCCGCACTTCAAAACAAAAAATCCCTTCTCGTTCATGGAGCTGCAGGACGTGCAGGAACTCACTAACTTCTTCGAACGCCGCGTCTCCGCATACCAGACCGCCGTCGGTGGCGAAGTTGCCTTCGAAGACGATTTTTAATTCCATCCTTCCCATTCGCAAACGCCAGAAGCTGCCATATCACAGGCAGCTTCTGGCGTTCACATAACATCGAACCTCCATATGCAAGTCGATGAAGATAAACAATCCGATACCAATTTCGATGTAGTCGATGCCGGACAGGCAGAAGCAGTCATTGAACAGAAAACCATCGGCGAACGCATCCGCCGCCTCCGCACAAAGCGTTCCCTGGGTCTCGTCGAACTCGGCAAAAAAACCGACCTTTCCGCATCCTTTCTCTCCCAGCTTGAAACCGGCCGCGTGGTCCCCACCGTGCGCAACCTCGCTCGCATCGCCATCGCCTTCCAGAAAGACCTCTCCTACTTCTTCCGCGACGACGCACCCGTCACCTTCCGCATCCTGCGTCGCCAGGAACGCGTGCGCCTCCAGCGCAGTGCCAACGCCAGCGCAAACTTCGTCACCGACAGCCTCTCCGCGCTTATCTCCGACTCCAGCATGAACCCCTGCATCGCAGACTTCCGCGCCTCCGACGAAGAGGTCACCTTCCAGCCCCGCCTCTTCGAAGGCATCGAGTTCACACTCGTCATGGAAGGCCGCCTCACGCTCGTCTCAGAAAACGAAACGCGCACCCTGGAAACCGGCGATGTCGCATGGCTCGACGCCATCCGCAAGCGCCGTTACACCTGCGAAGCGGGCCACACCGCACGCGCCATGTTCATCACACGCCATCGCCGCAACTAACCCGCATCTGCGAGACACTGAAGACGTGTCTGCATCCTCACACATCCCCGCAGAGTGGTCGCCGCTTCCTCCTGCATGGAGCACCCGCGCGTTCACGCATCCCGGCAGCATCCTGCTGGAATCGTCATTACCCTCCGCCACCGAGCACACCTCCCTGCTCTTTGAAGACCCCATCGAAATCCTCACGGCCAACACACCTGACGATCTCCCCACACTCTTCGCAGCCATCGAAGCCGCATCGCAACGCGGCCACTGGGTCGCCGGATGGATGGCCTACGAAGCGGGCGCACACTTCCTCCAGCTCCCCGCACGTTCAACGTCAACCCCCATCGCCATCTTCGGCATCTATCACCAGCCCCAAACCTTCGATCACACCGCGCAACACGAATCTTGCCCAGCACCTCAAACAACGCCGCTTCATCTGGCGCCGATGCCCACCATCACCCCGGCGCAATACACCGCAGCCATCCACCGCATCCAGCAATGGATCGCCGCAGGCGACACCTACCAGGTCAACTTCACCACACCACTCACTTCGCCCTACTCCCACACACCGCAACAGGTGTATGAAGCCCTGCACGCACAACAGCCATGCAGCTTCGGAGCCATCCTCAACCTGCATCCCAACAGCACCATCCTCTCCTTCTCACCGGAACTTTTTTTCCAAACCGATGCCGCAGGCAACATCGCCACCCGCCCCATGAAAGGCACCTCGCCGCGCAGCGCCAACGCAGCAGAAGACCACGCGCTCGCCGAAGCCCTCCGTCACGACGAAAAGAACCGCGCCGAACACGTCATGATCGTCGATCTCCTGCGCAACGACATGAACCGCATCTGCCGCATCGGAAGCGTCCATGCGGCCAGCCTCTTCGACATCGAAAGCCTCTCCACCGTGCACCAGATGACCTCCACCATCCGCGGCCAGTTGCCAGCGGAAACACCGTGGTACGAAGTCTTCCGCGCACTCTTTCCCGGAGGCTCCATCACCGGCGCGCCCAAGCGCCACACCGTCGAACTCATTCAACAACTCGAGTCCTCTCCCCGCGGCGTCTACACCGGTGCCATCGGCTACTTCGCACCGGACCGCAGCGCCTGCTTCAACATCGCCATCCGCACCGCCATCCTCGAAGACAACCAGCTCACACTCGGCGCAGGCGGAGGCATCGTCGCCGACTCCACAGCCGCATCGGAATACCGAGAGATGCAGCTCAAAGCCGCCTTCGTCCAACGTGCATCACAGCCCTTCCAACTCATCGAAACCATGCGAGTGGTCAACGGCCACGCTCCGCTCCTGCCCCATCATCTCCATCGCCTCAACGCATCCGCACAGGCACTCGGCTTCGCCTTCAACAAGGAAGACGCAGAAGCCACCATCACCGCCGCCATCACAACCCACCACAGCGCGCAACCGCAGCGCCTGCGCCTCCTGCTGCATCGCGATGGTACAATTGAGAAAGACTTCTCATTAGCTACTGCATGGCCACAACATCTCAGCCTCCTGCTCAGCCAGCACCCCACGCACGCACGCAGTCCGCATCTGCGTCACAAAACCACGTTCCGGCCTGAGTATCATGCGGCATATCTCGCGGCCACCTCCGTAGGCTTTCACGACATACTCTTCTGCAACACCGCAGACGAAGTCACAGAAACCTGCATCGCAACCATCCTCGTCCACATGGCAGGGCGTTGGTATACACCGCCGCAGCGCAGCGGTATCCTGCCCGGTGTCTACCGCGAACAACTTCTTGCGAGGGGCATCGTCGAAGAAAAACCTCTGCGGCTGGCAGACCTTCGCGAAGCCTCACACCTAGCGCTCTGCAATGCTCTCCGCGGAGTCGCATCGGTCACATCTCTGCAACTACACAACGGCGACAAGCTCCACTGGACGCCTGCAAATCAACTCCCCGCGCTGGCTGCGTGGTAGAACCGAAAGGGCAACACATTCGTTCGTAACGATATGGCATTGTTTTGCCACGAATCGTAAGGGCACGGCTTCAGCCGTGCCGCAAACAGCAACGGTGGCCAGCGGCTTTAACCCCTGAGGTAAATCTGGTTAGCCCCGGCCCAAAGCACGAAAGGAAACACGTTTGGAAGCAGCCATCGCAGTCGCAGCCATTCAGGTTCTCGCCATCGCGGCAGCCCTGTGGCTCAGCGCACGCCATCGTCTGCTTGACCGCGGCCTGCCTTATCTCGTCTCGCTTGCCGTCGGCGTCCTCCTCGCCACCGCACTCCTCCATATCCTTCCCGATTCCGTGGATGCCCTGGGCAATACGCCCACCCTGTGGCTCGTCTTCGTCGCCACGCTCTTCTTCATGTTCTGCTTCGAGCGCATCTTCGCCACCATCACCGGCCATCCTGTAGAAACACCCGCCGCAGGCGAATCGGACTGCGGCCCGCATCATCACCACGGCGCGCGCCCACTCGCACTCATCTTTGGTGGCACATTGCACAGTTTTGTCGACGGCGTCGCCGTCGCCGCCGCCTTCCACACCGGCCGTCGCATCGGTTGGCTCACCGCCGTCGCCATCACGTTGCATGAAGTCCCGCATCGCATGGGCGACTACGCCCTGCTCACCCACCTCAAAGTGGGCCGCGCACGCGCCATCCGCCTCATCACGCTCGTGGGCCTCGCGGCACTCCTCGGCGTCGCGCTCGTCCTCATCGCAGGCCACCTATCCGTCGGAGGAGCTGTCTCCGCAACAGATTGGTTACTCCCCATCAGCGCCGCCAGCTTCGTCTACATCGCCCTGGTCAACCTCATGCCGGAACTTGCCAGCAAAGCCAGCCTGGGCGGCGTCCTCCTGCAGCTCCTAAGCATGCTCGCCGGAGCCACCCTCGTAGCCCTCATCCTCCGCCTCCCCGGCGCCTGACCCAAATCCACTCGCAAAATCGAAACCAACCGGGTGCCCCAGGTTCGCGAAGCTAACCTGGGCAGAGCGGCAAAAGCCGCTCTCCATCGCTCCAAAGGAGCGATCCAACGCGCAAAGCGCGTCTTCTTTGAAGGGGCACGGCTTCAGCCGTGCCATAAAAACCCAAACCAAGAAAACCGCGCGGCCAAAAAGACAAACAGGAGTATGAAGCAAATCCCGCGCGCCCTCAGAAGATCATGGCTGGCACCAAGCCAAAGCCATCAAGAACCCTGTCAAGCCCCTAACCCACCCAACTCCAACAAACCAAAACAAATAGAGCTGGCAGGTTATTTCCCCAAACCACTAAAATAGAACCAGAGAGAAAAGGGCCGCGCAAGAGCGCGGCCCTAACCCTTTTAGAAAGAAGATTTTGCCCCTAACCCCAACAGACAGACGATTTTACAGTCACTAAAACCCTAACCCCAATCAAAAGAGGATTTTAGAAAACAGGGGAAGGGGAGGGTGTACCACCGTACCCGGCAAATCCCACAGATTTCATCGCAAAATTCTGTGCATTTCAGGGCAAAATCTGACATAATCGTAGGGTTGGTCTGAAACATCGGACCCGGCATCAGGAGATCGTCATGGCAAAGGTATGCCCCATCACCGGCAAGCGCCCGATGAGTGGAAATAAAGTGTCGCACGCGAACAACAAGACGCGGCGTCGCTGGGAGCCGAACCTACAGTGGAAGCGCATCTGGGTTCCCTCCGAGAAGAAGTTCGTGCGTATGCGCGTGTCCGCCCGCGGTCTGCGCATCATCAACAAGATCGGCGCTGACGCCGCTCTGCTCCAGGCGAAGGGATAACACACAGACATGCGTACCCTCATCAAGCTCGTCTCCTCCGCTGGCACCGGTCACTTCTACACCACCAGCAAGAACCCCAAGACCACCAGCGCAAAGCTGGAGTTCAAGAAGTACGATCCGGTCGTGCGTAAGCATGTTCCCTACCGCGAAGCCAAGATCTAACTCTACTTCGCTACTCATACCAGGAAACTGATGCCGCGAAACCTATGGTTCGCGGCATTCGTGTTTCTGCCCGTAAGAGCCAACTTCCGTTGTACCTATCTGCAATGCCGGGAGAACGAACAGGCTGTCTCCACGCACCGGAAATACTGCACCACGGAGGCGACACAAGCTGCCAGATTGCATCTCACGGTAATGACACCGCGCTATCCCCCAGCACGAAGCGGTTGCTTCAGGAGGTCCTTCCAGATGCGAGCATCTGTCCGTTCCCTTGCACTCTGCGCCACACTTTCCATCGGCCTGCTTGCAGGCTGCCATAAGAACGATGCCAGTGCCACTGGCGCAACCACCGTCCGCATGCCCGACGGCACCACACAGGTTATTGCCGCTGGCCAGCCTTTGCCCATCGGTTCCACCGTCATCGCCGTAGGTAACGGCAGCGCTCCCATCTCCCCCGCAACCGGAACACCAGTGAACCCGACAACCGGAACACCAGCCCCTGCGGCAAATACACCTGCGCCGGCTCCCGCGCCGGTGCCTGCCATTCCCGCAGCCCCGGTAGCTGCCACACCTGTCGCTCCTGCCCCCCCGCCGGAGCCAGCACCGCTCGTAGTCCCTGCCGGCATCACCGTGACCATCCGCACCAACGAGTCCCTTTCGGCGGAACATAGCGGCGGCGTAGGAACGCCGTTCACCGGCTCCCTCAACAACGCTATCGTCGTCAAGGGTGTGACAGCTTTCCCGCGCGGCACTGAGGTCAAGGGCGAGATCACCAGCGCCAAGGGCCGTGGCCGCATCAAGGGCGAGGGAAACCTCGGCATTGCTCTGACAGCCATTGGAAGCCACAGCGTACAGAGCAGCGAATACGTTGCAGTAGCTAAGGGTCGCGGCAAGCGCTCCGCCGGCTTCATCGGTGGCGGTGCAGGTGCAGGTGCTCTCATCGGCGGTCTCGCAGGTGGTGGTAAAGGCGCCCTCATCGGCGGTCTGGCTGGTGCAGGTGCTGGTACAGCCGCCGGAGCCTATACAGGCAGCCGCGACGTCACCATTCCCGCAGAAAGCACCGTCAGCTTTACCCTCCGCTCCTCCATCAAGGTGCGCTGACACACCCACTTGACACGGCGGCAACGCCCACAACCCTCCCCCCAATCACAAGGGCCACCTACCGGGTGGCCCTTGTTCCTGCCTGAAACGCGCAAAAGAAGAGGCCTCGGCGCTGCAATCGCCGAGGCCTCTTTCATCACCTGCTGGTAGCAGGGTTACGCACGATCAAGCTCGTGCGGAATGTCGTACTCATGCAGCATGGCGTGTGCAACAGTGGGCTCATTCATCACCTTGTGGAACGCCACCTGGAACTTCTTCATCTCGTCCGGCGTGCCGACAGTGACGCGAACATAAGTTGGCATTACGGGCCATACGCGACCGATCGCCACCTTCTCCGTCATCATCATCTTCTGCACTTCCATACCCGGACGCTTCACGTCCACCATAAACATATTGGCCTGTGCTCCCGGAACGTACTTGTAACCGTTCTTGTCCAGGAAGGCCAACGTGTCCTGCAGTGTGTCCATGTTGATCTTCCGGCGCAGCGGCACCAGGTTCGGATCGGTCAGGCTGGCGGCAGCGGCAGCAGCCGAAGTCAACGAGATGGAACCGATCTGGCGGTTGTTCACCGAGACGTTCTCGAACCGTGCCAGCAGGTCGGGACGACCGAAGGCAAAGCCGGCGCGGACACCCGCCATGCCGTAGATCTTGGAGAACGTGCGCAGCACGATGATGTCCTGATCCTGAGCGACCAGATCCAGAACTGAATCCTGATTGGAGAAGTGGTGGTAAGCCTCATCCACGATCACGACGGAACCCGCAGGCTTGTTCTTTAGCAGCCAGGCGATGTCTTCCTTCGGAGTGATGGTGCCGGTGGGATTGTTGGGGTTCACGATGTAGTAGGCGCCAGGCTTGGGGTCGGCTGCCAACATAGCTTTTACGTCATATTTGTAGGTCGTCTTGTCGAGCGGGATCATATGACATTTGGCTTTACAAGTCGCCGCAGCGCGGAAGCCCTGCTCATAGGAAGGATCGCCCACAACGAGCGGCTTATCAGGTCCAATGTTCGAATAGAGAGCGAGATCCAGCGGACCACCCGAACCCGGGTAGATGCGGACATAGCCCGGCTTGAGCTGGAACTGATCGCTGATGGCCTTCGTCATTGCAGACGAGTATTCGCGGTCATAACGGCCACCCTTTTTGGCAGCAGAGCTGATCGCTTCCAGCGCGACGGGAGCCGGTCCAAGCGGATTTTCGTTCGAGGAAATAATGACGGTGTCAGCTGCCATAGGCATGCGCATGCCGCCACGCTGACGGCCGTTCATGCCATCTACCGGAGCCTGTGCTGCTGCCTGCTGGCCCATGGCCTTTGCAAACGACGGCATCGCTGCAGCTGCAGCCGATGCGATACCCGCGTTACGTACGAACGAACGACGGGAAAAGTACTGCTGGGCGGAAGCGAAGTTCTTCAAATCCATTACGACTCTCCTCAGAGTGAACTGCGGTGTACGAATCGGAGGTACACGCTGGCGAGGCCAACGCGGCTCTGCGTCTGCAAAGAAAACCTGTGTTTGAAGCGGACTCCGACACACAGGACGGCTTATTTGTATGTCGATGTGTAATCACAATAGCGTGAATCAGGCGATTCGTGGAGAGTGTTTTCTAAAAAATTTTCTGGGAAGTTCACTTTCCTTACAAAATGGCGCAATGTTCCGCAGCGAAGTACGCCTCCCGGTATACGTTTCATCCCTGTTTCTCCGGGCCGGGGATAAACGCATGTGATTGATTTCACTGCGAAAAATCAATGCGGATAAACTCGCAAGAGACTCCACGATCCCATCTACGACTCCAGCTCGAACGTCGCTTCCGAAAGAAATTAGTTTGGTATCCAAACCATTTCGGATGGAACAGATCCGTCATTGCTTCGACGTAGCCGATTCATCTGGTCTCCTGCACGCAGCCCAGAAGCCGTCCGCTCAGGGCACATTCACAGGCGGATTCTGATTCAGCTTTTCGTACCACCGCTCTGGCCGGACAAACAAAATCAGCTCTCCGGGGGTTACGTGCACGGCAACATTGCCACAGGTATTTTCTGCAGCTGTCCCCTTTTTCGCGATGTCCGCCAGGTTGTAGCCAAGCGGCGGCCCATAACGCGCCGAGTGACGACAATCCACTGCACCATCGGTACGCACAAGAATGCGCACAGGCTGCCCAACCGGAGCAGGCATCAGAGCAACGCCATGCCCGTTCGTTGCCAGGATGTAGCCGTTGCCGGATGGTTCGTCGTACCACAGCTTCACATGTCCCCCCGCGACGGGACTGCCATTGCGGCCATCCAGCAGATGGATGCGGAAGGAATGCGAATCAGATGCGGCGCTGTCCGGAGTGGAAATAGCAGAAGAGGATTGCGGCACCGGAGGCACGGCAATACCGCCGGAAGCTCCCGTCTGCTGCTGTGCATGAGCCAGCGTAACCATTCCCAACGCAACCAAAACCAACAACTTCACTTCCCACTCCCGTCCACAAAGTGGATGCATGTACGACTCTATCGCGTTGCGAGAACGGCGACTTTATCTGATGTAAAGCCAAAACCGCCTCCTGCGTGGCCAACAAGCGCAGGAGGCGAATCCGAATAAAGAATCGTTGTGATGGACTACTTGGAAGGCTTCGGGGGAGTCAGCTTGAGATACGTGATACTGAAAACAACAACCTGTCCCGATGTGCGCAACTGCACACCATACTGCTGCTCAAAGCGGACATCATAAGCCAGATGATGTTTGATATCGGTGTACTTCCATTCACCGCCAGCGCCGAAACCGCGATCAAGATATCCCTTCGTCAGGGGGCTCACTGCCGATCCTGTGTCGGTCGATAACTTATGTGAAGCAAAGCCTACCAATCCTGCGTTCATCTGATATTTGAAGAAGCGGCGACCCAGGCTATATTCGCCCGTGAAGATCGGTCCGGGCTTTAGATCTTCGCCCAGTTTCGAATGATTGAATTCCCATACGGTCAGCGCGGACGCGTTCCAGAGCTTCTTCTTGTCCAGACTGAGCGACATGCCCCCCGAAACCTGGTGCTCCCAAAAGCCTAATCCGGTATTCAGTGGAGAGCTTGGATCGAAGTCGCCTGTGGGGGCATAAAAGGCATAGTTCAGCGTGTAGTTCGCGGCTCCCTTCGCCCATCCAAGATTTACTGGCTCAAACATAATGTCGGAGATACCGGCCGACTGCGCTGATTTGTTGAATAAGTTTGAATTGAACCTCGTGTTCAATACCGGAACCATGAACGCCATGCCGTATTCACCTCCCAGGATTTTTTTCTGAGAGATGTAGCTGAATGCTGTAATGGCACCGCCTACGTTGATGTCCGGCTGCAACACGGTTCTTCCATTCGGCCCCTTGATACTGCTCACTGGTTCCACCAGGCCAAATTCTGCAGCATAGAATCCCGGAGGAGCGGACGTGCCATTGTCCAATCCGCTAAAGCCTCCGATGTAGTGCCCAAGCTGCTGCGCACCAGCCCAAGGCACAAAGGCCAGCATCACCAACACGGCCAGTAATCCATGGCGCACCGCTGTACGCAGATTTGTCACAAACATTTTTCCCGTCGGCAAAGGCGCGTCTTTGTGCATCTCCCCTCCTCTGCATCTCAGAACACCGTGCTCTGCATGTTGGAACAACTGTCAGTTCCAGCAGGTGCGAAGTACAATCCTCCCGGGTTTCGAACTGGCCATGCCATGTCGCGAACCCTCAAGCTTGCACGGGAGAGTAATCAGGATGATGCGTTGGAAATCAGCAGTAGCGGCAGGATGTATGGCGGCGATGAGTGTGTGCGCGCAAGCACAACTTGAGGGATCGCGGATCGACACCGCAAGTGTGAACCATCCCGTCAAGGCGATTCAGGATACGGAGACACCAGCACAACGCAATGCGCGCATGGCATGGTGGCGCGAAGCACGCTTCGGCATGTTCATTCACTGGGGCCTCTACTCAATCCCCGCAGGCACGTGGAATGGCAAACAGATTCCCGGCATCGGCGAATGGATCATGAACAACGCCAGCATTCCGGTGGCCGATTACAAAGCGCTCGCATCGCAGTTCAATCCCACGGGCTTTAACGCGCATGACATTGTTGCGCTGGCAAAGGCCGCAGGCATGAAATACATCGTCATCACTTCAAAACATCATGACGGCTTTGCCATGTTCGACTCCAAGGCCGACCCCTTCAACATTGTTGCCGCAACACCGTTCCATCGCGACCCTCTGAAGGAACTTGCGGAAGAGTGCCACAAACAAGGCGTGAAACTCGGCTTCTACTATTCGCAATCGCAGGACTGGACAGCGCCGGGTGGCGGCGCATCCATGCGGCCCGGGCATGATCCAGACACACATCACTGGGACAAAGCGCAGGACGGCAGCTTTGACGACTATCTGCACAAGAAGGCCATCCCGCAACTCACCGAACTGCTGACGAACTACAGGGATTATCCCGTTGTCGTCTGGTTCGATACACCAGGCACAGTCATGACGCCGGAGCGTTCCGCGGAGATCGTTAAGCTACTTAACAAGTATCCGAACCTGATCTGGAACAACCGCCTTGGCGGCAAGTATCAGGGCGACACAGAAACACCAGAGCAGTTCATTCCGCCGCAGGGATACCCCGGACGTGACTGGGAATCGTGCATGACCATGAATGACACATGGGGCTACAAGTCCTATGACAACAATTTCAAATCCACTGAAACACTGGTGCGCAACCTGATCGACATTGCCAGCAAGGGCGGCAATTATTTGCTGAACATCGGACCAGACTCACACGGCATCGTCCCTTCCGCGGAAGTAGAACGCCTGCAGCAGGTGGGCAAGTGGATGAGCGTGAATGGCGAAGCCATCTATGGCACCTCTCCTACACTCTTCGGACCGGAAGCAGGCAGCTTCAGCAAGACGGAGATCAACGAGAAGACCAAGCAGCCGAAGTGGATTCCCTCCTGGGAATGGCGCTCCACAACAAAGGCCGACAAGGTCTATGTAGAAATCTTCAAGTGGCCCGGCACCACGCTGCACCTGGAGAAGATGCCGCGCAATGTCACAGGAGCCTATCTGCTGGCGACGAAGAAGCCGCTCACATTCAAACAGAACGGTGATGCCGTAGACGTCACATTACCCGCAAACGCCATCGATCCGATTGCAAGTGTTGTCGTGCTGAAGACGGCGAAGTAATCACTAAAAATAAGTCGAATCGCCAGTAAGTTCCCCGCTTACTGGCGATTTTTTATTTTGCTGCAGCATGCAACGGAGCAAGTTTACGGACGTTGTCGATTGGTACTTCCACCGCGCCGATCTTATCCGTGACCACATCATGCACCACAATGCGCAGAAAGTATTCCCCTTTGACAGGAACGCTGATTTCCTCGTGGAACTGCACGCCCTGCTGCATGTCCTTCTGAAACTCCTGTGGCGTGGCAGACGCGTGAAGCTGGTTTATCAGACGATTCGTCAATATGCCCTGCGCGCTGTAGACAAGTATGGCAATGTCAAAGCTGGCAACGACCTTGTCGTCTTCGCCGTGCTCGAAGGCAAGGTCAGTGGGATTAACGATGGTATCGATCGTGTAGCGCTGGAATGGGCCGACTACATTCGCTGCCAGCAGATTGTGCGGCGCCGCCGCGACCTCTTCGGGATCGCCGGCAATGGCGGGGAGGACTGCCGACTTCAAGAATATTTCTGTCGGTACGGGAGTACCAAGTGCCATTGCTCCACGCACGGCCACGGAAGCCTGTGCTGCAGGGTTGGTAGGCGCCGCAAAGTATCCACGACGATAACGCAACGTATATGCGGGATTCGTAAGCTGCAGCTTGATCTTGCGATAGCCTCCGTCCGTCTTTGTATTCGTCGGCGTGTACGCAAGTGTGTAGTAGTCGGCTCCATCTGTAAGTGCGGACGCAACGGCTTCTGCAAGACCGTTCGTGTCGTGAAAGGCGCGCCCACCGGTGGATTCTGCCATTTGGTTCATCGTGTCATTCTCGGCAAGAAGGGTGGACTCGAACTCCGCATTGTCGGTTGCCGCACGGCTTGGCTGCGAGGCGTGCAAGCGATTCGCATAGGTCTTGTTGTTCTCTGCTTCAAAGACCGGCGATACGCGCAAGCCAGCTGCCCCTACTGGATAGACTGCGACCTGTGCCTGTGCCAGCAAACTGGTTGTCTTACGAAGATCTGCCTGGTAGTTCGCAGCGGTAACAAACGGGTTGCCCGGTGCCTGGATATTGTTCGGAAAGACATTCAGAGGAAACGAACCGGAGAGCCAGACCAGGTTCTTACGTCCGGGTAGGCCAGAGAGATAGCGGCCCAACTGGTTCATGGCTGCCAAAGTCAACTTGACGCGAAGATCCAACTCATTCGCACCCCTTTGAGCTTCGAACTGCCGCAGTGACACCACTACCGCTGGAGGTGCGCCCATATTCTCCATCTGGTCAGCGAAGGAATCGTGCAGTTGGTCAGGTTTCAGGGTTGCTTCTCGCGTTGTAGTGGACTGCATTGCCGCGCGAAGTTTTGTCAGGTCCGTTGTAGGTCCCTGCAACATGGAGAGTTGTGAGCCGAGAATGAAAATACCGATTCGCGTGCCGGGAGCGGCACCTTTGAGAAACGCCACTAACTGCCGATGCAGATTGAGTTGGTCAAGCTGATCCGTGTTCAGGCGGTCAATCAGCAGGATGTTGGTTACGTTATCGGGCGAGGTAGTAGTGAAATTGGTAAACATACCGGGAGGCATCTGAACACTACTCGCCGGAACAGATGCAGCAACCGCATGCTCATCAAAGTTCCGCAGCACCTGCCGTGCGTTGTCTTCCGTCAGGTGAAAGTCCGTTGCCTTTAGGCCATGTACTGCTTTGCCATTATGATCGGTAACGACAACATCGACCAGAACAAGGCGCGCTGTGGTTTTGAGAGTAGTCGTGTCAGGTGAAGGCTTCTGCGCCACTAGCGGCATGACGATGAAAGCTGCAAGATATCTGAGAGCGCGCTGCATGAACGTTCCTCTGTGTGGAACATTGAAGCACACATCATCAACGACGCTTCAGACGTAGGTTTGCACCATACGCCGCCACCAAGGCCAGTCGTGTCCGGTGTTGTCTCCCCACACATCCAACCGAACGGGAAGGTTTTTGTCACGCATAATCGTTGCAAGCCGCTCATTGTCATCCCAGTACTGGTCGTGATGCCCGGTCGCCAGGATGTAAGTGTTATGCCGATACCGGTCCAGATACCAGTGATCGTGCAGATTCGGCAGAAAATCCATGGGCAGCGTGAAGTACAAGTCATCGCAGTAATAGCCGTGGAGAAAACGCGCTACATCAAATGCTCCTCCCATGGACAGTGCCGCGTTAATCTTGTCCGGATGGCGCAGCGCCATGCTCATGCTGTGAAATCCGCCGAAGGAACATCCCATCACTGCCAGCATCTTGTTCCGATTGCGCGTATGGATATACGGCACCAGTTCGTTCAGGATGTATCGCTCATACTGCAGATGCCGTGCGATGCACCAACTTCCTTCCGCACCGTCGGCAAACCAGCTCTCGTTGTTGACGGAGTCAACGCACCACAGCTGAATCTGGCCACGGTTGATCTTGCTTTCCAGCGCGCCAACCATTGCCTGATCTTCAAATTCGTAAAACCGGCCGCGGGAGGTGGGAAAGACAATCACCGGCAGACCATCCTGACCGAAGACCAGGTGCTCCATGGAACGCCCCAGTGCCTCCGATTGATCGACGTGGTATTCGCGGTGCATGGTGCGGCCCTCCGGTAATAGGTGGGATGCGGTGCTCTATCGAGATGGACGCATACTGCCGCGTTCCGACGCACTTACGCGCGGCAAAGACAAAATGTCTCTGGTTCCTTGGAAGGCATCTTACCCGATGGCGATGACAGCAACAGCGTTCTTTGCTTCCCTGACGTCCGTTACGCTTCTGCCGTGCCCACTCCCATGACCGATTTTCCGGATGTAAAACAACGAAAGAAGGCGAGTCCGGACCAATTCGGGAATGCGGTGGGTTCCGTTTTCTGAAGGATCTTGGCGATTCCCTTCTTGTATTTTTGTCGTTAATAGCCCACAATAGATAGGTTGGAATGTGTTGCGCGCACCGCCGTCGGTGACAGGCACTGCGCAATTTCCGCTGCCCTGTGCACCGGCCATCACCAAGACATTGTTTGTGAGTGAGGAAGTAACCAAGTGGTCATGATTCGTTTGGCGCGCGTTGGAGCGCGTAAGCAGCCCTACTACCGCATCGTTGTGATCGAAAAGGATCGCGCCCGCAATGGTCGTTCCATCGAAGTGGTTGGTACCTACAACCCGCGTACGGAACCCGCAACGGTTAGCCTGAAGCACGATCGCATCGATTACTGGACCGGCGTTGGCGCCCAGATGTCGGATATTGTGGCGAAGCTCGTTAAGAACGCGCCCGCGACCGAAGCAGTGGCTGCCTAAGCCACTGTTGAGGACGTTTTAACCTCGGGCCGCGGTCCTATGCCTTCCATGATTCGCATAGCTCCGCGGCTCTTTTATTTCAGTCACTTCTGGTGGTACAGATCATCTAAGTTCGGAAGAGTCTCTCTGCGCAGCGTTGTGTTGGTTGCTGAACAGGGTAAGAAATCTCATTCCCTTCCAAGGTACGTATGACGGACCATTCCTCCCCTGAATCTGTGAATCATATCTCTGAGCTGCTTACCGGGATTGCAAAAGCCCTTGTAGACCATCCGGAAAACCTGCGGGTCGAATCAGAAGCTTTTGAATCCGAAACAGTTCTTCGTCTTTTTGTCCATCCCGACGACCTGGGCAAGGTCATCGGCAAACAAGGACGCACGGCACGGTCGCTGCGAACCATTCTCAGCGCCGCCGGAAGCAAGGTACAGCATCGCTTCAGCCTGGATGTGCAGTCGGAGTAAGGGCGGGGGCTCATATGGCAGAGGAATGGATCTCGCTGGCGCGTGTGGTACGTCCGCAGGGACGGCGAGGAGAAGTTCTGGCCGACCTGAAAACGGACTTCCCGGATCATTTTCGCGAATATCCAAACATCTTTCTCCGGCTTCCGGAGTGTGAACCACAGCCCGTCGTGGTCGAAGACTCGTGGCTTCCAACAGGACGAAGCGCTGGGCGGATCGTACTCAAGCTGCGTGGTGTGGATTCCATTTCCGATGCTGAGAAGCTACTAAACGCCACCATCGAAATAGCTTCAAATCAGCGACTTACACTATCTAACGGAAACTATTACGTGAGCGATCTGATCGGGTGCCAGATGGTGCATCACGGCGACCTACTTGGTACCGTTGTTGACATGCATTTCCCCCAGGATCCTGCGGGAAAGCGCATCGAAGATGCCGCAGCCCTCTTCGTGGTCGAACGCGCCAATGGAGATGAGGTGCTCATCCCGTTTGCGAATGCCTTCGTCACCGGCATCGACACAGCCGCTCGCAAGATTGAGATGAATCTGCCGGATGGCCTGCTGGAGATGAACGGCTAGCTTCCTGCGGTTACCCTGAGAAGCAACAACTCCATATGGCCCTGCAAGTCGACATTGTGACCATCTTCCCTGCTTTCCTGGAGAGCACCCTGCGCTATGGCGTGGTGGCGCGGGCGCTGTCCGCTGGGATTGCATCGGTGAACTGTGTTGATCTGCGCAACTTCACCCACGACCGGCATCGCACAGTCGATGACCGCCCCTTTGGCGGTGGTGAGGGCATGGTCCTCAAGCCAGAGCCCCTTACCGAGGCAATTGAATCGCTTGGAATTGCACCGAAAGCAAATCGCGATACACAGAAGGAATCCGTGGTACTGCTCTCGGCGCAGGGGCAACCGTTCACACAAACCATCGCCCAGGAGCTGAAATCGCTGGATCGGCTTGTGCTGATCTGCGGACGCTATGAAGGTGTGGATGAACGCGTGAATGCGCTGCACTGCGACCGCGAAATCTCTATCGGCGACTACGTGCTTTCCGGCGGGGAACTTGGCGCGGCGGTTATCGTCGACGCGGTCGTCCGCCTGCTTCCGGGGGTGCTCGGGAACCCCGATTCCGCGCATTATGAAAGCTTTGGTCATGCGCATGACAGCGAACAGGCTGAAGACGCTCCACCGCTGGCCATGTCACCTTCCGCAGGCCTGCTCGACTACCCGCATTACACACGACCTGCAGAATTTCGCGGAATGCCCATCCCCGATGTCCTCTCCGGTGGCGACCACACCGCCATTCGCAAGTGGCGGCGGCAACAGGCGCTGCGCAAAACGGCTGCGAATCGGCCCGATTTGCTGGAAACCGCAACCCTGTCTGCTGAAGACAGACGATTTCTCGCAACACTGCGTGAGAATTAGCGGATATCCAGAGCGAATACGCCACACAGGGCGATTTATGCCAACTTTTCCAGATTCTGCGGTATACTGAACAACGATTACTAAGTAAGGAATTCAGGCATCATGTCCATTCATCCCATCATGCAGAAGCTCGCAGCAAAGCTGGAGCGTACCGACCTTCCCGAATTCGCGCCAGGCGACACCGTGCGCGTGCAGGTCAAGATCAAGGAAGGCGACAAAGAGCGTCTTCAGGCGTTTGAGGGCATGTGCATCGCTCGCAAGAACGGACCTCAGGGGTCCTTCACCGTCCGTAAGATGAGCTTCGGTCAGGGCGTGGAGCGTATCTTCCCGTTCAACTCGAAGGTTGTCGACAAGGTCGAAAAGGTTCGCTCGTACGAAGTGCGTCGCGCCAAGCTGTTCTACCTGCGCGGTCTGCGTGGCAAGGCTGCCCGTCTGCGCGAAGTTGCACGTACCAACGCGTAAATCACTTCCTTAATGGAAATTCAGAAGGCGAGCGCTCCGGCGCTCGCCTTCTTCTTTGGTGCGGTCACTTCCCCAATAGCAAAGGAGCATGGCAAATCGCCATGCCCCTTTGTATGACCTTGCAACGTAGCTAAATGCCGTTTGGCTTTGTCATCTGATCCGTCTCATCGATGACGCCCTGCTTCTCCGCAATGGATTTCGCCTGGGTAAACAGCAGCAGGTAATCCCCGCCGCCCGCCTTCGAGTCCGTTCCACTCATATTGAAGCCGCCAAAGGGATGCGCTCCCACCATGGCTCCGGTGCATTTGCGGTTCAGGTACAGGTTCCCCACGTGGAACTCCTTCGCAGCCCGGTCCAGCCGCTCGCGCGACATGGAATAGATCGCTCCGGTCAGGCCATATTCGGTACCGTTGACGATCTCCAGAGCCTCATCAAAGTTCTGCGACTTGATCACAGCCAATACCGGCCCAAAGATCTCTTCCTGCGCAATGCGTGCATTCGGAGCGATGTCCGCGAAGACTGTCGGCTTCACGTAATATCCGCCAGTTGCGTTCGCAAACGCCTCGCCGCCGGTCAGCAGGCGGCCTTCGGACTTGCCGGTCTCAATGGCGTTCAGCACACGGTCGAATGCAATCCTGTTCACGACAGGTCCCATGGCAAAGTTCTCCACCGGATCGCCCACCTTGATCTTCTCCACGCGTTCAACGAGGCGATCACAGAACACGTCATAAATGCGGGTATCCACCACTGCACGTGAACATGCCGAGCACTTCTGCCCACTGAAACCGAACGCGCTGGCCACAACACCCTCTACTGCGGCATCGATGTCAGCGTCCGCATCGACAAGAATGGCATCCTTGCCACCCATCTCCAGAATCGTGCGCTTGATGAAGTGCTGCCCCGGCTGCGTTTTAGCGGCTGTCTCATGCACGATGAGGCCCACCTTCTTCGAGCCGGTGAAGGCGATGAAACGGATCTTCGGATTAGCCACCAGCGCGGCGCCCACGCGGTCACCCGTTCCCTGGCACAGGTTCACCACGCCCTCTGGCATCCCCGCCTCTTCCAACAGCGCAAAGAAGCGTGAGGCAATGGTGCCTGCGTCGGGTGAAGGTTTCAGCACCACGGTATTGCCGCTGACGACGGCCGCCATCGTCATGCCTGCCATAATGGCCAGCGGGAAGTTCCACGGCGGAATGACTGCTCCCACACCCAGCGGAATGTAACGCAGCGTGTTCTTCTCACCCGGGAACTGAATGGGCGTTTTAGCCGCATCCAGTTTCAGTGCCTCACGCGCATAGAACTCCAGGAAGTCAACGCACTCGGCAACATCTGCATCTGCCTCGGCCCAGTTCTTGCCGACTTCATAGGTCAGCCATGCGCAGAGTTCGTTCTTGCGCTGCTGCACCAGCTTCGAAACATCCAGCAGCAACTGCACGCGCTGCTGCACCGGCACGCGGCTCCACGTCTTAAAAGCCTTCTCTCCCGCGGCAACAGCCTGTTCCACATGGGCAAGCTCAGCTTCCTGGTGCACACCAATCTTCTGTGCAGGTTTCGCAGGATTGGTGGAGACGATCTTCTCTGCGGTATACACACGCTCGCCACCGAGAATGAGTGGATACTCCTTGCCCAATTCACTCTCAACCAGGCGCAGGGCTTCCTGCATACTCGCCTTCACATCACTATTGGTGAAGTCCTGAAATGCCTCATTGACGAAGGTCTTCAGCGGAGCCTGAGGCTCGCGTACGGTGGGAATTGCGTTCGTTGCCATAAGTCCAGTTTATTCCTTTTACAAAAGCTGTTCTACGTGGACGACTTTGGCGACGGCGCGCCGTTCAGCATCTGGTCCGTCGATTTGCTCATCTGCGCCGTGCGTTCCAGTTTGTCCCAACTGAACGGACGCCCATCGATCACGCGTTTAACCGTCTTAAACAACACCACGCTGAATACCTGTCGATACGTGAATCGCTGAATCCAGATATGCATCAGCAGCCACATATCGCCCTTGCTGGCGGGGTGTTTCCGTTCCAGCAGGAAGGCCAATGCCGACGCGGAAAAATCAATCACCATGAACGCCAGGAAGAAGTACAACAGCTTCACAAAATTTGCGCTCGAGGCCGACTCTGGATGGAAGTGATGGTCGTAAAGAAACTTCAGGAAGCTGGCCACAAACATCAGGTCGATCAGCGGCGACACCAGCGGTAGAAGTATCTGAAAGACGATGATGTTCGGCAAAGCAAACAGCCCCATCGCTCTGCGCTTCGTGACCGCACCAATGTGTTTGAACACCGCCTGCATGATGCCGAATGACCAGCGGAAACGCTGACGCATCAGGCCATTCATGTTGACGGGAGCTTCGGTAAATGCCAGCGCGCGATCTTCATAGATCACACTAAGCCCCTGCTCCAACAGAATCATCGTCAGGTCGGCGTCTTCCGCAACAGTATTGGAATGATAGCCGCCGCCCTTGTGGACAGCTTCTGTGCGCCACGCACCAATGGCTCCCGGCACCACCACGACCACATCAAACAGATCCAATGCGCGACGCTCAAAGTTCTGACTGGTGATGTATTCCAATGCCTGCCAGCGAGTCCACAGGTTGACACGATTGCCCACCTTCGCATTGCCCGCCACTGCGCCAATCTGTGGATTGGCAAAGTGCGGAACCAACCGCGCAATCGCATCATGCGCAATCACTGTGTCTGCATCAATGCCCACGTAAATCTCTTCATGAACATAGTGCTGCAGCGCATAGTTCAGTGCCTCGGCCTTGCCAGCGTTTTCCTTTGTGACTACAGTCAAACGACCGCTGGCAATGTCTTCGGGATACGCTTCGCGCGCCACCTCAGCCGTACGGTCCTTGGAACCGTCGTCAATCACGATGATGTGCAGGTTCTTGTACGTGCTCATCATCACGCTGCGAATGGTGCGGACGATCACCTTCTCTTCGTTATACGCAGGAATCAACACAGCAACGCGCGGCTCATAATCTGGTCCAGCAAAGTTCTTCCTGCGACGGAAGCGATCAATGATGGCAAACAGACCAATGATGATGAGGCGACCACTCATCAGGATGTCGCCAATGAAGAACACCGCAACGACGAAGTGATTGAACGTTGCCAGACCGAAGAAGGCCAGTGAATCAACCTGCGCCAGCAGTTTGTTGCGCCAGCCCTTGATCGGCGGCATCACCTGGTCGCGGCTCTTGCCAACAAGGTCACTTACGCTAACGAACTCATAGCCCTTCGCGCGCAGCGTCGTAATCAACAGCGGCAAGGTAGCCACCGTCACCGAACGATCACCACCACCATCGTGCATCAGGATGATGGAACCCGCCTTGTCCGGCCGCTCCTTCATATCATCCAGTTGCTTAAGTACACTGTCGACGATTTCCTGCGGCGTCTTCTTCGGTGTCTCCTGCCAATCGTTCGTGTCAATCTTGTTACCCACCACAATGTAGCCACGACGCTGCACACGCTCCATCGGCGCAGCCTGATCGTTCGTGTCCGGCTCTTCGTCAATGTCATACGGCGGACGGAAGAACAGTGGCAGCACACCCAGCTTCGCGGCAAACAATCGCTCCGTCAGGTTCATCTGCACATCCACTTCGCGATTACTGATGACAGAGATGTCCGGATGCGTGAACGTGTGATTGCCTATTTCGTGACCTTCGCGATATACACGTTGCATCACGCTGACGTTGTTATCGGCCTCTCCTCCAATCATGAAGAAGATACCCTTGACGCCGTACTTCTTCAGCACATCCAGAATTTGCGGTGTCCACGTCGGATCTGGGCCATCATCAAAGGAGATCACTAGTTTCTTCGGGTGATAGCCGAAGTAATCCACCGAATATGACAGCGGATAACTCGTCAACGTTTCGCTGTCAACCAGCTTCGAATCGTCATCGATGGTCATCGTGCGACGCCCATTCTTCGGCGCGCCGGAGACATGCATGATGTCGCCCTTGCCTTCGATATCCAGGTCATATCCCGGAGCAACATCAGCAAGATCCACCAGGGGATTCGATCGCATCGGCTGATCCCAGATCTTCCACAGAGACTGATCTTCCGACCCCAGCCGCCACAGCGAAAACGTCTGTAAGCCAAGTCTGCGCGCCGCACGCATCTCGTTCAGGATGGTGACACCATCCAGAAACCACACCTGATGGCGTTGATGCTGATCTTCGTCGTCATAAGTAATGTGCGGATTCAGCGATGCATCGTCCAGATCAACGTAGGATCCGGAATCAGAAGCTGTCTGCCAAACCTCCTGCAGCGACTTGTTATCTACACGTACCGTTTCCGGTTTCGCGGGAACAACTTTTCTGACCCGCTTCCCCTTCTTTGCAGGTGGCTGTGCCGCTGGCAACGTCGTCACCCAGTCATAGCCGTAGCTACCGATGTCGACGATAATCTTGTCCTTTGGCACCTGCTTCATCACATCCTGCAGGTTCTTCACGAACCAGTCCTGCGCTGCAATCGGTCCGGCTTCACTCTCCGATTGGTGCTGGTCATAATTCATCAGCAACAGACCGTCAGAATGCGCAGCCATGTACTTCAAGTCCCAGTCATCGTCTGCAACGGGCGTATTGACATACAGCTTCAACCCGCGCATATGAAGCGCAATGTACGCATCGCTGATCAGTTGCCGATAACCGGGCTGTGCCTCAGCAGGCATGCTTTCAAAGTCGAACGAGATGCCGCGATAGCGCGGATTCGACGTAACAAATCGCATCAACTGGTTCAGAAAATGTTGACGTGCTTCAGGGTTCTTGAGGAACGGCCCAACGCTGTCAGAGAAGTCCGCATTGATCACGGAATTGCTGACCATGGGGAACAGTTCTGTACCCGATGCAGCGGCAGTCAGCGTCCGCTCCACCTTGCGGTCAATGTCAACGGAATGTACGCCGGATTCATCCACCACATCGAATTTCTGGTATTCGCTGTTGTAGCCGGTCAGCTTGCCATCCGGAGTAATGACATGCAGCCAGTCCGCAAACACCATGTCGAGTTGCTTAGCATGTGCTTTCAGCGAACTGTAACTGGCCGGGTCCCACTCCACGTAGAACGCCGCACGTAAACCTTCGTCCATGTTCAGTGGAATGTCCGAAGCATTGCGGTCTGTCCGTCGATGCGCGGGACGCACCTTCTTCGCCTTCTCTTCAGACAGAATGTTCTGCGAATTCTGCGCGCGGTAATTGTGCTTCGCCGGTTCCAGCAATAGCTCCGGCAGAGGCCGCATCCGCAGCACACCCAGCACAAACAGTATGAACGTCAGCAGGCCCACCGCTGCAGAGATGTCCAGAACCCGCCGCAGCCGCTTCCACCTGCGTCGTTTCTCGTCAAAAAAAATCGGCTTCTGTTCTCGCGTAGCTGGCTCTGCCATATCCATTCGTTATGGTATCCATCCTTGCGAAAAACTGCGCGTCCGTAATGAACTCTTTCCGCAGAAGATAACCGTTATGATGCAAAGCGATGCCCGCCGCGCCGACCGACATTCCGAACAAGCAGCGCCAGCTGGCACTCCTCGCGGGATTCCTGCTGGTTTGCGGCTTTCTGCTGCGCTTCTATTTCCTGCAAAAACACGCATTCTTTGCCGCTGACTCGGTTCTTTATCAGGATATTGCGCTCAACTGGCTGCATCACCACATCTATGGCCTGACCGAGAGCGGGCAGATACGTCCCACGCTCATCCGTTTGCCCGGCTATCCGGCGATACTGGCCGCACTTTCGTGGCTCTTTGACCGTTTTCTACACGCTGCTCCCGGCACTCTCCACAGCTTTCTGCCGGTGCTCTGGCTACAGATCGCCGCAGACCTGGCCACCTGCTGCGTCGTCGCCATTACAGCGCGGAAGATCGGTGGCCAAACCTGCGGCCTGGCGGCACTGGCTCTCGCCTGCCTCTGCCCATTCACTGCCAACTACGCGGTGGTCCCGCTTACCGAAACCTTTACCCTCTTCTTCCTCGCACTGGCGTTTTACCTGCTGCAACTCTGGCTTGCTGATCGCCGCACACGCTGGATTATTCCATTGGCATTTGCCCTCTCTTGCAGCGTGCTGCTGCGACCGGATCAAGGACTGCTCGCCGTCGCGATCCTGCCCGTACTTCTTATTGCCGGTAAACATGGAACTCTGCGACAACGCCTACAGCCAGCGATCCTCTGTCTCGCCCTGACGGCGCTTCCCTTCGCACCCTGGACCATCCGCAATTACCGCGTGTTTCATGTCTTCCAACCGATCTCACCCAAACAGGCCACAGACCCCGGGGAGCCCACGCCCATTCATTTCGAGCGCTGGTTCCGCACCTGGGGCGTCGATTTTACTGCGACGCAGGACGCCTATTGGAACTATCCAGAAGACCTCGTAAACAGCGCCGATCTTCCGCAGCGCGCCTTTGATACGCCATTGCAGCGGCAGCAGACAGAGAAACTACTTCAACAGGCCGGTTACGAAGGCAAGCTCAATCAGCAGGTGGAAGCAGGCTTTGAGGCTCTGGCGCAGGAACGCATTGCAGCGCATCCTCTGCGCTATTACCTTCTGCTGCCTCTCGGGCGGTTGGCCAACATGCTGTTGCATCCGCGCACGGAGATGCTGCCCGTTGCCGAACGCTGGTGGCAATTCCGCCAGCATCCTGCACAGACCACCTTCGCGCTGGCTTACGCGGCGCTGAATCTCGCCTACTTCTTCGCCGCTATCGCAGGCTTTCGCAGAGTACTAAAACGCGAAAGCCTGCTCGTGTTGTCGATGGCCGGATACATCGCTCTGCGATGCCTCCTTCTACTCACCCTCGACAACCCCGAGCAGCGCTATACGCTGGAGTTTTTCCCGCTACTGATCGTCTTCGCATCCGGCCTGTGGATGGAACACAGATCGAATGCCGATCACATGCCCGTGACGTTGTAACCGCAGTCCACGTACGTGATTTCGCCGGTGATGCCGCTGGCCAGTGGCGACAGCAGAAACGCAGCGGTATTGCCCACTTCGGCTGTCTCCACGTTGCGGTGCAGCGGTGCGCGCTCTGTCACGGTATCCAGAATTTTGTTGAAATCGCCGATGCCGCGAGCGGCCAGCGTCTTGATGGGGCCAGCCGAAATCGCGTTCACGCGGATGCCCTTCGGTCCCAGCGATGCGGCAAGGTAACGCACAGTGGCTTCCAGAGCAGCCTTGGCCACGCCCATCACGTTGTAATTGGGGAAGACCTTCTCGCTGCCGTAGTAGGTCAGCGTCAGAATGCTGCCGCCCTCATTCATGATCGGCGCCAGCGCACGCGACACGGCTACAAGTGAGTACGCGCTCACATCCAGCGCAATGCGGAAGTCTTCGCGCTTCGTCAGCAGGAAATCGCTCTTGATGGCGTCCGGCGGTGCGAATGCAACCGAATGGACAATGATATCCACGGTACCGTAAGCAGCCTTCAGTTCTTCCGCAACACGATCAATCTCAGCATCAATAGACACGTCACACTGGAAGCTCTTCGCATCCTTCAGTTCCGGGATCAGTCCATCCGCTTCCTTCTTCAGGCGCTCGTTCTGGTAGCAGATGGCCACCCTGGCACCGGCGTCGCTTAACTTCTGCGCAATGGCCCATGCAATGGAACGCTTGTTCGCCAGCCCGAATACAACCGCGGTCTTACCCTGCAGATCAATCATCTCTTTCCTCAGCTCTTAGCCTTTTAGCTCTCAGCTATTAGCTCATTTCCCATCTGTTTTGACGGCGTTCAATATCTTCAACCCTCTAGCTAACAGCTAAGAGCCAGAAGCTAATGGCTACGCGATCAGCCAGTCATACTGCCCATCCGTCAGCGGCACAACACTCAACCGAAACTGACGAAACATAATGCTGCCCTGAAACACGCCAGCATCACGAATCTCCGCCAGCGGCTTGGCCCGCTTCAGTCGTTTGCCTGCCTTCAGCTTTACGATTGGATTCTTCGGATCGGTCGCATCCACGCTTTGCACAGTGGCCGTTCCCACGGCTTCTTTGCCTACGTTGGAGTGGTAAATGACGCAGTGTTCGCCCTTCTTCATGTTGCGAAGGGTCATGAGCGCCTGCGGATTCTTGATGCCGTCCCAAATGGTTTCGCCATCGCGCAACAGGTCGTCGTAGGAATACTTGTCCGGTTCTGACTTCAGCAGATAGTTCATCGCGTCCCGTGGATGAGGATATCAGCCACAGGACTCGATGAGGGGAAAACGGAACTTCTGTTAAATGTGACAGGCCACCATACCGCGCTTTTCCAGATACCGCTGGTGATACTCCTCCGCCTTCCAGAAGCTGGAGGCAGGCTCTACTACCGTGACAATCGGCCCACGGAATACTCCCGCGGCATTCAATTCGGCGATCTTTGCTTCCGCTTCGCGACGTTGTTCGTCATTGTGGGTGAAAATAGCGCTGCGATACTGCGTTCCCCAGTCCGGACCCTGCCGGTTGAGCTGCGTGGGGTCGTGCAGCGCAAAAAAGTGATCGAGCAACGCGTCATAACTCACGCGGCTGGGATCGAAGGTGACCTCTACCACCTCCGCATGGCCCGTCTGATCCGTACAGACGTCCTTATAAGTTGGGTTGTTTAAAGTACCACCCTCGTATCCAACGGCCGTTTCCAATACTCCGGAAATCTCTACCAAACGGGCTTCTACGCCCCAGAAACAACCTGCTGCAAATGTTGCTTTTGCCTTTGCCACTACTTTTTTACCTCCTGCTCCGGTCGCCACCCGCAGGCAGTTCCTGAGCACACGCATTTTGATGCCTGAGAGTCGTGTTTGTCACCCCGGGAGAACATGAAAAGTCGATGACCGCACGGACGTATTTAATTTGCTATCGTGAGCAGTGCAGAGAATCGGAAATGATTCCCGGGAGGAAAATTTTATTGAACCGGCGCAACTTCATTACAAGCGCGGCAGCAGGCATGACAGCCATAGCAACAGACTCACTTCCAGCAGCAGCGCAAGCTGCAAAAGCATCCACAGAGTTCTACCAGTTGCGCCGGTACAGCCTGCGTAACGGCCCCGAACCCATGTTGATGCAGGATTACCTGCAACACGCCCTCATCCCCGCACTAAACCGCATGGGCATTGCAAAGGTGGGCACCTTCGCCCTCTCCATTGGCCCGGAGACACCCACCTACTACGCGCTCATCCCGTCTACGTCCGCAGAGCAACTGTTGACGCTGGACCTGCTACTTGCAGACGATGCGGAATTTGCGAAAGCCGCAACGGCATTCTGGACCGCTCCTGCCACCGCTCCAGCATTCCAGCGTTCGGAAGTGCGTATGCTGTCAGCTTTTAGCGGCTTCCCCAGGCTGATCGCACCCAAAGCCGGAAAGCGCATGTTCCAGCTCCGCACGTACGAGAGCCCCAGTATGGCCGCTCACCTGAAAAAGGTGGAGATGTTTGAAACAGCGGAAATTGGCGTCTTCCAACGCACTGGCCTCACTCCCGTCTTCTTTGCGCATGATCTTACCGGCGAGCGCCTGCCCAGCCTCACCTACATGCTTACCTTTACTGACGTTGCGGAGCTGACGGAGCACTGGTCTGTCTTCGGCAAAGACCCGGAGTGGAAGGTGCTCTCCCATAAGCCCGGCTACACCGATCCGGAAATTGTCAGCAACATCACGAACCTCTACCTGAATCCGCTGGCCAGTTCGCAGATTTAATCTCTTCATAGAACACCGCGGGCTGCATCTACGGGTGCAGCCTGTATGTTTTTTAAGCGTCTAACTCATTGAGATGAAGTACGTCCCCATCTGCACGCTGATTGCCTTGTCGCTATTGCCTTGTGCTCTGCTTCATGCACAGGGTTCCGCGCCATTGCAGCGCGAAACCTCGCCCGGCGAAGGCCTGCGTCGCACCCGTCTTTATCTGAAAGACGGCACATTCCAGGTGGTGCTTTCGTACACCATCAAAGGTGACTACGTGTATTACCTCTCTGCGGAACGCGGAGCCCAGCAGGAAGCCATCCCCGTACGCCTTGTCGATCTGGACGCAACGCACCAGTGGGAACAGCGTGCCGATGCCCAGCGCAATGGCATTCCCGCCGTACAGATCGATCCTGAGTTAGCCAAAGAAGAGGCGGACCGCGCCGCGCGCACACCGGAGGTCTCCAAAGACCTGCATTTGCCGGAGTCCGATTCCGTTCTTGCGCTGGACACATATCATGGCCAGCCACAGCTCGCCATTCTGCAGCAGACCGATGGTGAATTGAACCGGCAAACTGCGCACAACATCCTGCGCCAGACCATCAATCCCCTCTCGCACGCGCACCAGCTCATCGAGATCAAAGGTCAAAGCGCCCCCGTACAACTCCACGTAAACGACCCCGAGTTCTACGTTCGCATGGACGACGAAGACCCGACTTACAACGGTGGGGGCGCCTTCCACGTGGATACCGATAACAACAGGGGTCGCAAGGTGGATACGCCGTCGCCCAGGAGCCAGTACGTCATCGTCGCAGTAGACGTGCGCCGCGATGTACGCGTGGTCACCAGCTTCTCCATCGGCCTTCTTGGAAGCGCGAAACAGCAGGCGGACATTGTGGAGACCACAACGTCTTCGCTACCCGGCGGTCATTGGCTGAAGATCGTCCCCAGGCAGCCACTTCGCATGGGCGAATACGCCCTGATGGAAGTGATCGACGAAAAGACCGTGAACACTGGCGTATGGGACTTTGGCGTACATCCCATGGCACCGGCTAATCGCGATGCGATCCTGCCGGAAGCGCGACGTGCTCCTGTGCTGGCGCCGCGACGTTCCGTACCTTAGATTCACGCAAATTCAGTTCACCATCCTTCAGGATGGACCCGAGGCCTGCAATAGCAAGGTTGTCACGTGTCGTTCCCTTCACGTGATACATCATGTCGTCCGCAGCCTTGATGATGCCTTCCACTGTAAGTGCATCGTCCGGATACGTTGCCATACCAAAGGACCCGCGAAGGCGCAGCGAAAGCCCCTTGTCCTCCAGGAAAGATTGTTCTCGCAGCGCGCGAAAAAGCCGCAAAGCCATCTCACGTCCCTGTAGTCGGTCGTGTTCTGGAAGCAGCGCCACAAACTCGTCACCGCCGTATCGGAACGCCGGTATATCTGCCCCGACCACACGGCGAATCATCTCACCCACCTCTGCCAGCAGACGGCTACCCACCAGATGCCCATGCGTATCATTCACGCTCTTGAAGTGATCCAGGTCCATGAACAGCAAGCTGAAGGGTGTCTTGTCCGTTCGTGAAAGCTGTTCTTCCAGCAAGGTGTAAAGATGCCGCGCATTAAACAAGCCGGTGCAGTCGTCCGTGATGGACAGCAGATGAATGCGTTTCATGTCAGCGGCATTACGAATTGCAATGGCGCTGAAATCACACAACACACGCAGAAACTGGATAGAAAAATCACTCAGCAGATCCACCTTGCTGTTCAGCAACTGGATCACGCCCAGCACGCCCTCCGAAGAACGTACCGGAACGCAGGCAATCGACTGAATGTTCAACGTAGGATTGCGTCGTGAAAAATCCTGCCATTGCGGGTCGTTAGAGGTGTCCGGAACCACAATTGGGTTTCCAGACGACGCCACCCACCCAGCGACACCATCTCCCATGGGAACGCGCAGACCGCGCAGGCTATTGGAATCCTCGCCTGCCGCAATGGCATAGTACAGGTCGTTCTTTTCCTTATCCACCAGCATCATGGACCATCGCTCCGGCTGGAAGACCTGGGCCATCTTGGTCATAACGGTGGTAAGGACGATCTCCAGTTCGAGCGTGGACGTCAGCGCCCGCGCTACATCATGGAACAGGCGCGTATAGTCCTGCTGCCATGACTGCGCAAACTCGAGTTCGAGGTCTTTCTGAGATTTTCTTCGTATCATCCTGGGCCTGGGTTGCTGCTCTATGGATTTCCCTTAGCCGCGTTTCTCCGCGCAACACAATTGTTCAATGAGTAAAACACGCATCACCGTTCCAGTGAAATGACACCAATTGGGACACTCGCTGCGCCTACAGATCATCCGCCAATCTGCACCATGGAACGGGATGGTTTTGCAAATCCTGCTTCGCCAATGTGGTGTCGCTCTTCTTTTCCGCGCACCACATTTCGAATGTACGCCTCCAATTCCGCATCTGCGACTCCGCCTTGCACCTTCTCGTAGAGATCATGATCTACCTGTGAGAACAGGCACGTCCGGAGCTTGCCATCGCTGGTCAACCGCAGGCGCGAACAGTGTCCGCAGAACGGTCGTGACACCGGCGCAATGATCCCAATCTCTCCACGGCCATCCGCAAATTCATAGCGGCGTGCCGTCTCACTGGCGCTGTTGGGAGACAACGGAACCAATGGCCACACCGCGCCCAGCCGCTCCAGAATTTCAGCCTCAGTCACCACCGCATCGCGAGACCATGTGTGGTCCTCTTCCAGCGGCATGAACTCAATGAACCGGAGAATCACATGTTCGCGCCGCGCGAACTCTCCGAAAGCTTCAATCTGGTCGTCATTCCATCCACGCAGCAGAACGCAATTCACCTTCACCGGTGCCAGCCCGGCATCCTGTGCCGCGTGGATGCCATCAAGAACACGGCCAAAGGCACGAGGTACCCGCGTGACGCGCGCGAACGTCTTTTCGTCCACCGCATCCAGGCTCACCGTAATGCGGTCCAGCCCGGCACGCTTCAGGTCTTTCGCAATGGGTGCCAGCAGATGGCCATTTGTCGTCAGTGCAATATCCAACGGTCCGCCTTCGCTTGTCGGCAGTCCCGCATCATCGAAGGCACGACGCATCGCACGTACACCGCGGATGAGTTCCGGCAGGTCCTCACGCAACAGAGGCTCGCCGCCCGTCAAACGGATCTTCTCCACCCCCAGGCCAACCAGCACCCGCACCATGTGCGCATAGTCCGTCAGTGGCAGTTCCGAGTAACCACCGCCAGAGGTGCCTGTACGGCAGTAGACGCAGCGATAGTTGCAACGGTCCGTTACGGCAACCCGCAGATCGGTAATCGCTCTTCCGAAACTGTCGCGCAGCCGCCCTTCTGCGCCCACGAGCCGAGACGCAGTCACCATCTCCGGAATGATCTGAGCTATGGCCACGGCGGACTCGTCTCCACGAGGAAAACTGCGTTCAAAAAGCAAACCCGTGCCGAAGCACGGGCCACCGAAGTAGTCGGAGGGTTCAGCCTAGTAGCTGGTGAACTCGTGGAATCCACGGCGCAGGCTCATTCCCCGCAGCAGGCACACAATTGACACCGTGCCGGTGATGCAGGCCCAGTAAAAGATCGGGTGCGACCATCCCGGCGACTGCGCCAGATCCTGGCCAACCCACAGAATGCTCACCAGCGCCGTTACCACCAGCATCTGCAGACCGATGATCAGCAGCAGGTGACCGCGACGGCGGCGGCGATCCAGCTCTTCAACTTCTGCCGTGGTCAGGTGGCGCTCGGAAACGACAACAGGTGCGTGGCTCATCGGAACTTGGTTCTCCTGCGGAAATCTACATGGTTATTACACCACATCCGGTGCAATGCGTCTTGCGAAACGGCTATTACCTAGTCGATAAACGCCATGGTCTTTATACCAGCAATCTCAAACCGCTTCCGGCACCGCGGATTGGTACAGTTTGCCGTGTCATCCCGCAGCACCATGTAGTTCTGAGCCTTGGCAAACCGCGCACGGTCCCGTTCATCGGCCCGTCCAGACAACTGCCGCTTCTTCCGGCGAACCAGCCAGTTCAACTGGTATTCCCCGGCGACACCGCATTTCGAACAGACCAGCGTATGTGTCCGCGGCTCGGTCCGTTCATCAAAAAAATCGCGCTCTTCCATGCGGCTCTCCCCTGGCGAATAAAAAACGATTCACCATGAAGGAGCATAATCCTTTCATCCTGCAGAGTGCATCTTTGTTATGAGAGACAACTATGAGCAAGGCAAAGAAAGAAGTGTTCTCCGCAACCAAAGCGGTCAAGGCCAACGCGCGCGAACGCGTCGGCACGCCGCCTCCGGAAATAGTTCTGCCAGACGACAAGACGCGCTCCCAACAACGTACGTCCAAGCACAAAGAAACGTTGCAGAAACTGCTGCAGCGGGAGGAAGAAGCATGAGATCGACCATGATTGCTGCAGTTGCCGCAACCCTGTTTGCCGCCACGTCTTTTGCGCAAGTCAACCAGACGCTGTCCATCAACAAGGACAACCGCAGCATCACCGTCAGTGCCACAGACACCGCCTTCGCGATGGCGGATCAGGCCGTTGTAAACATCGGCTATCAGGCCTATGGCGAAGATGAGCAGAGTGCCTACGCCGAAGGCTCGCGCCGCTCCAACGCCATCACTGACGCACTGGCCGCCGCGCACGTGCCTGCGGACTCCATCGAAAGCCAGGACCAGAACCTGCAGCCACTCAACGAATACGAGCTGAAGAACATTCCTGCCTCGCTCAAGAACATGAAGTTCCGCATCACGCAGAGCTGGACCGTCCGCACCACCCCCAACGACGCCGCGCACGTCCTCGACATTGCGGTGAAAGCCGGAGCAAACCAGAGTGGCAGCATTGGCTGGGAGATGAAGGACCCGTCAGCTCTCGAAGCCGCAGCCTCGGCCAAGGCTCTCTCCCATGCACAGGCTATCGCCGCACGCATGGCGGAAGGTCTGCATATCAAGGTCGGCTCACTGCTCTACGCCTCCAACCAGCCGCAGGAAGCTGTAGTACGTCCGATGATGGCGATGCGCGCGATGGCAGCGCCGATGGCCAAGGACGTGCGCCCACTCAGCATCTCCAATCGCCGCGTGGAACGTTCTTCCACTGTCTTCGCTATCTTTGCCATCGAGTAACTTGACTGACAAAGGCGAGTTTCCCGTGTCTCGATGCTGAGATGTGGGAGCCCGCCACCACCTCAATAAACTGGCAGATGAAATAAGGGCAACCAAAGGCGTATAAACGGTGTGTTGCGAAGCACAGGGAGCCCGCCGATGACCACCGCAGTGCAGGAACCACAACCCGACACACAGGCCCACACAGAAATCCCCCGCCCCATGCCGGAGGCGGAAGCCATTTACCGCAGATGGCTGGCTCATCTGAACGCCGAGTTCTCGCGCAACACCAACTGTGTGCGTCGCAGCGAAATTGTCCGCGATGAACTGCATATGCTTCTGCTCGGTCGCCCTCATGGCGGGCGCATGAATGCTGCCCTTATCAGCGAACTCCCCATGTCCGTGCTTGCCGAATCCATCGACCCGCGCAACGTTACGCTGCCTGCCGAAATGGAAGACGACCTGGATCGCGACCGCTTCAACCCCATCAAGCCACTCATCTGGTTCTGGCGAGGTTTTGACCGCACCGTGCTGGGCCAGAATCTGTGGCTGGGCCTTCGTTTCCGTTCCATGCTGGGCCATCACATCTTTGCGGGTCTTGGCACAGGCGTTCGTTTTTATCGGGACGTGGTCTTTGAGCGAGGCTATACGCTCACGTTTGCGGACAACACCCTCATCCGCCCCGGCACACGCATCAACGACAGCCAGCCCGTTACCCTGAGCGGCATCGTCTCGTAAGCCATTCTTTCTGTTCACCGGAGCCGGTGGCCCTGCCGCCGGCTTTTTCATCCCCTTGGCCACCCATCGAAAACCGTTACACTGGAAACGCGCCAGATGGAACGGACAGACCCTCTTTTTCGCCGTAAACGACCCTTCATCCCCGAAGGCCAGACCAAGGAGCAGATGCTGCGCACACTGGTCTGTTCGGACGCGCCGGAACAGGCGCTCCGCTACCACGGCTTTGTCTGCATCGCGGGCGTGGATGAAGTTGGCCGCGGCGCTCTCTTCGGCCCCGTCGTCGCCGGTGCGGTTATTCTTCCGGAGCGCACGACTCGTCTGCAGAAACTCGGCCTGCGCGACTCGAAACAGCTCACACGTGAAGAACGCGAGAAGCTGCGCAAGGAGATCGTGAAATGCGCCATCGCCCACGCGGTCGCGGAGGTCGATGCCGAAACCATTGACCGTATCAACATCTACCAGGCTTCACGCCTTGCGATGCGACTCGCCGTGGACGCACTCGGATGCACGCCGGACCACCTGCTCATCGACGCCATGCGCATCGACCATCCCAGTGCACAGACCAAGCTCATTTACGGCGATTCCCTGTCGATTTCCATCGCCGCCGCCAGCGTCCTCGCCAAGGTGCATCGCGACGCGATGATGCGCGAGATGCACCTTGACCATCCGCAATACGGTCTGGATTCACACAAGGGATACGCCACACCGGAACACCGTCGAGCACTCGACGAACATGGCCCCACAAAGTGGCATCGCCGCTCCTTCGCGCCCGTCGCAAAGTTCTTCGGCGACGATGCGCTGGAAAGCGCCGTTGCCACCACTGGCCTGCTCTTTGATGACGCCGAATTTGCAGAGGAGATCGAGCCATGCCAAAGCGCCTGATGTGCGTCATTGCACACCCGGACGACGAATGCTTCGCCTTTGGAGGAGCACTCGCGCTCGCCGCAGACGCAGGCTGGGAGACATACGTCATCTGCCTCACCGATGGTCAGGCAGCCACGAATCGCGGTGTCTCGCACGACGGCTCAGACCTCGGCCGGATGCGCCGCGAAGAATTCGCACGAAGCTGCGCTGTTCTCGGCGTCACAAAGCACGAACTGCTGGATTACCAGGATGGCAAACTCGAGACCGTTCCTCTCATGGATGCAGCGAAGCGTCTCGTCGAACGCATGCGCATATGGAAGCCAAACGTCGTACTCACCTTCGGCCTCGACGGCTCATTGAACGTGCATGCAGACCACACCGCCGTTTGCGCCTTCACCTCTGCGGCGTTCCACTGGTCGGCGCGTTCCAAGCGCTTTCCGGGACTCGGCCTGGAACCGTGGGTCGCACAGCGCCTCTATCACCAGAGCACGGACTTCACCCTGCCCGACCGCGAACCGCAGCAACCTGCGCCCTGGACAGTGGAGCTCGATGTCTCCGCCGTGAAGCAGCGGAAATACGAAGCCTTTGAGCAGCACACCTCGCAGCTTCCAGTGCTGGAAAAGGTGCGTCCCTTCTGGGAGAAACACGGCCATCGCGAGTTCTACACCCTGGCCGCCGCAAACGATCCCCAGGCCGCCACCATCACGCACAGCCTGATCGAAGGCACTGAGTAAGAATCGCCTTCACCGTTGCCGCCATTCTGAGGAGCAAAGCGACGAAGAATCCCCACAGTGCTGGTTCCTTGCAACACCGCTTGAGGCTTTCTGGCGAGAAACCTTCAGCATCTGCGGCAGGATAGAACGCGTCGGGATTCTTCGCTGCGCTCAGAATGACGAAGCGATACGGCTCAAACTGCAGTGAGCTTCCGTCGGGCAGCCATCCATTCCTGCAGCCACTTCGTGGCAGGCCGCGCCAGCAACACCACAGCAAGCACAACCGTGTCTTTCATCGGTGCATGATTGCCCTTCTTCACCAGCCACCAGTAGTGAATGATGCCGAGCACCGCAGCGCCGTACACGGTACGATGCAGCGTCTGCCACGACTTCCCGCCCATTTTCCGCAGCACCCACTGCGGCGACGTCACTGCAAGCGCCAGCAAAATCACATAGGCCAGCATGCCCACCTGGATAAACCGGCGTTTCTGAATGTCCTCCACCATGGTCGGCCACACGGTCTTCCAATCCGCGACAACGGTGTGCAGGTCGCCCATTCGCAGCGCCGTAAATGCACCCGGCAAATCAAAACCTGAGAACAGCAGCACATACGTCAACAGGTGCAGCGAGGCCCAGAAGAACGCCCACAGCCCCAGCATCCGGCGAAAGCGAATCAACCACGCCAGCTTTGGCGAAAGCCTTCGCAACGGCGTCACTGCCAGCGAAGCCAACAGCATGTACACGGTCCAATCGCCCGTCTCATGCGTGAGAGTGTTCACTGGATCGGCGCCCAGGTTGTTTGTCTGGAACTGCCAGATGATCCCTCCCACCGGCACCAACGCCAACAGGAACACAACAACCTTCAAAATACGGATCGTGCGATTCGACATGCGCTCTCTTAAAAGTTCTTATTCAGATCCATGCCGTTGTACAAACTGGCCACTTCATTGGCGTAACCATTGAACGGCAGCGTCGCAATCGTCTTCGGAAAAACGCTGGAATCAATGCGCCGCTCATGCGCCTGGCTCCAGCGCGGATGGCTATGGTTCGGATTCACATTCGAATAAAACCCATACTCGCTGGAAGCCATGTCATTCCATGTTGTCGTCGGCTGCTTGTCGGTAAAGCGAATCTTCACAATCGACTTCGCAGACTTGAAGCCATACTTCCACGGCACAATCACGCGCACCGGCGCGCCCTGCTGGTTCTCCAGCGTTTGTCCATAGGATCCAAAGGTGAGCAGCGCCAACGGATGCATTGCTTCGTCCATCCGCAAACCTTCCTTGTACGGCCAGTCGAAACCGCCGGGCAATTCCATCTGCGAACGGTCCGCCAGCGAGGTGAACTCTACAAACTTCGCCTGCGGTTTGGGGTCAGCAAATTTGATCAGCTCCGCCAGCGGATAACCCACCCACGGAATGATCATGCTCCATGCCTCCACGCAGCGAAAGCGATACGTGCGGTCTTCCAACGGCTTGAACTTCAGCAGAGCATCCACGTCGACAGTCTTCGGGTTGTTGCACAAGCCTTCGATCTTGATCGTCCACGGTCGCACACGCAGCTTGCCCGCATTCGCCTTCGGGTCGCCCTTGTCCGTACCAAATTCGTAAAAGTTATTGTAGCTAGTCGCCTTACCTGCGGGCGTAATCGCATCGCTTACCGGAGGGAATTTACCGGGCACAGTAATCAGCTTGCTCGACGCTTCCACCGACGGCGTATACAGCGGCGGCATCTTCTTACGCCACTCGTATGCAACACCCGCCGCTGCCAATCCACCAAAGATGAGGTTGCGGCGATTGAGAAATTTCTCGCGCGGCGTAATGTCAGACGACTTGAACTCCGGTGCTTTGCCAATCAGCATGACTTCCCCTCGCTACGGCCCACCACGATGCAGCCCTTATCATAGGACGCTGTAATCACTGGAATGCATCGCAATCCGTTTGCGCGAAAGATATTCCTGCGAAAGACTAAAGGGACGAGCCGTAATGGCATGAAAGGTGGCTAGGGGAATGGCAATATCGGCAGCGCGTGAGGCAGTGTTACGACAGGCAGCAGATCATCTTCTGACAGCGCGACGCACAGCCACCCCCATCCCCTCCCTTCCAGAGGCAATCGTACCCACCACCGAGGAAGAATCCTTTGCCATCCAGGATTTTCTGGCCGTGGCCTTCGCGCCCATCGGCGGCTGGAAGGTCGGTGCCCAATCGCCAGAAGGGGTTCCATTCTTTTGCCCATTACCCGCAGCATGGATGGGCGCTAACGGCGCAGTCTTTCGCGGCATGACGCATCGCTTACGCGGCATTGAAGCGGAAATTGCCTTCCGCGTCGGCACCGCGCTTCCGCCGCGTTCCACCCCCTACACGCGCGAGGAAGTCATCGCCGCCATGGACGGCGCGTATCCCGCCATTGAGGTGCTGGAATCCTCCTACATTGACCCGCTCGTCCAGCCCCGCGAACATATGTTGGCAGACCTGGCCATCCACGGCGGATTCGCCGCCGGTCCCCGCATTCCCCATTGGCAGGAGATCGACTGGTCGCAGGAGCATGTCGTCGTCACAACAGATGGAGTAGTACGCATTGAAAACACCGGCTCCAATCCCGGCGGCACGGACTTGGTCCGCCTGCTGGTCTATCTGGCCAACGAAGGCGCAGCGCGCACCGGCGGCCTCAAAGCAGGCGATTGGATCACTACTGGCAGTTGGACTGGCGTGACCTGGACCTCCGAAGGCACGGAAGTGGTCGCCCGCTTCAACCATGCAGGTGCCGTAAGCCTGCAGTTCGAACGCATCGCACAGTAGGGTGCGTTGACTTGCCAGTTAATCACTAATCCATAACTGCATTGACTTTGATGCAGTAAAGAGACATCCTGCCAGTGCCCAAACGGAATCAGAAATGGCAGGAGTCTTTTTACAATGGCGCGTCCTTACTGGTCAGGAACCATACAGATTTCGCTGGTGCAGTTTGCGGTAAAGTTCTTCGTCGCCACTGAAGCCAAAAGCCAGATCCGCTTTCACCAGGTAAGCCGCTCCACCGGTGAGCGCGTGCGCCATCAAAAGGTGCTGGAATCCACCATGGAAAACGGCGGCGAGGACATGTCTGAACAGTCCGCCACGGTGGGTAAGGACGACATCGTCAAAGGCTACGAATACGCCAAGGGCAAATACATCCTCATTGAGCCCAGCGAAATCAATAATCTCCGCGTGCCCTCCAAGCACACCATCGCCGTGGAGCAGTTCGTGGACGAGAGCGAAATTGATCCCGCCTTCTTTGAAAAGCCGTACTTCGTTGCACCCGACGGCGATGCACAGGCAGAGGCCTTCGCAGTTGTCCGCGAAGCCATGCAGAAGGCAGGCAAAGTCGCCCTTGGCAAGATCGCATTCGGCGGCCGCGAACACATCGTCGCGCTCATGGCCAGCAAGGATGATGAAGGACGCGGCCTGATGGCATACACCATGCGCTACGGCGAAGAACTGCGTAATCCGAAAGAATACTTCTCAGACATCCCAAAGGTTTCGGTAGACGAAGATCAGCTCGAACTGGCAGAACAGTTGATCAAGAAGAAAACGGCGAAGTTCGATCCGAAGAAGTACAAGGACGGCTACGAAGTTGCATTGAAAGAACTCGTAGACGCTAAGCTGCATGACGAGCCTGTGCCCGTGGACGAACCGCAACCCAAGCGCGCGAAGGTCATTAACCTGATGGACGCACTGCGCAGTTCTCTATCGGGGAAATCAACCGAAGAAGGCGAAGACACGCCGCCCCCGGGCAAGAAGACCGCGAAGAAGGAGCCCATTAAAAAACGCTCCAACGTTGCGGAGATGCCCAAGCGCGAACAGGCAGCCGAACCGCATCGCAAGAAGGCTTCTGCAAGCGCAAAACCGGCGAAGACAGCGCGGCGCAAGTCGGCTTAACCATGTGGAAATAGAAAATGCGAAAGGCGCGGCGAATCAGGCCGCGCCTTCGCCGCTTGCAGGCATCTGTTCTTTGCAGAAGGACGTGAGGCATGGCGACGAAGAAGACAGTAAAGAAAGCCACTTCAAAGAAACAGGTAAAGCCAACCGCAGGCGATGCCGTGGATGAGCAGCTTGCGCGCTATCGCTCTATGCGCGACTTCTCAGTAACTGAGGAACCAAGCGGCAAACGGAAACCGGCCTCCGCAGCATCGTTGCCCTTCGTCATTCAGAAGCACGCAGCCACGCGCCTGCACTACGACTTTCGCCTCGGCTGGAATGGCGTTCTAAAAAGCTGGGCCGTCGCCAAAGGTCCAAGCTACGTTGTCGCAGATAAGCGCCTCGCGGTGCAGGTGGAAGATCATCCCATGGAATACGGGGGTTTTGAAGGCATTATTCCGCGCGGCCAATACGGCGGCGGCACCGTGATGGTGTGGGATCAGGGCACATGGGAGCCGCATGTCGACGTGGAAGAAGGCCTGCGTAAAGGTTCGCTGAAGTTTGCTCTCAACGGCACCAAGATGCACGGCAACTGGACGCTCGTTCGCATGGGCGGCAAAGCTGCGCAGGAAGGCAAGCCCAACTGGCTGCTCATCAAAGAACACGATGACTACGAACGTACACCGAATGATCCTGCCATCACCGAAGAGATGCCGAACTCCGCTGTAACGGGTCGTTCTCTTGAACAAATCGCTGAGGCCGGCACCCACATCTGGAACTCAAAAGAAACCGCAACCGAGGGACAGGCGTGGTATCGCCAACGTGCGCATGACGCAGATGCAGCGTCACGCGCAGCCTCGGTAAAGAAAACCGGGCCATTCAATAACAGTTTGTTAGCAAAACTACCCAAAGAAAAACTCCCTGACTTTATCAAACCGCAACTAGCGCAAGAAGCCACTGCCCCGCCATCGGGAAATGAATGGTTGCATGAGATCAAGCTCGACGGGTATCGCATGCAGGCGCGCAAACAAGGCGCACGAGTACAACTCTTCACCCGCAGCGGTCTCGATTGGACACACCGCATGAAGTCGATCGCAGAAGCGATCAAGACGCTTCCCGTACAGGACGCCATCCTCGACGGTGAGGTCGTCGTCCTCGACGAAAAGGGCCTTTCCAGCTTCGCGCATCTTCAAGCCTCCTTTGAAAAGAACGAGAAACACCCTCTCACCTTTTTCCTCTTTGACCTGCTCCATCTCAACGGCCACAACACGCGCGAACTTCCGCTGAAAGAGCGCAAGCGCCTGTTACATACCATTCTTTCTGGTGACAACGACGGCCTGCGGCTAAGCGAAGACATTGCGGGCGACGGCGCAAAGATTTTCCGCTCCGCCTGTGAACTGCATGCGGAAGGCATCATCTCGAAAAAGGCGGACGCCGCCTATCATCCCGGCCGCAATGCTCTCTGGCTTAAATCAAAATGTGTTCTGGAACAGGAATTTGTTATCGGCGGTTGGGTCGACTTATCCAACGGCAGCCGCGGTGTTGGCTCACTCCTGCTCGGTTATTACGACGATGCAGGCAAACTCATTTACGCAGGTCGTACCGGAACCGGCTTCACGCAGAAGACACACAAACTCATTCGCGACAAACTTGACGCCATCGAAACAAAGTCTAATCCGTTCGTCGCCATCGACGCTGCAGGTCGCAAAGATGCGCACTGGGTTAAGCCGCAACTCGTTGCGCAGGTACGCTTCGCCACATGGACCGCGGATAACCTCGTGCGCCAGGCAGCATTCCTGGGCCTTCGCGAAGACAAGCCCGCAAAAGAAGTCCGCCGCGAAATCGGTCCTCCCTCTGCGAAACACAAATCCGCCGCTCCCACGGAGACGAAGAAAGACGTTCAGACACTGCTTGAACCCGCCGAAGATACAAAAGAAAAAGCAAAGTCAGCAAAGGTCATCCCCATCGATTCCAAACGAGCTAAGCGCACATCACATACGACAGACAGCGCACCAAACCTACGTTTAACGCACCCGGACAAAGTCGTCGATCCTGAAAGCGGCGTCACCAAACGAGAACTCATGGACTATCTGTGGGCCGTCTCGGAAGAGATGCTTCCGCATATTGCAAACCGGCCATTAAGTCTCGTTCGCTGTCCCGAAGGTTCTGCGCACCAGTGCTTCTATCAGAAGCACGTCAACCACATGCTGCCCGCAGGCGTCGGCAGTGTCATGGTGGCCGACAAGAAGGGTGGCGCACCCGAACCCTACATCACTCTGGACACCGCCGAAGCTCTCGCAGGCCTTGCGCAGATGAGCGTACTGGAAATCCATCCATGGGGCTCACGCAACGACGACCTCGAACACCCTGATCGCATCATCATCGACCTCGATCCCGACGAATCGCTTTCCTGGTCCACCGTCTGCGAAGCCGCACTCGAAGTACGTGAGGTGCTGAAAAGCGCGGGTGTGGAGAGCTTCGTAAAAACCACCGGCGGCAAAGGCCTGCATGTTCTCTTTCCCATCGCGCCGAAGCATGACTTTGCCTTCATGAAGGCGTGGACACACGGCTTGGTGCAAGCCATGGAACAAGCGCACCCCGAACTCTACCTGACCAAGATGACCAAGGCTGCTCGCACCGGCAAAATTTATCTCGACTACCTGCGCAATGAACGCGGTGCCACCGCCGTCGCTCCGTACAGCATGCGCGCACGCGCGGGGCTTCCCGTAAGCATGCCGCTGGAGTGGAAAGAGCTTACCGGCAACACGCGCCCACGCTATACAGTGCATGATTTCGGGGAGTGGAAGCCGCGCCTGAAGAAGAACCCGTGGCGCAAACTGCTTGAGGTCAAGCAAACCCTAAACGCCGCCGCGCTGGAGCACTTCGCACCCAAAGCGAAGCGCTCCTAGCAGCAGCGTGCATTACTTCGTAAAGCTGAAGATCGTGGTCGTGTGATACGTCTGCCCCGGTCGCAACAGCGTGCTTGGAAACGCCGGATGATTCGGTGAATCCGGATAGTGCTGCGTCTCCAGGCAGAATCCACCGCGGCGTACATACTTCTTGCCACCGGTGCCGGTGATCTCGCCGTCCTTGATAAAGTTGCCGGTATAGAACTGCACACCTGGCTCCGTCGTCTTCACCGTCAGCGTGCGTCCTGATGAAGGATCCGTTACCACCGCCGCTGTCCGCAGCGCACCCGCTGTGCCATTCAGCACAAAGTTGTGATCGTAACCACCCGCAATCGTCAGTTGCTCATTCTTCGCCTCAATCCGCTCTCCGATGGCATGTGGCGTACGGAAATCAAATGGCGTCCCCGCTACCGCAGGCAGATCGCCCGAGGGAATCAGAACCTTGTCCACCGGCGTATAGCGGTCGGCATTGATCTGAATCTTATGATTCAGAATCGTTCCATTCCCTTCACCCGCCAAGTTGAAGTAGGAATGGTTCGTCAGGTTAATTACCGTCGGCTTGGTCGTCGTGGCGCTGTACTCAATCTTCAGGTCATGCCCATGCAGCGTGTACGTCACATGCGTGGTCAGCGTACCGGGATACCCCTGGTCGCCATCAGGCGAAACCAGCGTGAACTCCACACCATCGGCAACTTCCTTCGCGCTCCAGATTCGATTGTCAAAACCATCTGTCCCCCCGTGCAGCGACTGTCCGTTGTTATTGATCGGCACATAATAAGTCTGGCCATCAATCTTGAACTGTCCCTTGGCAATGCGGTTGCCGTAGCGCCCTACCACCGCGCCAAAATACGTCCCACCATCATCCTGATAGCTCGCGGCCTGCGGATGTCCGAGGACGATATCCGCGAACTTGCCATTCCGGTCTGGAGCGTCAATCGCCTGAATGCGCGCGCCCAGCGTGATCAGTTTCACCTGCAGTCCCGGGCTCTTCAGCGTATAGATTTCAACGGGTTTGCCGTTCTTCGCCGTTCCGAACGACGCCTTCGTTACTTCCGCATTCATACCGGTTCCGATCATCCCCAGCGCCAGCAGCGCCACTGCCATCTTCATTGTTCCATGCACCTCACGCCGCCAAGCGCGGACTCCCGCGAAGTATACCGGGCTGAAGCGGCGTCGCGCGAATGCCGAGGATTTATAATCAATACAGTTCTTTGACAGCGCTGCATTCGCAACGCTCGAAGCTGCTCCACAAAGTGGGGGCGTCATGGTTTCGACGGGGTCGCTTGTGGCAAGAGGGCATGCCGGGGTGGGTACACCCGTAATCGAACCCAAAAACTATAAGTGCCGAACCTCAGTTTGCACTTGCTGCTTAATTAAATAAGTAGCCGATTGCTCCCGCTTCGCCTATGGGCGGGTACCAATCGTCGTACAGTAGGCTGGTCAAAGCTGTTCCGCCTGGACGGCAATGACGAGATCGATCAGGCTGGTGGCCGTTACATCTTCGCCCGTTCTAAGTGGCGGCTACGAGACAAAGATGACACGGGAAAAGCATGAATGCCTTTTGTCATTGGTTTCTTCGGACGGGAGTTCGATTCTCCCCGCCTCCACCAACTTCTCTTCCACATTCATCCAGCACTTCCCGCGTGACAGCAGAACACAAAGCCAGTACATTGGTGGCGCTTGCCATCTGCCTTTCGGAATTGGATGCTTTGCTTATGCGCTTTGTCCTACCTGCCCTGCTTTCGTCTTTCATTGTGCTGTCCGCTTCGGCTCAGGCAGTCCGCGGCAGTGTCGATCTAACGCACCCACAGACCTACACACTGCATCGCATCGGCAGCATGGATCCCACCGGAGGCAACCACGATTCGATTCGTGTGCTCCCGAGCACCACGGCAACTTTGATGGATGTCGATGGCCCCGGTCAGATCTCGCACCTGTGGGTTACCATCTCCGACTCCGAAAAATACTTCCTTAAGCGCGTCGTTCTGCGCATCTATTGGGACGGTGAAACCAGCCCCAGCGTCGAAGTCCCCATCGGCGACTTCTTCGGTCAGAACACCGGCGAATATGTCGATTTTGAATCTGCCGTACTCAATGTCGGTTCCAGCCGCGCGCTCAACAGCTACTTCCCCATGCCCTTCCGAAAGCATGCGCGCATCACAATCGAGAACCAGGGCAAGCTGCCCATCAACAGCTTTTACTACAACCTGGAATACCGCACCGGTCCCAACGTGGCCGACAAAGACTCGCTGTATTTCCATGCGCAATATCGCCAGGCCATTCCCAACAAAGGGTGGACAACCGACTTTTATGACAACCAGGACTATCGCGTAAACCTGAAGCCCAACCTGGATGGCAAAGACAATTACACCTTCCTCGAAGCCAGCGGCAAAGGCCATTACGTCGGCCTCACGCTGGGCGTGGTGCAGAATCAGGATGGCTGGTGGGGTGAGGGCGACGAAATGCTCTTCATCGATGACATGAGCAAGCCCACCATCACCGGCACCGGATCGGAAGACTACTTCCTCGGCGCATGGGATTTTGGGACTCACTTTGCTTACCAGAGCAACGGAGCACCGCTCGTCGGATCAGAGCTCGCCGGAAGTCACAACCTTGTCTATCGCTTCCATCTCGATTCCCCAGTTCCCTTCACAAAAGAATTCAAAGGCACCATCGAACACGGCCACGCGAATCACCGCTCGGACAACTACTACTCCGTTGCCTATTGGTATCAGACCGAGCCACACGCGCCATTTCCTGAGTTGCCTTCGGTAGAAACACGTCTACCCACGATCTATTCCACCGGCGGTCCTGGCAACGGTCCGCAGCAGAACATCGCACCGCCGGTAGCACCGGCACCCATCGCGCAGCCCGGCACCATCTCACCTCCGGCGACCCCGCAGTCTCCCATCCACCCACAATAGCCAAATCGAGTGCCCAGGTTCTAAGTGAGCCTGGGCATTTGTAGAACTACCCCGATGGGGGCAGGCCATCGCTTTCTAAAAGAGTGGCTTCTGCCCCGGCATCGAAATCCCTTCCAATTCCAGCAATATGCGCTTCGCCTCCAGCCCACCGGCAAATCCCGTCAGTGCTCCGGACGTTCCGATCACACGATGACATGGCACCACAATGGACAACGGATTTCGTCCATTCGCTGCTCCCACCGCGCGGCTGGCCGCAGGCTTTCCCAAACGTGTCGCGATCTCACCATAACTGCGCGTTTTCCCATAAGGAATGGCCAATAACTGCTCCCAAACCAGCTTCTGAAATGCGGTTCCCCGTACCTCCAGCGGCAAGTCGAACACCATGCGCCTCCCTGCAAAATATTCTTCGAGTTGAGCTACAGCCTTTCTCAATACGGAGTGCGCATCATCCTCGCGTGCCTCTTCCAAACGCACACGCTTCGGATCATCCTCAGGCCAAAGCACAGCGACCAACCCAATGTCACTCGCTACCAACCGGAGTATTCCCACAGGCGATGACATCGATGTTTTCACCAAGCTCATATGCTTACCTCTCCTGTAAACGACGGCACCCGATGAATTACTTATTCCAACCTTACAGAACGCAGCCGTAACGAATTTCCGATGACGCAAACCGATGAAAGACTCATCGCACCTGCAGCTACCATTGGGTTCAAGGTCATGTGAAACAACGGATACAGAACACCTGCGGCGAGAGGCACGCCCAACGCGTTATAGAAGAACGCGAAGAACAGATTCTGCCGGATGATTCGCATCGTAGCTACACTCAAACGTCGTGCTCGCAACAGACTTTGCAGGTCGCCTTTCAGTAAGGTCACAGGCGCCGATTCCATCGCAATATCCGTCCCCGTTCCCATGGCAATGCCAACATCCGCAGCAGCCAACGCAGGCGCGTCGTTGATACCGTCCCCCGCCATGGCAACCACCTCACCACCATCACGCAGTTGTTTCACCAGGGCAGCCTTGTCCTGCGGCAACAAACCCGCTTTGTAATCAATCTGCAAAGGCCCGGCTACGGCCTTCGCCGTTGCCTCATGATCGCCGGTTGCCATCACAATTTTCAGTCCTGCGCGCTGCAACTCCTTCACCACATGCGCCGCCGAAGCACGCACCGGATCAGCAATCGCAATACTTCCCGCAAGCACTTCATCCACAACTACAAAGATCCGTGTTCGACTATCCTCGCGTGATGCATCAAGGTCGCGCGGCAGTTCACGTACCACCGCAGCGTTCCCTACCGCAACGCGGTGGCCATTGACAATTGCATGGACTCCCTGGCCTGTCGTTGAAACAAACCCATCCGCAGAATGCAGCAGTACACCGCGCTCCTCGGCCGCATGAACCACCGCGCCGGCCAATGGATGCTCGCTCATCTTCTCCACACTTGCGGCCAGCTGCAGCACATCCTCTGCACTGAACCCATGCTCTGGCTTCACCTCTACAACAGAAGGCTTACCTTCCGTAAGTGTTCCGGTCTTATCGATCACCAGCGTATTCACATTACCAAGCTGTTCCAGCGCTTCTGCATTGCGCAGCAAGACACCCGCATGCGCACCACGTCCCGTTCCGACCGTGATCGCCATCGGAGTTGCCAACCCCAATGCGCACGGACACGCCACAATCAACACCGCGACAGCACTTACCACCGCATGAGACAGACGAGGCTGCGGTCCCACCAGCATCCATGCCACAAATGCAATCGCCGCAGCCGCAAGCACCGCAGGGACAAAGATGCCGCTCACGTGATCGGCAACGCGCTGGATCGGCGCGCGCGTTCTTTGCGCTTCACTCACCAGTCGCACAATCTGTTGCAGCATCGTGTCTGCGCCGACACGTTCGGCACGCATGTGGAACGCGCCCGTACCATTCATCGTCCCGCCAGTAACGGCATCGTTCACCGACTTCGCAACAGGCATGGGTTCTCCGGTCATCATCGACTCATCGATTAACGAAGCACCATCCAACACCACACCATCCACCGGCACGCGCTCACCCGGACGCACACGCAGCACGTCACCCACATGCACATCCGACAGTGCCACTTCCGTCTCTGTACTGCCTTCCACACGCAGCGCTGTCTGCGGAGCCAGCCCCAGCAAAGAACGCAGTGCAGCCCCCGTGCTGCTGCGCGCACGAAGCTCCAGCACCTGCCCCACCAGCACCAGCGTGACGATCACGGCCGCAGGTTCAAAGTACAGTCCAATCTCTCCGGATGCATCACGCGCTGTTGCAGGAAACAACTGCGGCGCCACTACCGCGGCCAGGCTATACAGATAGGCCGCGCCTGTGCCAAGAGCAATCAGCGTAAACATGTTCCAATTTCCGGTGCGCACGGACTGCCACCCACGCACAAAGAACGGCCATCCGCACCCCCAGACCACTGCAGTAGCCAATAGCAATTCAACCACCGGCATCGGTCGAGTGAACATCATCAACAACAATGGCAGCGTCAACACCGCGGCAATCCACAGCCGCCTCGTCATGCCATCCAGCTCGGAAGTATCTTCCTCCAGGACCACACCAACAGGTTCCAATGCCATACCGCAAATAGGACATGTCCCTGGTCCCATCTGCCGAATCTGCGGGTCCATCGGGCACGTGTATTCCATGTTTTCCGCGCCAGCAGGTGGAGGAGCAGCAGGAACAGGATGCAGATACTTCTCAGGATCAGCGGTGAATTTCGCGTGACATCCTTTCGAACAGAAGTAATACATGTCGCCCCTATATTCCGTTGCTGCTGCGGCCTTCGCCGGATCAACCAACATTCCGCACACCGGATCGGTCTGCGCTGCAACCGTTTTCTCTTCACCACCACAGCAACTCATCGCAACAAACCTCAATTCCCCGCACTCGAAGGCAGATTCCGCATCAGATCGTCCGCACCGATGCTGACAGGCTTTTCCAGTGCTCCATCCAACGTAAAGTTTTCCAGTGCAATTGCCGCTGACCATTCCTCGTGCAGCGCCTTCACATAACCAAGCTGCAACTCATACAACAACGCCTGTGACTCAAGCACTTTGGGATATGCCTGTCCCATCTGCTGATACTTCATTACTTCCAATTCATACGCCCTGCGTGCTCTTGGCAACATCTGCGTGCGATATCGTTCTGCCGAGAAGCGCGCCTGCTCATACTGTTGTGCAATCGGCTCTGCGCGTTCGCGTGTCCACATCTGCGTACGAACCACCGCAGCCTGCGCACGCGAGAGTTCCGCCTTAGCCGCACCAACATTTCCCTGGTTGCGATTCCACAACGGCAACTGCACTCCCGCCTGCGCAAATCCCATCCAACCTGCTGCTTTGTTCGTTCCATCCAGCCGTTCGCCGGAATACCATTCACCTGCAGTGATCTTCATATCAGGGACCGACTCGCGCTTTGCGGATTTCACCTGCGCTTCTGCAATCGCAACCGAGGCCGCCGCCTGCTTCACCGCGGGACTATCTTCCACACCCTTGCGCATCACATCCTGCACATCCATCTGCGGAGGCTCCGCCAATCTTCCATCCAATGGCTGAGCACTCATCGCAGGCACGCCTGCCGTAGCAGCAAGCCTTCCAAACGATGCAAGAAACATTCGCTGCGCATCCACAAAATCCATCTTCGCCTGCTCTGCCTGTATTTCAGCTTTCAACACATCCGCCGCATCAGCCTGTCCCACACGCATCAGCTCATGCGCATTCACCTGCGCATCTTCTGCACGCTTCAACATGCGTTCATGAATCGTCACGAAAACCTGCGCACTCAACGCGTCGAAAAACCGCTGCGCTACATCGTTATGCACGCGGGCTCGCTGCACTTCCACAGCATGCTCATTCGCTCTGCCTTCCGCGCGCACTACATCACGACGCAATGCGAGCTTCCGTCCCAACACAATTTCCTGCGAAAGAAACGCGCCCTGCTCGCCGCCGTGATAGTTGCCACCACGAATATGTTCGCCGGAGTATCCAACCACAGGATCGGGCGGCAATGCCACCTGCCGAGCCTGCTGTTCACTGCGTTTTACCGTTGCACGCGCTTCCATGAGCGAAGGCTGATGCGACTCTGCAAGATCCAGCCATTGCGCTAACGTCATCGCAGGTTTGTTTGCGACGTCCTTCAGCAATTCCGGCGCAGGCAGATTCTCGCCTGTGCGAAGCTCCAGCGCCTCCGGCTCCTGCACTGCCTGCATGGGATATACAAGCGGCTCCGAAGTTACAGGTAAGTTCTGTTGCTGTTGTTGCATCGCAGCATGATCATGATGCATGCCTTCCATCGACTGCGCTGCAGCCGCACCACTTGCCATCACACATACCAGTACCAGAAAATGCATCTTCATCGACGCACCTCCTCGACCTTTGCGACAGCACTCGTTGCAGCGCCTCCATACAACGAAACGAATGGATCGTTCGAACGATTGGCAGCCCTCATCGCAGCAATCACGCGGTCATATTGCTCGGCAGGCAACACGCGTACAAACGTCATCATGCCTTGCATGAATCGACTCCAGTTTGTGCGCAGGCCAAGATTCTCCGGCCGATTGACCAGTGCATCCATCGTCATCATCGGCCCTTCCATCAGCGCGTCCTGCGGATAGTTCGGCACGTTTTCTGCGTTTGGCGCTGTCTCCTGCATCTGCTGCATCATGCCTTCGTGGCTGGTGTCAAAGGCATTCTGCTGCTTGCGCTGTTGCGCACTCATACGCGGCGAACCGTCCATCTGCTGCTGCATCATGCCCATCATGGATGGATCCATGTCGGTGTCAGCCAATGCACTATCACCATTGCGCGATGCAGGCTTTGCGGCCGTGTCCATATTCATGGGGCGCGTCATCGGCCCCACCTGCGTCACCATCTGGTTCATCATGTGGTGCGGTAGATGGCAGTGCAGCATCCAGTCGCCGGGATTGTCCGCAACAAACTCCACATCGCGGGATTGCCCCACGCCGACCAGCACCGTGTTGCCCGGCCACCACGCCGTCTCTGGAATGCGGCCACCCTCGGTGCCTGTCGTATAGAACGTGTGTCCATGCACATGCATCGGATGATGATCCATGCCCATATTCACAAAGCGAATACGAATACGCTCACCCTGTTTCACAATCAGCGGCGTTGTTGCGGGGCTGGCCTTGCCGTTCAGCAACAGCCAGTTGTACTCCATCTTCATGGTGTCGGGAATCGTCTGGTTTGCAAGCAGCGCGAACTCCTGCAGGTGAATCAGGTAGTCCTTCTCGCAGTGCGGACGATAAGGCACACGTGGATGCATGATCACCGCGCCCAACATGCCTGCCATCTCCTGCATGGCCATGTGCGAGTGATAGAAGAAGGTGCCTTCCTGCTTAATGGTGAAGTGATACGTATAACTTTCACCGGGTTTGATGGGCTCCTGGCTGATGCCGGGCATACCATCGTTGCCGATGGTGTCTTCAAATCCGTGCCAGTGAATTGAGGTCGACTCGGGCAGTTCGTTCTTATAGATCACACGAATCTTATCGCCCTGCGTGACCTGGATCGTCGGTCCCGGCGCACTACCGTTAAAGCCCCAGACATCCGCCCACTTCTGCGGCGCGATCTGTTGGCGAAAGACGCTGGCAGTCAGGTGGAACACTTTGACATCGCCATCCATCTGAAACGGCAAATCTCCCACCTCGGTGGTGATGACGGGAGCCGTACCCGACGGCTTTGCGCCTGTATCCAATTTTGAAAGCGAGCCACTCGCTGTCCCAAGGTATCCGCCCCTGGCATGCACCTGCGGCCCCGGATTCTGCGGAACAGAGGCCACAATCTCGGCCTTACCTTCGCGCCCAGCGGCAAGCAATGCCGCCGACCATGCAGCCGTGCGCTGCAGAAACGATCTGCGTGTCGACATCTTTGAAAACTCCATGCTGAAAAAACACAACGTGTGAACACGGCACGATCCAACGCACCGCAACGTCAGAGTGCATTGCCGCGCATCTACAAACACGCGGCAGCAACCGGCGTATTACACGCGCAGCATGGAGGTTTGTTCGAGAGGAGAAAGCGGTACAGCAAGAGGATGATCTGAGGCATCCAGCGTGCGTGTGATTGGCACAACCACATGCTCTGTGACAGGAAGGACCACAGCCACAAGCAATCCAGAGCCATCCGTGACAACCCGGAAGTCCGCCGAAGAAGGCAGCGCCTGATGGCGGCAGTTCATCTGCCCACATCCGGCATCGGCGTTAGGCAGATTGTTGTGCTCTGCACGCATGCCCTGGCAATGCTCCATGCCGGAGTCCATCGCCATCGCATCGTCCTGCGGCATCGCTGCAGCTTCATCCATCATGGATGCAGCCATCGCAGGCATTGCCGATACGGCGCACAACGATTCGCAACGCGCTGTTCCCACGGAGAGCAGCAAAAGCAGGCAAAGCATCGCATTGGCGATTGTCTTCCGCATTCCACTGTCCTCCTGCCTTCTAGGATGCACCAGAACTGCGTTGGATGCATCTCTAAAGTCGCGTGCTTACTGAAGAATCGGCACGCCGCCAAGATTCTGCGAAGCTGCAATCCGCGCTGACCATTCCGCCGGACCGGTGGTGTGAACGCTGGTGCCATCGGCGCTCACCGCCACGGTCACGGGCATATCCACCACTTCAAACTCGTAGATTGCCTCCATGCCAAGGTCTTCAAACGCCAGCACCTTCGACGCCTTGATGGCTTTCGACACCAGATACGCCGCGCCGCCAACTGCCATCAGATACACCGCGCCGTTGTCCTTGATCGCTTCTATCGCCTGCGGTCCGCGCTCGCTCTTGCCCACCATGCCGAGCAGGCCGGTCTGCTCCAGCATCTGCCGCGTGAACTTGTCCATGCGCGTTGCGGTCGTCGGTCCTGCGGGCCCAACCACTTCCTCACGCACTGGATCGACCGGCCCCACGTAGTAGATGAAGCGATTCGTGAAATCCACCGGCAGTTTTTCGCCGCGATTCAGCATGTCCGTCATGCGCTTGTGCGCAGCATCACGTCCCGTCAATAGCCTGCCGTTCAGCAGAACAGTTTCACCCGCCTGCCATGTTGCCACTTCTTCACGCGTCACCGTGTCCAGATTCACCCTGCGTGCATTCATGGGGTTATAGGTCAGCTTCGGCCAATCTTCCAGCGATGGCGGATCAAGCCTGGCTGGCCCGCTGCCATTCAGATGAAAATGAACATGCCGTGTGGCGGCGCAGTTGGGAATCATGGCGATGGGCAGGTTTGCCGCATGTGTCGGCGCATCGAGAATCTTGATATCCAGAACCGTCGTCAGGCCACCAAGTCCCTGCGCGCCAATACCCAATGCATTTACCTTGCGATACAGCTCAATGCGCGTCTTTTCAATCCTGCTTTGTGGACCACGCGCAATCAGCTCCTGCATGTCGATGGGTTCCATCAACGACTGCTTCGCCAGCAGCATCGCCTTCTCCGCCGTCCCGCCAATGCCAATGCCGAGCATTCCCGGCGGGCACCATCCCGCGCCCATCTGCGGCACCATCTTCAGCACCCAATCCACGATGCTGTCCGACGGGTTCAGCATGGCAAACTTACTCTTCGCCTCGCTGCCGCCGCCCTTCGCCGCCACGATCACATCCACGCCATCGCCCGCGACCAGCTCCGTAACCACAACCGCAGGCGTATTATCCTTCGTGTTCTTGCGGCTGAACGCAGGATCAGCCAAAACTGAGGCACGCAACGTATTGTCCGAGTCAAGGTAGGCACGCCGGACGCCTTCATCGCACATGTGCTGGACGTCCATGGTGGCGTCGGCAAACTGTACACCCATCCCGATTTTCAGAAAAACGCTAACAATGCCGGTGTCCTGGCAGATGGGGCGGTGCCCCTCCGCGCACATGCGGCTATTGATCAATATCTGCGCCATTGCATCCTTCGCCGCAACGGACTCCTCCAGCTCGTACGCACGAGCGAGGTTCGTGATGTAGTCCACCGGGTGGTAGTAGCTGATGTACTGCAGCGCATCCGCGATGCTGCTGATGAAGTCTTCCTGCTTGATCTGCGTCATGACAACTTCCATGGTAAAGCCAACGAAATTTGGCTTTAAGTAGCCTCCAAACCACCATGCCCCAGGGGCTAAGACCTTTGGGTTATCGAAAGATAGGCCAGATTCTTACAGCTTTTTTACGCCTCTACAGCGACAATTTCTGCAACATCTGAAACTTATGCAGGACTTTCTCGTAAGGCAGGTCTTCTATGTGTGGCATCGCAGGCTTTCTGGCTCTGATGGAGCCAGCGGCTTCTCCCCTTGAAACATTGAGCGTCATGACATACCCAATGAGAAACAGAGGGCCGGATGCCTGTGACTCATGGGTGGGACCCCATTCAGAAATCGGAATGGCGCATCGTCGTCTATCGGTCATTGATCCTACGGAAGCTTCTAACCAGCCAATGCATTATCCGGACGGCTCTCTTTCCATTGTTTTCAATGGGGAAATCTATAACTTTCGCGAACTTCGTTCTCAATTACAGTTTTATGGACATCGTTTTCAAACAGAAGGTGATACAGAAGTCCTGCTCCATATGTACCAACGGTATGGGCTGGATATGCTCCCGCGGCTACGCGGGATGTATGCCTTCGCTATCTGGGATAAAAATGCCCAAATACTGATTCTGGCAAGGGACCCGCTAGGGATAAAACCGCTGTACTACAGCATGATCGATGGCAAATTTTATTTTGCTTCGCAGGTAAAAGCACTCAAGCCCCTGCTGGACACATACACTCCTGATGCTGCCGGACGGGCAGCTTTTCTTTTGTGGGGTTCTGTTCCGGAGCCTTATACGCTGTACCGGGAAATTCGATGTCTTCCGGCAGGGGCAGCCATGATTGTGGAACCAGGATGCGAGCCACGGCTCATCCAGGGAGAAACCGTTGGCGACGTATTTGCCGCGGCGGCCGCCCAAGAAGTAACGCAGGATCACGCAGAGCGTCAGCACGTACTTCGCGAAGCCCTGTTTGATTCTGTTTATGCGCATATGACCTCCGATGTCCCCGTCGCACTCTTCCTGTCAGCGGGGCTGGATTCCGCAACCATAGCCGGGCTGCTAAGCGAAAGAACAGGAGAAGCCCCACTGGCAATGACACTGGGGTTTACCGACGGCAATGCAGAGGACGAAACGAAACTGGCACGCGAGATCGCGGATTTTTACGGGTTAGCCCATAAGGAAAAGACATACGGCGCGGAACAGTTCGCGCAGATGTATGAATCCTTTGTGACGGCCATGGATCAGCCCACAATCGACGGGCTCAATGTATTCATGATCAGCCGTATGGCCAAAGATTTCGGCTATAAGGTAGCCCTGTCTGGCATAGGAGGGGATGAACTTTTTGCAGGTTACCCAAGCTTTCAGCAGGTGCCCGCGATCAAACGAAGGTTTCAGTGGGCAAATGGCATCCCGGGACTTGGGCAGACATTCCGATGGCTATCCGACCCTCTACTTCGCCATATGACTTCTCCCAAATATGCCGGCCTATTGGAATATGGAGCCAAGATTCAGGGCTCCTACCTGCTACGTCGCGGCCTGTTTATGCCCTGGGAATTAAAACATGTGATGAATCCCGATACGGCGCGCGACGGACTGCGCGAACTGAAGGAGAAAGGCCTGGTTGGACTACGACTTCCGAACATGGCGTCCGGAGATGTCGACAAGCTCTATGTACACATTCTGGAAATGACGATGTACATGCGGAATCAATTGCTGCGGGATGCGGATTGGGCAGGCATGGCCAACTCCGTCGAAATTCGAGTTCCCTTTGCGGACTGGAAGCTGCTGAAGATACTGGCGCCCTACATCGTGCACGGAGGTTTTACGAAACAGGACATGATCGCGACTCCTGACCGACATTTGCCAGCTCACATCCTGAACCGACCCAAGACCGGCTTCGCACCTCCCGTCCGGGAATGGCTGAGCGTAGGCTTTCCGGGGGAAAAACCAAAACGCGGGCTAAGGGGTTGGGCACTTCACCTGGAGAAAGCTTTCATTGCAGGTTGAACAGAGCTGCGCCAATACAATCAGGCAATGCGTCCGATTGGCCATTTCCTGCAACAACTTCATTCTGGAGTAACCACCAGCCGCATGCTGGTAGAGCAATGCCTTATCCACATCGCCGATCCCGGCGGCGAGGGCGCACGCACCTTCACTCGCATCAGCGGAACGGCTCTCCAACAAGCCGACGCGGCCGATGCTCAACTCCGCGCAGGTAATACAGCGAACAAACCTCTGCTGGGACTTCCTCTTTCAGTAAAGGACCTGTTCGACGTTGCTGGAGAAGTCACCACCGCAGGCTCCATCGTTCTGGCCGAAGCACCGTCAGCCAGTCAGGACGCAGCCATCGTCGCCCGTCTGCGCGATGCAGGAGCCATCATCATTGGCCGCACGAACATGACGGAGTTCGCGTACAGTGGCCTCGGCCTGAACCCGCATTACGGGACTCCCGCCAATCCGTGGGACCGCGCCCATCGTCGCATCCCTGGCGGTTCGTCCAGCGGCGCAGCCATTTCGGTGACAGACGGCATGGCCGCAGCCGCCATCGGCACAGATACGGGCGGCTCCGTGCGCATTCCATCGGCCCTATGCGGCCTCACCGGCTTCAAACCCACAGCCAGCCGCATTCCCATGGACGGCACACTGCCACTCGCCCGCAGCCTTGATTCCATCGGGCCGCTTGCCGCCACGGTAGATTGCTGCACGCGCCTCGATGCCGTGCTCTCGGGTGAAAGCTATACGCCACGGCCTGCATTATCTTTGCGCAACCTGAGATTCGGCATCCTGCAAGGCTACGTTCTGGAAGGATTGGACGATGCAACTGCCGACGCCTTCCAGAACGCGTTACATGTTCTAAGAGGAGCGGGAGCCACCATCGACCCGGTGGAATTCGCTGCATTGGAGCGTATTCCCGCCAGCAACCAGACCGCCGCAGCCGAAGCCTATGCGTGGCATCGGCACCTGCTTGCAACCAGCGGAAATCGCTATGACCCGCACGTCTCCACACGCATCCTGCATGGTGCCAACATGCTGGCCGCGGACTTTCTCGACCTGATGCAGGCACGCCGCGAGATCGTCGCAGAATCCATGCAGGTCTTCGCTGGATACGATGCCATCCTGTTGCCCACAACGCCCATCATCGCTCCCCCCATCGCGGATCTGGAGCATGACGACACAGCTTACTTCAACGCCAACGGCCTGATGCTGCGCAACACCAGCATCTTCAACTTCCTGGATGGCTGCGCACTTTCCATTCCCTGCCATCGCAACGGCGAAGCACCCGTAGGCCTGATGATTGCTGGCACTCACGACAACGATGCCCACATACTGCGCGTCGGCTCTGCCATCGAAGCAGCTCTGTCACCATTGCGCCAATAGCAAAGCCTCGCCGCAGCGAGGCCTCTTCTTATGGATAGACAATCCACTACTCGACGGTCAGTTCCCGCGTAATCTGATCGCGTGTGTCGAACTGGCTGATCGTCTTCTGAGCGGTTTTCTTGTCCTTCGATTCAGCCCAGAGTTGATAGTCCACCGTGCGTGAAAGCTGCACAAAACGGAACTTGCCCGTTTCGTCCACAGTCACGGACTTCACATTTTTATTGCCATCATTCTTCAGGTAAACAACGGCACCCTTCAGCGGCGCACCGTCCGTGCCTTTCACAACACCGCTGACCACGCGCTCATGCACCACGGTCTTGGTGTCATAGGTGCCAATGCCCAGGCCCTTCTCGTTGCCTGTCCCATTCGCATTCCTATTCATGCCCGGAATAAACTGGGCGCCTGCACTCGCAACTCCGGCAAAGGCGAACAATCCGGCAAGAAGAACCATGGAAAAAGGGAAACGCTTCATGGGCATCATTTTACTCCCGGTCAGGGCCTTTCGCACCCCTGTTTGTAAGGCGGCTAACATCTAATCTTCATAAAGGGGATACGGCATGAACATGCGCAGGGAAAAAGATTCGCTCGGTTTCGTGGAGGTTCCCGCGGAAGCGCTATACGGAGCACAGACCGCCCGTGCCATCGTGAACTTCCCCATCAGCGGCCTCCGCGCCAATCCTTTCCTTGTCCGCGCACTCGCGCTGATCAAACTCTCCGCTGCAAAGGTTAACGGCGACCTGGGCCTGATCACCCCGGAACAATCGCAAGCCATACAGCAGGCTGCGCAGGAAATTCTCGATGGACAGCATCTTGAACACTTTGCCGTGGACGTGTTCCAGGCCGGAGCCGGCGTCTCGCTGCACATGAACACGAACGAGGTCCTGGCGAACCGGGCTTCGCAGATCCTCGGCGGCAGTCTGGGCGAATATGCGCTGGTGCACCCGAATGACCACGTGAACTACGGCCAGAGCACCAACGATGTCTTTCCCACGGCCATGCGCCTCTCTGCCCTGCTCGCCTTGCAGGAGCTTTATCCGGTGCTGGAGTCGCTGGCAGAAGGGCTGGACGCAAAAGCCGCGGAGTTCGACCACATCCTGAAATCCGGTCGCACGCACATGCAGGACGCCGTTCCTATCCGTCTTGGGCAGGAGTTTGCTGCCTATGCGATTGCGATCCACCGCGCCAAAACCTTCATTGCAGACGCAAGCGTCGGTCTGCATGAACTTGGACTTGGTGGATCCGCCGTTGGCACCGGCATCAACACGCATCCGAAATATCGTTTTCTTGCCATTCGTTTATTAGCCGAGCGAACCGGGGAACCACTGACCGCTGCCAGCGATATGCGTTACGCCATGCAGTCTTGCGCGCCCATGTCCAGCGTTTCCGGCGCACTCCGAACACTGGCGCTGGAAATCATCCGCATCTCCAACGATCTTCGTCTGCTGTCTTCCGGACCTAACACCGGCTTTCGCGAGATCGATCTTCCCGGCCTGCAGCCGGGTTCCTCCATCATGCCGGGCAAGGTCAATCCCGTACTGCCGGAACTCGCCGCAATGGTTGGCTTCCAGGTCTGCGGCAATGATGCGGCGGTCGCCATGGCGGTACAGGCAGGCCAGTTGGAATTGAACGTGATGATGCCGACCATGGCGCACAACGTGCTCCAGTCCATCACCATCCTCACCAATACACTGCGTGAACTGGATCACCGCTGTATCCGCGGCATCACAGCCAACGAGGCCCGCTGCGCCTTCTACGCGCAATCCACCGTCTCGTTAGCCACGGCGTTGAATCCTTACATCGGCTATGCGAAGGCAGCAGAAGTGGTGAAGGAATCCATCGCCACAGGCCGTTCCATTATTGACCTTGTACGCGAAAAAGGTCTGCTGACCGAACACCAGATCAGCACGATTCTGGATGCACGCGCCATGACCGAACCGCGCGAGAAAGAAGACGTATAACGCAGCAAAGGCCGCTCATGGTGAGCGGCCTCTTTGCTTCTAAAAGTTACAGAACTTACTTCGACTGACGTCCGAAGCGGTACACCACACCTGCCTGCAGACCCAGGTTGTTCTGCAGCGTTCCACCGAAGGTCGTACCCACGTAGGTCGGCTGAATGCGAACTGCCAGGTTGTTGTAGATGTTGTAATCCGCGATTACAGAGAGCGAATAGGCAAATTTCGCATTGGAATCCGGCCACATACCCAGATCTTCCGAACGCAATCCCTTCGCGTCACCGCCAAACTTGCTCAGAGCCACACCAGCCACTGCATTCGCGCTCAGCGTGTACTTTTCCTTTGCCCGGAAACGATACTGCGGACCGGCCATAAAAGTGTATTCACTGATCTGCGGGCTATACACGCCATTCTTCACGAACACGTTCGGGATGGTGGCGCTGCCGTAGAAGCCACGAACATCGCCCACAATGCCCAGCGTGGGACTGAGCTGATAGTTGGCATTCATGAAAAAATTCACTTGAGAAATCTTCTGAAGATTCTCACCCGTGCGGAAGCGAAGAAAGCCGCCGCCGCCTGCTACTTCCCAGCGGTGCGAGTAGGCGTCCGCAATGTTACGTGCGATACGCGCCTGACGATTCGCATTCTGGCGGCGCGAGCTGCGGGTAGGCGTGGACGAAGTGGCCTGAGCGGTGGCCGTGGCGGCAAACAAGACTAACGCGGCGGAGGCGGCAAGCGCGCGCGGCGCCGGTGCGGTGAAACGGAACATCAACCAATACTCCTCAGGTGGCCCGCAGGCTTGCTACGTTGGACGGAAGCGGATGAAAATCCGGGATAACCCGGACGGACCACAACATCCATTAGAACATTCCCTGCCGGACACGCGCGAGAAAGAACCGAACCATGGCAAAACAGAGTAGAAATTCCGGCAGATCCAACCGTCGCGGCAATAGCAGCGGGGTAGGAAAGTTGATCGTGGGCATGCTTCTTGGCGCCACACTGACCCTGCTGACCATCGCTGCGTGGATGCGTTTTGGCAAGCCACCCGTCGCCGTCACCGACGCTGCATCACTATGGGAGCCGCTGGTGGCCAGTGTTCCCGCCAATGCACGCGCCAGATCCGAGGCGAAAACGCCACCCTTTCCCGCGAGCGAAGACGCCTTTGAGGCCGCCGCGAAGCTGTATCGGCAACAGTGCGTCTCCTGCCACGGTGCGCCGGGACAAAGCTCCACAACCGGCCGCGCCATGTCACCACGCGCACCACAGTTCTTCTCGCCACAGGACAAATCCGTACTGGCAGGCCAGAAGCCCGGCGAAATTTACTGGAAGACGGCCTACGGTATTCGCCGCACCGGCATGCCTGCTTTCGGCAAAACATTCACCGATACGCAACTGTGGCAAATCAGCCTTCTGCTGCAGGCCTCCTACAGCGAACTACCGGACCCCATTCGCAACTTACTCACAGAAGGTCTGCCCCCGCTACAACCCACAGAGATCAAACCCTGAACAGAAAAGCCCCGGCACAGAGCCGGGGCTTTTGCATTCATGTGACTGGTTTACTTCAATGCGTAGCTCAATCCGGTTGTAAACGTGAAGCTGTTCTTCTTGTAGCCGGGATCAGGGTTATTGATGTAGCTCTCCAGCGCCGTAACGTTCAGAGCCAAGCGCTTAAACAGCGGCGCTGCCAGCGTCGCACTGCCGTTCGCCGAATACGCATTGAGATCATTCCACGCTGGAATAAACGATGCAGTCTGCGTCAATTCCATCTTGTAGGGCAGTGATCTGCGATAGGCCTCGCTGAAGCTGGAACCAAAGAGATTCAGGTTCAACGAGGGATCAAAATGCCCCTGCCTTTGATAGTGTGCATCCGCCTTCAGATCGAGCTGATGCAGTGGCTTATTGAACACAGTCCAACCGAAACCGCCACCATAAAGCTGATTCAGCGCGATGCTCTGTGCATAGTTATGATCAAAGGATGTGGTGCCGAGAATGTAAACGCTCTTCGTAATGTACTCATCGCGTTCCGCATCCGCATGCATAATGCTGGTCTTGGCCTGCACATCGCCGCCAGTCCCACTGATGACCGCCGGGGTGGTCAGAACACCATAGTTTTCCTGAAAGTTCGCCGTGGTTCTGTTGCGTGGCCGGAAGTATGGGACCACGGGGATTTGACGGATCAGCGAAACGCCCGTGGAAATCGTGCCACCGTGAACCGTCGCCTGCGTGAAACTGGTACCCAGGTTCACGGCGCCATTCCATCCCTGGAAGAATGAGAGGTCATGCGCCAGCGTGCTGTTGAAGGTCTTCTCATCCACGACAAAGGCAACATCCTTCGCCGGAACTGTCTGCGCCGGGACCTGTGCGGTCTCCTGCACGGTCACAGTCTCTGTAGTGATCTCCACGGGTGCCGGAACTACCTTCTTCGACTGTGAGACGGGAACACCGTGCTTCAAAACAGCAAACGCCCCATGCGTCTTCAGGTCTTTCACCTGCGACAGCGGCACGGTAATCTCGCCTGCCATATCGCTCTTGAAGACGACATCGCCGCCAACACTACGCACCAGGGTGCCGCTCAGTTGATCGCCATTCGTAAAGATGAGGACATCTTTCTCCGGCGCCGCTTGTTGCGCCTTCAACCCCATCCCAACACCAAGCACGAGCAGGCAGGCCAGCCGCGCGTTCATTCTCCAATGCATGCCATATGTCATTTGGATAGCTTAGAGTCTGTTTTGCATTTTGCGAGTTGCTTTCTGTTGAAAGGCAATCAAATTACGCGGCTTTATATCGCCAAAGTACAGAACAGGTTCTAAGCTGAAACATAGATTCCATGCACGCTTTTACGGCTCTATTCAGTCAGATTTTACAGATTGGTCCGTCCATTCCGTTGCCTCCGCCGCAGCGGATTTCTGGCGTGTTTTTTCGTTTCTTTGAAATTGCCGCGATATCACTGGGTGCGCTGGGCGGCGTACTTGCCTTGCGTCGCGATCACGGCTCGCGCTACGACGTCATTGGATTGCTCGGACTGGGCCTGTTAAGTGGCGTGGGAGGAGGCCTTGTACGTGACATCATGCTCGGCGACGGACCTCCGCTGGCGCTCGTGCATCCTTCCTATCTTGCCTATGCGCTTGCCGGTGCCGCCATCGCAATTTTCTTCGGCCACACCGTGGGGCCACGCATGCTTGCCTTCATGAACATCGTGGATGCGCTTGCGCTGGGACTTTTCACAGTTGCAGGAAGCACACGCGCCATGAATGCGCATCTCGGTTTTCTGCCATGCCTGATGCTTGGTGTCACAACGGCCGTTGGTGGTGGCGCCCTGAAAGATTTATTCAGCGGCAAAACACCCGCTACGTTCCACGAAGGCGAACTCTACGCGCTGGTCGCCACCTTCGCAGCCGCAGCGTTTCTCGGACTCGTTCATATGGGGGTTCCGGTAAACCATGCTGCGTCCATCGGTACCACCATCGGATTTGGTTTACGACTGCTTGCCATTCGTTATGGTTGGCGCACTCGCGCTATTGGAGCACTTTCGTAACCGAAACGTTTCGATCACAAGCGCAGCCTGCAAATCCCCAAAGTGTCCCAAAGAAAGCCAGAAACGCAGGCTTGCCAACTGTTTCTTCGTGCGCTTACTATTCGCTTCGCGTCGGGAGATTCACATTTCACCCAGACGCCCGAGACCCGGACAGGTCAAACCGTAACCATGGGGTTACCCATGTAACGGCGCGAATTGGGAGAGAAACAAAGATGTCGTGGTATGCCTATTGCATCGCGGAAAGGACTGCCTTTCCGGAGCTTCTTCGCCACCGTCGTCCGATGCCACTCGATGGAATTTCGGGCCTCTTCGGAAATCAAGCCTTCGCCTTCCCCGCCAGTGACCTCGCCGTTGTTGTCTCGGAACACACCCCCGAAGACGACGCTCGCATGGACCAACAATCACAGCGTGACCATGCGCGTGTGATTGCGGAGTGCTTCAAGCACGCTACGGTCCTACCCTTCCGCTTCGGAACCCATTTTGAGGACGACGACGCACTGCGCCGTTCCGTCCGCTCCAACCATCGCCACTTCATTCACAATGTGGAACGACTGCGAGGCAAAGCGGAGATGCACCTGAAGGTGCTCGTCGACGACATCTGCGGGGAGTCCCACAAGATTGCCCAAGGCACGGTGGGCAAGGAATACCTTGCCAGCCTGCGCGAAACCGCAAGTGCACAGCGTGAACGCCAGTCCAAAGCCCGCGCCCTGCAGGTGCAGATGCAGCGCATGTTCCTGCCCGACGCAGAAGAAGTTACCTGCAAGCGTGCGGGCGAAGGCAAGATGCTGCTCGACATCGCCCACCTGGTCGACAAGAAGCACGTCGAGCGCTACCAGAACAAGTACTCCACAGCCATGGACATGCTGAAGGACTGCCGCATGCAACTCTCCGGCCCCTGGCCACCGTACCACTTCGTGCAACGGCACCAGCCGCCGCACAACTCCGCCAACTAAGAGGTTGGCCCTTAACAACAGGAAAGCCCGCTCAAACGAGCGGGCTTTCCTGTTGTTAATTCATGCGTTTCCCGCAGTAGGCCCCACGGCCGCCACAGTCTTCTTCCGGCTCATCAAACGGCTGCGCTTCTTCCGTGAAACCTGGCTGGCATGATCCAGCTTGCTCCAGAACGCTACGAAGTAATCCACTGCGCTCAGGATCGACACAAACGTCATCCAGTAGATCGCAGTCACGGCGATCACGTGCACCGGAACGAAGAACCAGCCTGTGTCGTTCCGCCAACCCGGGCCTACCCACCATGCATTCCATCCGCGATCCAGAATCGCGGCCACCACGGAAACGATTTGAAGCACCGTCTTCAGTTTGCCTACTTCGCTGGCGTCGATGGTGAATCCTTCATTTGCCGCGATGGAACGCAGCCCGCTCACAAGGAACTCACGGCCGATCACAAGCACTGCAATCCACGGCTTTACAACATGCGGGTTAAAGCTGACCAGGCAGACATAACCCGCGGTCACCAGCATCTTGTCCGCCAGTGGATCCAGCAGCATACCGATGGTGGTGATCTGTCCGCGTTTGCGTGCCAGGTATCCGTCCAGCCCATCTGTAATCGCCGCCGCAATGAACAGCAGCGAGGCCGCCACTTCCTGCGTATGCCCCGACACCGGAGAACTAGCAGAAAGCAGCCAGATAAGCAGCGGAAGGCAAACTATCCGACTCATCGTAATGGAATTGGGCAGATTCAAACGGAATGTACCTGGCCGCAATCAGGCACCATGCCAGACAGCGGCGTCACCATGATTCTTGCACAGGAGGAATAAGAAAGGCAGAGCGCAATGTGCGCCATCTCCGCTCAATGACCCCAATGGCTCATTGCAATGATTGCGCACGCGAACGCGCTCATTGCGCTCTGCCTTTTACGCATAGATGCCCCGCTGCTTCGTCGTATATGCCACACGGTCAATCGCCAGCATATAGGCCGCAATGCGGTTGTTCACGCCGTGCGACTCCGCATAGCGGACGACGTCCTGGAAGCTCTGAATCATCAGGCGATCGAGGCGGTCGTTGACCTCATCCTCTGTCCAGAAATAGCCCATGCGATCCTGCACCCACTCAAAGTAGCTGGCCGTCACACCGCCCGCGTTCGCCAGAATATCTGGCACAACGAACACGCCATTCTGCTCCAGGATGCTGTCCGCGGCAGGCGTCGTAGGCCCATTCGCACCTTCTACAAGAATCCTTGCTTTCACCGCACCGGCATTGCGACTGGTGATCACATTCTCATGCGCCGCAGGAATCAGGATCTCGCACTCCGCGGTCAATAGTTCTTCGCTATTCGCCTCGGACGCGCCACTGAAATTGCGGATCGATCCGGTCTTTTTGCGATGTTCCACCAACATAGGAATGTTAATGCCGTCAGCGTTGTACAAACCGCCATCCCATTCTGCAATGCCAATCACCTTGTAGCCTTTTTCGCGCAGCAGGAGTGCGGCGTTCGATCCCACGTTGCCAAATCCCTGCACCACCACGCGGCAATCCGCAGGCTTCATGCCCAGGTATTGCAGCGCCTGGTCGCAAGCTACGGAAACACCACGCCCCGTGGCGGCCGTACGTCCACGCGAACCACCAATGTTGATGGGCTTGCCCGTCACCACACTCGTCACTGTCTGCCGCATGTGCATGGAATAGGTGTCCATGATCCACGCCATCGTCTGCTCGTTGGTATTCACATCCGGCGCGGGGACGTCCTTCTCAGGACCAAACACATCGATCATCTCCGCGGTGTATCGGCGCGTCAGCCGTTCCAGTTCGCCCTGGCTCATCTTCTTCGGATCGCAGATCACGCCGCCCTTCGCGCCGCCGAATGGAATGTTTACGACGGCGCACTTCCACGTCATCCAGCTTGCCAGTGCGCGCACTTCGTCCAGCGACACGTCCGGCGCATAGCGAATACCGCCCTTTGCCGGGCCGCGCGCCATGGAGTGCTGTACACGATAACCGGTGAAAACCTCAATGCGGCCATCGTCCATCATCACCGGGAAATGCACAATGATTTCGCGATTCGGCTGGCTCAGAACCTTCCAGATTCCTGCGTCCAGATCCAGTTTTTTTGCTGCAAACTCAAAGCGGGCGGCCTGAGCCTCCCAGGGGTTCATTTCTTTATCAAGAGCTGCTTCTGCCGCAGCCTGTTCCAGATCAATTGATACTGCCATACTTCTACGCCTTCTTTCCTTCGTCTCCTCCGGTCACGCAGGGCCGCAAAAGACCACTCCAGTTGGACGCCTCAAAACCTGCCACAGGTGCATACATAATCCACGACATGCGGCCCCACAGCGGCCAAACCGGCGAAGTATAAGCACCGCGTCGAACAATGAGCAAGACACGCCGAGCGCTGTGTATCGTATCGGCCAACAGCGTTTAATCTTCTTGCGGAGGGATTTCGCACGTGCCACGGTACGCCTATCAGCTCCGCATCCGCAAAGGCTGCGAAGACGAATACGATCGCCGCCATGTGGCCGTATGGCCAGAACTACTGAAGGATCTGGCCGACGCAGGCGTCCGCGAATACTCCGTCTTCCGCCGAGGCCAGCAACTCTTCCTGTACCTGCATGTGGACAGCTTCGACGCTTTTCTTGCGCGCATGGCAACCAGCGAAGCCAACACCCGGTGGCAGGCCATGATGGCTGACATCTTTGAATCCGTGCCTGATCTTGCACCCGGCGAACGTTTCGCCATGATGCCGGAAGTCTTCTACATGCCTGGTCGTCCCGAAGGAACTGAATGAACGACGCACAGCAGAAAGTTTTTGCCGCACTCGACAGCTTTCGCATCGAGCTTCCCTCCTGGGGCTTCGCGAATACCGGCACACGCTTCGGCAAGTTCATCCAACCCGGCGCCGCCACCACCATCGCGGAAAAGTTCGCAGACGCAGGCATGGTGAACAAACTCACCGGCGTCGCGCCCACCGTGGCCTTGCATGTCTTGTGGGACCTGCCGAAAGGTGAAGGCTCCGTCAGCGAGATTCGCCAGCTTGAACAGCAGCACGGCATCCGTTCCGGCTCCATCAACCCGAACCTGTTTCAGGATCAGGTCTACAAGTTCGGCTCACTCTGCAACCCGGATCCCGCCATCCGCAAACAAGCCACCGATCACATGATCGAAAGCGTGCAGATTGCCAAAGCACTCGGCTCGCGCGACATTTCCCTGTGGCTCTCCGATGGCGCGAACTACCCCGGCACGCAAAGCGTTCAGCGCCGCATCGGCTGGCTGACTGAAGCACTCGCCGCAACGCATGCAGAACTCGCACCGAACCAGCGTCTACTCGTCGAATACAAACCCTTCGAACCAGCGTTCTACTTCACGGACCTTGCTGACTGGGGCATGGCGTACACCATGGCGAAACAAGCCGGACCACAGGCTGTGGTGCTTGTCGATACCGGCCATCACGCGCTCGGCACCAACATTGAACAGATCGTGGCGTGGCTGCTGCATCTCGGTATGCTCGGCGGCTTCCACTTCAACGACCGCAAGTTCGCCGATGATGACCTGACGCTCGGCTCCATCGACCCCTACCAGGTCTTCCGCATCTTCCACGAAATCCATGCACACACCGCCAGCGGTGGCAGCAACGACATCGCTTACATGATCGACCAAAGCCACAACCTGAAGGGCAAGATGGAGGCCATGGTGCAGACCGTCGCCACCGCGCAGGAACTCTACGCCCGCGCCGCGCTCATCGAACAGGCCAAGCTCTCGGAACTGCAGGATGCTTGTGCGCTGGTGGAAGCCGAAGAACTCTTCCGCGACGCCTTCTTCACCGACGTTCGTCCGTTGGTGCAAGCGTGGCGCACATCCAAAGGCCTGCCAGCCAATCCACTTGCTGCGCTGAAAGAAAGTGGCTACGTGGAAACCATCAGCCACGAACGCGCCGCAAAGAACGCCAGCAGTGGTGGCTCCTACGCCTGAGCCGCCCCGTTGCGCGAATCAGACAAGCTCGTCCTGAACGAGGCAAGTACCGTCAAGTGCGTCATTCTGAGCGAAGCGAAGAATCCCAACGCATTTCTCAAGCAGCAACGCTGCTTTCGAGCTTTCGCGCAAATCTCAAACCAGCTTCGCGCTGCGAAGCTCATACGAACGAAGTTCGTCATCCTGGGCAAAGCCGAAGGACCTGCTTTCTTTCGTGCACCACTACGATGCGTCAGGAAAGCCAGTCCATCGTCACATCCGCTAAGCTCAAAGCAGGATGCAGACGCAGGAAGAACAGCTTTACACCACCAACCGACCACACCCTAAGGTGTGGATCGCCAGCACAGCAGCAATTCTTCTGCTGCTCTCATTGCCATCCATCCTGCCGCCAGACGGCCAGACGTATCCCGGCCAGTTCCTCGGACGCTTCCACGTCGGCCTGATCCATCTGCCCATCGGTCTGCTATTTCTGGTGCCTGTCTTTGACCTTGCCTCAAGGAAGCGCCCCGCACTGCAACAAGCGGCATCACTCACGCTCAACATCGCAGCCATCACGGGCTTTCTCTCTGCACTGCTCGGCATCGTTCTGGCCCATGCAGGAGCCTTCCCCGCAGATCAAGTGCGTACACACCTGTGGACGGGCATCGTGCTGGCCATCGCAGCCATCGTCATCACCCTGCTACGGGCCTTGCTTCCCCAGCGAGCATCACTCACCATTCCTCTCGCCCTGCTGACACTTTGGACCGCCCACACCGGCGGCAAAATCGTTTACGGCGACGACTGGCTTACGGAGTTCGCGCCACATCTGGCTCCCTCACGCAGCTATCCTGCCGTTGATCCCGAAGGTGTCTACGCCAAACAGGTGCAACCCATCCTGAACGCCAACTGCGTCAAGTGCCACGGCTCGCAGGAGCGCAAAGGAAATCTCAGGCTGGACAGCTATGCCCATCTGCTGGATGGCGGTGCCAGTGGCGACATCGTGGGCGCAGGGCATCCCGAACGCAGCATCCTGCTGCATCGCATTACTCTGCCACCAAACGATCCGAAGCTCATGCCAAAGAAGGGCGAACCGCTTACCTCGGCGGAAATCGAAACCCTCCGCGCATGGATCACCGCAGGGGCTTCGCCATCCGCCACATCGAACACGCAGCCATGAAGCACGAGAGGCCCAGCGACTGGGATCGCAGAGCCTCTGCCTTCGTGTCCGGGGAAGGGGTTATTTGGTAAAGATGTTTCCGTCCTCATGTGCCTGGCGGTTGATCGCACGGCGTGCGGAATCTTCCGCTGCCCGGTCAATGCCTGACTGGTGTCCGCTCTCAGCACGCTCCAGCGAATTCACACCCGGACGCGCTGGCGTATCCGGCGTATTCACCTTTTCCTTTGCTACTCCCTCGCCCTCACCTGCAAATCCATTTCCGGTCAAGCTGCTCATAGTCCGTCACCTCGCCCAACATAGACGCGAAGACCATGCCAGGGTTTGCCACGCCATTCCACGGCAAAACCACGAACCAAAAGAAGCAGCTGCACTCGCGCTAACATGATACAGATGAGAAACTTAATCGCAGAAGCGAAAGCGCTACATGACAGCAGCATCGTGCTGGACGGCCACGCCGATACGCCGCAGCGCTTTGTCGATGAGGGCTGGAACTGGGCTGGCTCACCGCTTGGCATGGGCCAACTCTCCGCAGAAACAGCCGCTGCGGGTCACCTGCACGGAGGCTTTTTCATCGCGTGGCCAGAGCCGGATGCGTGGGTAGGAAAGTTCGCGGAACGTACGCGCAGTCTTATCGCAGGCATCCACCAGCAGGCCGCAAAACATCCGCAAGCCATTACCGTCTGCACCACCGCAGACGAAGTGCGCCATGCCAAACGCAATGGCCAATACGCCGCGCTGATCGGCATCGAGGGTGGACATGCCATCGAAAACAGCCTGGACAATCTTCGCGAATTTCACGCCAGCGGCGTACGCTACATGACCCTGACCTGGGCCAATGCGAACGACTGGTGCGGCTCCAGCGGCTATGGTGGCCATGGTGGCCTGACCGCCTTTGGACGCGACGTAGTCCGCGAGATGAATCGCCTCGGTATGCTCGTCGACGTCTCCCACGTCAGCGACGCCGCCTTCCATGATGTTCTCGAAACGTCGTGGGTGCCGGTCATTGCCTCGCATTCATCGTCGCGTCACCTCTGCCACGCAGTTCGCAACCTCACCGACGAGATGGCCCAACGGCTTGCAGCAAGGGGCGGCATCGTCATGGTGAACTTCTTTGCGGGCTTCCTCAGCGACACATGGCGAGAGGCCTGGAACGCCATGAAGCCGGAAAGAAATGCGGCTCTCGACAAGGCGCGCGAAGACTTCCGCGCGCAGGGCAAGCCCTTCCTCTTCTTCGACGAACTCGCCATCGAGCGCAGCTTCGCCCGTCGCATTCCACCGGTTCCCTTCTCCGTCCTCGTCGAGCATTTCGACCACCTGCTACGCCTCATCGGTCCGAACCATGTCGGCATCGGATCGGACTTCGACGGTATCGCCCTGTCTGTGGAAGGCATGGAAACCGCCGCCGATCTGCCAAAGCTCACCGCCGCACTTCTGGAATGCGGATGGGCCGCGGAAGACCTTCGCGGCATGCTCGGCGAAAACCTGTTGCGTGTGCTGAAACAGGCCCAGGACTTTGCCGCCGCGTGACCGCTTCCGCCGCGCGGCGTATTCTGGAAACGGCATGATGTTCCGACTTGCGCCCCTATCTCTCTTCGCGATTCTCGCCGTTGCTCCGGCAGCGGCACTGGCACAGGCAGGGTCCACCGTACCGCCTGCCCAGCAGCAGAATCCCCCGGCTAAGCCTGCGGACGACCTGCCGGATTCACCCGGAGCAGCCGAAGGCCTCGGCGTTCCACCCGCACCGAACGGCCCCACGGCCGTCATTGACACCACCATGGGGCGCCTGATCTGCCAGTTCTTCCGGAACGAGTCGCCAAAGACCGTGGAGAACTTCATCGGTCTGGCCACTGGCACCAAGGATTTCACCGACCCCACAACCGGTCAGAAGATGCACGGTGTGCCCTTCTATGACGGCACCACCTTTCATCGAGTGATCGCCAACTTCATGATCCAGGGGGGCGACCGTGCCGGCACTGGCGCCGGAGACGCTGGCTATTACATTGGCGAAGAGCGTTCGCCCGGCCTGCGGTTTGACCGTGAAGGCCGCCTCGCCATGGCCAATGCAGGCGCCAATACAGGCAGCACGCAATTCTTCGTTACAGAAGCACCCGTTCCCGAACTGAATGGCAAACACACCATCTTCGGCCAGTGCGATCCGCACTCGGTGCTGGTCGTGCAGTCCATTGCCCGCGTGGAAAAGAACTCGCAGGATAAGCCGGTCACACCTGTGACCATCAAACACATCACGATTGTTCCAGAGGGTGGCACGATCCCTCCGGATCCGATGGCGACCCAACCTGCCGCACCCGCAGCGCAGTAAACATCCAACTTTGTTGCAGCAATAGAAAGGAAACATCCATGGCAGAACGCACACCCGGTACCTACGCCATCTTCAACACCAGCGAAGGCACCATCGTCACGCGCCTCTTTGAGAAGGATGCGCCGGAGACCGTCGCCAACTTCATCGGCCTGGCCGAAGGAACCAAAAGTTGGGAGAGCCGCAGCAAGAAGGGCGACAAGCTCTATGACGGCACCATCTTCCATCGCGTGATTCCTGAGTTCATGATCCAAGGTGGCGACCCCGAAGGCACCGGCATGGGTGGCCCCGGCTACCGCTTCGCAGACGAAACCAAAGGCTCGCCGCACGGCTTCCAGGAAGCCGGCAAGCTGGCCATGGCCAACGCAGGCCCCAACACCAACGGCTCGCAGTTCTTCATTACCGTTGCGCCGACTCCCTGGCTCACCGGCCGCCACACCATCTTCGGTGAAGTTGTCGAAGGCTACGACATCGTCGAGAAGGTCAGCAAGGTCGCTCGCGACGGCATGGATCGCCCCAAGAAGCCGGTCGTTCTTGAATCGGTTGTTATCGAACGCGTCTAGCCTTAACGCATCGCTACAAAGAAACGGCCCGCTTCGGTGGGCCGTTACTTTGTAGCGATCCAACATGATCCCTGGAAAACATTTGTGTATGGTGGTTGGAAGTCATGAGCCAGCCCCACGCACGCATCCAGCCTAAACAACACTTTGAAATCCTTGACGGTCTGCGCGGAGTCGCAGCCATGATGGTGGTCCTCTTCCACATATGCGAGACGTGGAACGGTGGTGACCACGCCAGGCAGATCATTAATCATGGCTATCTGGCAGTGGACTTCTTCTTCATGCTCTCTGGCTTTGTCATTGCTTACGCGTATGACAGCCGCTGGAACCCTGCCAACGACCAGCCACGCATGACGGTGTGGGACTTCTTCAAGCGACGCATCATCCGGCTGCAGCCCATGCTTATTATGGGCAACGTTCTTGGTGCGCTGCTCTTTTACTTCAGCGCCAGCCCCAGGATCTTTCCGATTGTCGCAACCACATCCGTATCGAGACTCATTCTCATCGCACTCATCGGCTGCACCGTGATTCCGATTCCCATCTCAATGGATATTCGCGGCTGGCAGGAGATGCATCCGCTCGCTGGAACAGCGTGGTCGTTGTTCTTTGAATACATTGCCAACATCGCTTATGCGCTGGGCCTGCGCAAGGTATCCAATCGCGTGCTGATGGTGCTTACAGCGCTCTCCGCGGCCCTGCTCACGCACTACCTTGTCACCACGCCGCGCGGTGACATTACGGGAGGCTGGTCGGTCAATGCGATGGAACTCAAAGTCGGCTTTATCCGGCTGCTCTTTCCGTTCCTGGCGGGTATGCTCCTGCAACGCATGCACAAGCGCATCCACGTGCGGAATGCCTTTCTGTGGTGCAGCCTGTTGCTTGTGGTCACTTTCATCCTGCCGCGTTTCGGCACCACGGCTACGCTCTGGAAAAACGGGCTGTATGAAGCAATGGTTGTTATTTTCGTGTTTCCGATCATCGTAGCGATGGGCGCAGGCGAGCAGATCAACGGGCGAACAGCCACTCGGCTGTGCCGTTTCTCAGGCGGAATTTCCTATCCGCTCTACATCACGCATTACTCGCTCATCTACATCTACACAGCCTGGGTGTACGACGGAAAACTTACCCCCGCGCAGGGTGCGGCATGGGGTGCTGCGTTGTTCGTGACCGCCGTCGCCATCGCCTATGCCTGCCTCAAGCTTTATGACGAACCAGTGCGCCGTTGGCTGAACCGCCGTTTCCTGATAACTGGCACTACGACACGATAGTTTCGAGGGATAGGGAATGGGTTCGATTCATTCCCCTATCCCCCTCGGAAAGACACGACATGAACTACCAGGGGTACGTGCCATCCTTGTGGAAGAAGCCGCCTGTGGGGCTGTCGTCAGGCTGCTGCGCGAAACGCACAATAGCCTCAGCGCCTTCTTCGATGGTCTGCGTGCCGGTGTTACCGTTAATGTCCGTTGCGGTGAAGCCGGGGCAAATGGAATTGACCCTGATATTTGTGTCTCGCAACTCCCACGCAAGATCAACGGTGAACATATTCAGCGCAGCTTTTGAGGCGTTGTATCCAAGAGGCTTCACAGGATAGAACGGCGAAGCAGGATCGCTGTTGAGTCCGATAGAGCCAAGTCCACTTGAAACATTGATGATGCGCGCGCTTTCGGCGGCGCGAAGCAACGGCAACAACGGTTGCGTGAACTCGACCGTGCCGAAGAAGTTGATGTCGAAGGTGCGTCTCACCGCATCGATCTTCGCAGTGCTTGCCGGGCTGTCACCACCGGTCAGATCGAAGATGCCCGCGTTATTGATGAGCACGTCCAGATGGCCAAACTCCTTCTGGATCTGAGCGGCAAGCGCTGTGGCTGTCTCAGAAGCACGATCAAGGTCGGCCACAACATAGCGAACGTCCGAGCCCTCGCTGCGAAGCTTCGCTGCCGCATCTTCGCCACGCTTGGCATCACGAGCACCCAGCAGAACGGTAAATCCAACGCGCCCCAACTGCCGAGCCACTTCAAAACCAATGCCTTTGTTTGCGCCTGTAATCAGAACAACCTTTGCCATGCCTGTCTCCTTGCTTCGTGAGCAGGAGTTAGACGCTGCAGAAGAAATGGGGATTCGTCTTAATTCTGATTCCCCGCGACAGGAATTACGAAGAAACGATCAGGGGTAACGGCAAGGAATGGCGCCAAGATACCGAAGCTGCGGGAACCGCCTATCTGTTCCGTAACCTCTGCCTGGATGCTCTTATATGCGGCTAACCACAAGTCGAAGTGAACCTTCGAAATACGGCTGATTACGGAGGTAGCCATATTTTTCGTTCCACACACCGTTGTTCAGATCACGAGTCAAGCTTTCCACACAACGAGTCTCTACTGAAGGCTCCACAAAGCTCCACGCAGAATTAGCACGCCGGGCTCCTGGATCCAAGAGGGCTTCGGGACGTCCGTAATAGGCTTCGCTAAAACCATCAGAGCAATGCAGAGGAATGGGTATGGCAATGACCTCCACATTCCCGCCAAGACCATCTTCAATCGACTGCATCGAGGGATACCGGCGAGCTTCTACCTCAATCATCTCGGGAGCGTAATCCTGCAGCCAAGACCGGTGAAGCGAATCGGGATCGCAAGTCAGGATCAGCACCGGTCCACATGTGACCCTTCGCATCTGAGCTAAACCAGCCCCCAAATCTGACCATTGATGAACGGAGAATGAGGCCATGCTCGCATCGAAACTTCCGTCTGCAAAGGAAAGATTCTCAGCAACAGCATCCACTGCCTGCGGAAAATGAGTGGGCCTCTGCGCACGCATCGAAGCAGATGGCTCAACAGCAGTCACACGCCGGTCGTGGGCTCGTACGAACCTGCTCCAGCCCCTACATTCAGAACTGTTCTCGCCTCACCCAAGGCCCTCTGAATGAACGCGGCAATCCTTGGCTCGGGTTTTCGGTAAGAGGTGTAACCAGTCCCGATGGCCGCATAATTGGCATCGCCGGCACTCCCATCACTATGCCTCTTTCCCATCTCGAATCCTCTTCTAAAGCATGCAATGTAGCTTGGCCTCTCTATAAACGGACATCGCTACCGAAGCTGCAACAAGCGCCCCGTTCGCTCCGTAACCTCAGCTAAAAGCTCCGGCTCCTTCGCCATGGAACGTCCATAGCTCGGGATCAGCGACTGCAGCGCCTCTGACGTACAAGCCTCCTGCGACACCACGGAAGTACCACGTGTAATCAGCTCCAGCATGATGGAAACCGCAGTGGATGCACCCGGCGAAGCGCCCAGCAACGCTGCCAGCGATCCATCTGCGCTGCGAATCACCTCGGTGCCAAACTCCAGCCGCCCGCCAGCCTTTTCATCCGGCTTGATGATCTGCACACGCTGCCCTGCAATCTCAAGAACCCAATCCTCACCGCGAGCCGTCGGCACGAACTCGCGCAGAGCATTCACGCGGTCTTCCTGCGACTGCATCACCTGCCCGATCAAATACTTCGTCAGGTCCAGGTTGTGCGCACCCGCACCCAGCATGGAAACGAGATTTCCTGTGCCAATGGACTTCGGTAGATCAAGGAACGAACCGAACTTGAGAAACTTCGTTGTGAAGCCCGCAAACGGCCCGAACAACAGCTCCTTCTTGCCGTCGATCACGCGCGTATCCAGATGCGGCACACTCATCGGCGGCGCGCCCAGCGCGGGCTTGCCGTACACCTTGGCCGCATGGCGTTCAATCACCTCGCGATTCGTACAGCGCAGCCACTGCCCACTGACGGGAAAACCGCCATAACCGCGGCCTTCCGGAATCCCCGACTTCTGCAGCAACGGTAAAGCCCCACCGCCTGCGCCAAGAAACACAAACCGCGCCGTCACGCGGCTGGTGTTACCAGTGGCCAGGTCTTCTACTTCGACATACCAGCGCGTATCCGGTAACTGCGTCAGTTCCGTCACACGGTGCCGCATGACCACGCGGCTTCCCTGCTGTTCCAGCGCGCCGAACAACATGCGTGTCAATGCGCCAAAGTTCAGGTCAGTACCAAACTCCGCGCGCGTTGCTGCCACAGGCTCAGTCGGCGAGCGCTGCTCCATCATCAGTGGAATCCACTGTTTCAGGACTGCAGGATCATCTGAGAACTGCATACCTGCAAACAGCGGGCAGGCCTGCATCGCGTGGTAGCGCTTACGCAAAAACTCCACGCTCTCCGCACCAGAGACAAAGCTCATGTGCGGCACAGGATTGATGAACTGCCTGGGGTCTGAGATCAGACCACGCTCTACCAGCGCCGCCCAGAACTGCCGCGAATGCTGAAACTGCTCGTTGATCTTGATGGCCCGATCAATGGCAATGGAACCATTCTCGGCCTCGGGCGTGTAGTTCAATTCGCACAGCGCCGCATGGCCGGTGCCCGCGTTATTCCACGCATCCGAACTTTCTACAGCGGCGCGATCCTGCGTCTCCACCACGGTCAATTGCAGCGAAGGGACCAGCGACTTGAGCAGGATGCCCAGCGTGGCAGACATGATACCGGCGCCTACCAGCAGTACATCGGTCTCGGTAGGCAGAAGTGCAGTTTCAGACATGAAAAAAGCCTATCAGCGTGAAAACACGAGGAGCAATGCGATCACCGGACAATCAGTCCGATCACCGCACAGCCCTCCACGCACTGACGTTATACCGCGTGATGCGCCCGCTGCATGACGTTCAATACATCGGTGTACTTGTTGCCCGTACCGGTGTTGAAGATCACCACGCGGTCCGTCTTCTTCAGAAATCCGTTTTCAATCAGCCGGTCGTACGCTGCCGTAGCCGCCGCACCCTCCGGCGACAGCAGGATTCCCTCATTCCGGCCCCAATCCTGGATCGATGTGAAGATCTCATCGTCCGTCTGTGAAATCACCGTGCCGCCGCTCTCACGCACCACGTCCAGGATGATGTAGTCGCCGTACGGCTTCGGCACTCGCAGACCGCTCGCCAACGTATGCGCATTCTGAAACATCTCGCTGGCATCCTTGCCTTCGCGATACGCTTTCGTCACTGGCTCACATCCAGCAGCCTGGCACGCGATCATCTTTGGTCGCTTGCCGGATACCCAGCCAAGCTCCTCCATCTCAAGGAACGCCTTCCACATGCCGATCAGGCCAACGCCGCCGCCGGTGGGATAGAAGACCGCATCGGGATACTCCCACCCAAGCTGCTCGACCAGTTCGTAGCCCATGGTCTTCTTGCCTTCCACGCGAAACGGCTCCTTCAGCGTGGATACATCAAACCATCCCTCGGTTTCCTTGCGCGCGGCAACAATCTTCGCGCAATCACTGATCAGGCCATCCACCAGCGTCATGTTTGCGCCATAAGCGATGCACTCCACCTGGTTGGCCAACGGCACATCCTGCGGCATGAACACGTGCGCCTCAATGCCAGCAGCCGCCGCATACGCAGCACACGCGCCGCCTGCATTGCCTGCGCTGGGCACGGCCACTTTCTGCACGCCATAGTGCTTCATCATGGTCATGCACAGGCTCATACCGCGCGCCTTGAAGGTGCCCGTGGGATTTGTGCCTTCTTCCTTCAACAGCACATTCGGATTGCGCCGCGACGCTATCACCGGCGTCCATCCTTCGGCGAGTGTCACCGGCAGAGCATCCGGCAGCACCGGAGCATAGCGCCACATGCTATCGGTCTGCGGAAGGCTGTCGCGAACTGCGGTTCCCTTCAATTCGGAAAGGTCATACCGCACATAAAATGTGCCAGCACATACAGAGCAAACTGTCCGCGGCACATCCGCACTTTCGCGATGCTGACAACGCGAACACTCCAGAAAAGAAATTTTCGGCATACTTCAACAGGATAGAGGATTTATAGCTGCTTGCGACGGTAGCAATGCGCCACATGGTCATTCACAATGCCCACAGCCTGCATCCACGCATAGGTAATGGAAGGCCCTACGAATTTAAACCCGCGTCGTTTCAGCTCTTTTGAGATGGTCTTGGAAAGCTCCGTCTCCGCAACCACCGTTCCATCACCGCGCAACACTTTGCCTTTCGTGAAGCTCCAGCAGAAATCGGCGAAGTCTTCACCTTTCTTCTGCATATCCAGGTAAATCTGCGCGCCTTTGATCGTTGCTTCGATCTTCGCGCGTGAACGCACAATGCCCGGATTCGCGAGCAATATCTCAATCTCGCGCTCGCCGAACTTCGCCACCTTCTTCGGATCGAAGCCGAGGAACGCTTCACGAAAATTCTCACGCTTACGAAGAATGATGGTCCACGACAACCCTGCCTGAAAGCCTTCCAGCATCAGGCACTCCCACAACATACGGCCGTCGTGCACCGGCACACCCCACTCTTCATCGTGGTACACCGTCTCCATCGGATCGCGCTCACTCCATTTGCAACGCTGCTTCGTCATGCTGCCTCTTTCTTCGGTTGCAGAATGCCAAGTTCTTCATATCGCGCCCGTATATGCAGGCGCATGGTTGATGTCTGCGACCAGAAACACGCCCCCGCCAGCAGTACGCACACGCCGCTGAACACCAGCGTGTGTGGCGCGCCTATCCGGTGTGCCAATGCACCCGCCTGCAGACTTCCGAACGGCGTCATGCCGATGAAGGCCATCGTATAAAAACTCATCACACGGCCGCGTTTCTCTTCCGGTGACAGCGTCTGGATGATCGTATTGCTTCCACCCATCCCTGTCATAATGCCGAAGCCCATCGCCACCATGGCCAGCAACGACAGAGCGACCCAGTGCGACATGCCAAACACAATAAGCGCCGCACCAAACAACGCACCACCGTATTGAACGTAACGCAGAAGCCCAACGGCATTTTTTCGAGATGCCAGCAGGACTGCAGCTACCAAAGCCCCCACAGCATTGGCTGTTGTAAGCAGTCCCAACATGCGTGGACCACCATGCAACACCTGCGCTGCAAACAGTGGCAGCAAGGCCATCTGTGACATTCCCATCAGACTCGTCATCGCGAACAGCAACAGGATGTTTCGTACAGGAATGAAGCGGCTTACATAGCCCCATCCCTCACGCATCTGTTCCGCCATGGCAGGACGATGATGCGCACCCGGTACATCCGGCTTGATCCGCATCATCAACAACGACGCGATCACTGCAAGATACGAAACACCATCAATCCCGAAGCACCATCCCTCGCCAAGCTTTGCAATCACAATCGCAGCTACTGAAGGCCCCACTAAACGCGCCACATTCACCATCGACGAGTTCAGCGCAATCGCATTGCTCAGGTCTTCCTTGTCCGGCACCATCTTCGTCACAAACGATTGCCGCGCAGGCATATCGAATGCATCAATCAATCCCTGCAACGCAGCCAGCGCAAGAATTTCCTGAATGGTAATGACCTTAGCCAGCGTCAATGCCGCAAGCGCAAGCGACTGTACAGCAGCCGCCACCTGCGTCATCACCAGCAGTTTGCGGCGATCCATGCGGTCCACCCACACACCCGCAAACGGAGCCAGAACAAACGTAAGAATCTGCCCGGCAAACCCCACCATACCTAACAGAAATGCCGAATGTGTCAGCCGGTACGTGAGCCATGACAGCGCCAGCCGCGTCATCCACGTCCCCATCAATGACACGCACTGACCGGACAGGTAAAGCCGGTAATTGCGGTGCCGCAACGCACGCATGGTGTGCGCAAATCGGCTCATCGGCGGTTGCGGCAAAGCTTGTTCTGTCAACGAATCATCCCAACAAGGAAAGCGAGCGCTCCAGGTCTGCAATCAGATCCACGGGCGCTTCCAGTCCGATGTTCAGACGCACAATTCTTCCATGATGATTCGCGTCGATGCGCGTCAACGTGGGATACGCCATCGCAAGACTGTTTACGCCGCCCCAGCTCCAACCAATTTTGAACAGGCTCAAGTGATCCACAAATGCATTCACCTGCTCCGGCGAATACCGCGGTGAAAACAGTACTGAAAACACACTTGCGGATCCGGTAAAGTCCCGCTTCCAGATTTCATGTCCCGGGCACGAAGGCAACGCGGGATGCAGTACCACATCAATCTCGCTGCGCTCCGCAAGCCACTTCGCAATCTCCAGCGTGGAGTCTTCCATGCGTTCCAGTCGCACCGCCAGCGTCTGCAAACCACGCAGCGCCAGCGAACACTCATCGGGCGAAACACTTAATCCCAACATGCGCCGTGTATTCCCCACACGCTCATAGCCATCTTCCGTCGCAACGGAAACCGAACCGAGCAACAGATCGCTGTGACCACCCACATACTTCGTCAGCGCCTGCACACTCACGTCCACGCCATGCGCAAACGCATCGAACAGCACACCTGCGGCATACGTGTTATCAATCGCCACTACAACACCGCGCGCATGGGCCGCCTTAACAATCGCGGGCACATCCTGCACTTCCATCGTGATGGAGCTGGGGCTTTCGCACCAGATCAGTGCTGTGTTCTCGCGAATCAGGGATGCAATGCCGCCGCCGATCGTCGCGTCATAAAGCTCCGTCTCCACGCCATAACGGCCAAGCAGGTTCTTGGCCGCTTCCACATTCGGCCCGTAGGCTTGCACGGGAATCAGCACGTGATCGCCCGCCTTCGTGAAGGCCAGATCGACTAACGCAATCGCTGACATTCCGCTGGGCGTTAAAAACGTATGCCGCGCGCCTTCCATCGCAGCAATGCGTGCCGCGAGTTCCATCGCTGTGGGTGTGCCATAAATGCCGTAGGAGTAACCAATCTCACTCTGCCGCCAACCGTCGCGTAGGCCTTCCATCGAAGGGAACACAACAGTCGATCCGCGATACGTTGCAGAGGCAAGGGATTCAAAGTTTTCAGGAAGCTCGGGCTTCGCGTGCAGCAAACGGGTGCGCCAATCCATACATCCAGCCTATCGAATACAAGGCCACCGTGCAGGAAAGCGAATTACACAGCAAGAAATGGAGTGTGGCGAGAGCGCTCTGCCACAGATGATTGCAACATGCACATTGCTGTAGAACCTTCAATCCTTTACGTCGGAACGCCTGTCGTCCTCATCAGTTCACGCAATGAAGACGGCACAAACAATCTTGCACCCATGTCCTCCGCATGGTGGCTGGGCTGGAACTGCATGCTTGGCCTTGGCGCCAAAGGACACACCGCGCAAAACCTGCTACGTGAGCGGGAATGCGTCCTGAACCTGCCGTCAGACGCAATGGTGAGCCACGTGGACCGGCTGGCAAAACTGACCGGTTCTGATCCAGTTCCGCCCCATAAACAAGCTATGGGATACCGGCACCACAAGGACAAGTTCGGCATCAGCGGTCTCACCACGCAACCTTCCGAAAGCGTCCAGGCTGTTCGTGTGGCAGAGTGCCCTCTACAGATGGAGGCCGTTCTGGAACAGGTCCACGACTTTGGCCACCGTCCTGACAAAGCGGCCGGCGCGCTTGCTTTTGAGGTCCGCATCGTCCGGATGCATGCGGCCCCATCGCTGCTTGTCCCGGGCCGCAGCAACCACATTGATCCCGATCGCTGGCGCCCTCTCATGATGAGTTTCTGCCGCTTTTACGGCCTATCCGGCGAGCTTTCACACTCCACGCTGGCCAGCATTCCAGAAGAAGCCTACCGCCCAGTGCCACACATGAAACGATAGAAAGGAAAGCGCACATGAAACGGAAAGCAGCCAATACGAAAGCGTCACCGGAATCGCAATCCATCCTGAACGACGTTCGGTGGGATGCGGTTGTCCGCCGTGATCGCCAGGCGGATGGCACCTTCGTCTATTCCGTCCGCAGCACCGGTGTCTTCTGCCGCCCGGGATGCTCCTCACGCACGCCGCGTCCTGAAAACGTGCGCTTTCATGCCAATGCGCAGGAAGCCATACGCGCCGGATTCCGCCCCTGCCAGCGCTGCAAACCAGACCAGAGTGCGAATCCATCCACGGAAGCCATAGCCACACTATGCCGCACTATTGAGCGCGCCGTCGCGGCAGGCGATCCACTACCTCCCCTTGAAGCGCTTGCACAGCAGGTGGGGCTCAGCCAGTTCCACCTGCATCGCCAGTTCCGCGCCGCCACCGGACTCACGCCTCGCCAATACGCAAACGCCTGCCGCTCAAAGCAAATGCTGAAGCACCTGAAAGGAAGCCCGACCGTGACAGAATCCATTTACGAAACAGGTTTCAGTTCCTCCAGCCGCTTTTATCATGCAGCCGCGAACACACTTGGCATGACGCCCACTCAGTTCCGCAAAGGTGGCCAGAATACCGACATTACCTACGCCATCGGCCCTTCCACGCTCGGGATGATCCTGGTCGCGCGCAGTCCACGCGGCATCTGCGCCATCCTCATGGGCGACACAGAAGAGACGCTACTCGCTGATCTGCAGCAACGCTTTCCGCGGGCATCGCTGGTACCGGGTGACACCGCCTTTTCCGAGACGCTGGAGAAGGTCGTTGCATGGACAGAGCAGCCACGCCATAGCCACATCGATCTCCCGCTGGACATTCGCGGCACAGCGTTCCAACAACGCGTCTGGCAGGCACTGCAGGCTATCCCAGCAGGAGAAACCGCAAGCTATGCAGAGATCGCACAACGCATCGGCAATCCACGCTCCGTACGCGCCGTAGCACAGGCATGCGCCTCCAACGCGCTGGCAGTCGCAATTCCCTGTCACCGCGTTTTACGCAGCGATGGAGCACTCTCCGGCTATCGCTGGGGCGTGGAACGTAAGAAAGAACTGCTCCGACGCGAACAAGTCAGTCACTGACAAGTTGATGCACCTACACGCTGATAACGAACGTGTCCTCAGTGCGCGTCACGCGGTTATATAGCGTGTCGCGCTCCACTGGTTCACGTCCGGCTTCGCGGATCAGGCGTTCCAGCTCCGCACGGCGCATTCCCTGTGGTGTGGTCGCACCAGCCTCGTGGTAGATGCGTTCTTCCACCACGGTGCCGTCGATGTCGTCCGCACCAAAGCGCAGCGAAATCTGCGCCATCTTCGGCGTCACCATCTGCCAATAGCTCTTGATGTGCGCGAAGTTATCCAACAGCAAACGGCCGACGGCAATCTGCCGCATATCGTCAAAGCCGGTAGTCTTCGGCAGGTGTCCCAGCACGGTGTTTTCCGGATGGAACGCCAATGGAATAAACGTCTGGAACCCACCCGTACGGTCCTGCACGGCGCGCAGCTTCAGGATGTGGTCCACGCGGTCTTCTTCGTTCTCCACGTGACCGTAAAGCATCGTCGCATTCGAACGTAGACCAGCGTTGTGTACCATCTCCGCCGTCTCCAGCCACTCGCTGCCGTCAATCTTGTGATCGCAGATGATATGCCGCACGCGGTCTGCAAAAATCTCGGCACCACCACCGGGGCAGGAATCCACGCCGGCTTCTTTCATTTTTACCAATGTGTCAGGAATCGACAGCTTCGCGCGCTTCGCCAGAAACGCGACCTCCACCATGGTGAATGCCTTGATATGCACCTTGGGGAACCGTTCCTTCAACCCCTTCACGAGATCAAGGAAGTACTCAAAAGGCAGGTCAGGATGCAGACCACCCACGATATGAAATTCCGTGACCGCTTCGCTGTATCCCTTGCCCGCGCTCTCCCATGCCTCTTCCAGGGCCATGGTATAGCCGCCGCTCTCGCCCTTCTTGCGCGCAAAGGCGCACAGGCGGCAGGTTGCCACGCACACATTCGTCGGATTGATATGACGATTCACATTGAAGTACGTCAGCTCGCCATGCATACGCTCACGCACCAGGTTCGCCAGCCAACCCACAGCAAGAATGTCCGGCGACCGATACAGCGCCAGTCCATCGTCCGCAGTCAACCGCTCCTGCGCCAGCACCTTTTGGGCAATGGGCCACAGCGCGGCGTCATCAGTCTGGAACTCGTGGCGGGGGCGACCAGTGGGCGATTCAGTCATATTCATAGTGTATTCCTCACGCCCTGGCTTCGCATCGGAAACCTACGCCGCACCATCTGCCGAAAACATGCGGGCTTTGTCATCGAGTGTTTCCGGGATATTTCGCTCGGACCATGCGCAGAAAATCCTCCAGCCGCTGACCACGTTTCTGGACAAACGTGCGGTCTGTAACCACCTCGCCATGAATGCGGTCCATGCGAAAGGTACGAAAGTCATTACGCAGCTCGCACCATGCGGCCAGCGTCCAGAAACCGCTCCAGAACGCAAGAGCCAGCGGGCGCACCGGACGATGTTCTGCCTGAGAAACGTCTTCTCCCAGCCGCGTGTACCAAAACTCAACGATGGTCTTCTGCCGGCACGCTCGGTGCAGCAAATCGAGTAGACGACGGTGCTCTTTGCTCATCGCAAAGGGAGAGGCATACAGTGCGATGGAATCAAGGTGCTCGCTCAGTTCCTGAGGCAATACTGCCTCAATGCGGGCAAGAGCACTCTTTGCGGCAAGGAACGATTCTTCCCCGCCCCACGCCTGCACCAACCTGACACCGACAACCACTGCCGTCAACTCATCTGCAGTAAACATCAACGGAGGAAGGTCGAACTCGCGCCGCAGCGTATACCCCACGCCCGCTTCGCCCTCAATGGGCTGACCTGCAAGCTGAAGATCGCGAACATCGCGATAGATCGTGCGTTCCGACACCTGAAGCCGCTCTGCAAGGGCATGAGCGGTCTTCAGGCGGCCGGAGCGCAGCAGTTGCACAATGCGAAAAAGACGGTCGGCACGCCTCATCGCATTCTCCCTGTCATCGCATTAGAACCGTGTGCTGTGCAGGCCAACTTGGTTTCCCTCTGAATCGATAAGGCAAGCGAAGTAGCCGAAGCCACCCGGGATTTCCGTGCGAGGAACAGTGACCTTCGCGCCCAGTCCCTCTGCGCGCTTCACGCTAACGTCGAGCTTACCGTCCGCATTCAGAAAGACCAGCGCTCCATCGGTAGAGGGCTTGCTGGCCGCACGATGCGTCAGGCATCCGCTGACACTCTCTTCGCCGCGCGGAAACACCTTGCTGTCTTCGCCGTACGGGATCAGTTGTACATCCAGCACGGTCTCATAAAACTTCGTGGCACGCTCCAGGTCCGTGGTTGGGATTTCGAACCAGGTAATCGCATTGCTCGTGAACTTGCTCATGACATTCTCTCCTCGGGGGTCAGGACGGTGTGTTCGCTGACCACGAACCCAAGGTAAAAAAACGCTCCTGCCACCATTGTGTCAGGAGTATGTCAGCAGACGAAGATTTCTAATCCGTATAAGAACAGAGCAGGGAGGACAACTGTCCACCCTGCTCTGTTGCAATTGGCTTGTTTCGACTAGCGTCGTTGTGCTTCCAATGGCTTCTCGGGCGAATCGACCATGCGAGGCGCCAGCACGATGCCATCGAATGGGGTCACACCAATCAGGTGATCGCCCACTGCACGCGTGGTACGCAAAGGCCAACCAGAATCCTGATAGGTCACTTTCATGTTCTTTGTATTGACAGCGAAAACCAGTGTGCTGGGACGGTTCGCTGTCACCAGAACACGCTTGCCCTCACTGTCATAGTGGATACCGGAAACATTCGGCACGTAGAGACCCTGCTGCGTATGCCACGAGCTGCCATCGTTCTCGGAAAGCCAGACACCCTCGCGACCACCTACCCAGACACGTCCTGCATCGTCCACAGCGACCGATGTCACATACGTCAACTCCGTCGGAGCCTGGATCACATGGAAGTTCGCACCGCTATCCGTGGAAATGGCAATCTTATGCAAATCTGCCACCACCACGCGGGTTCCTTCGGACTTCACAGTGCGCCAGGTTTCTCCCGTTGCAGAGCGAACATGATTCCACGTAAGACCATTGTCTGTGGAGCTCAGCAAGCCCTCTTCCGTCGCTGCGAAAACCGTGTTGCCATTCACCGCAAACGCAAACACACCTGAGTTTGCTTCACGAGGCGGAGTGTTCCGTGTCGGCGCAATCTTCGGTGGAGTGCTGCGGGCACGCGTTGCAGCGGCAGACTTGCCAGTGCGTGTTCTTGGCGTGGAGACAGCCGCCTTCTTCTGCGCCTCAGGATCGGGCAAAGGAGCTAGAGCCAGCGTCAGGCCTGACGCCTTCCAGAGACTTCCATCCCAACGCATAATGCCGTGCCGCGTTCCGGCCAACATGGTGCCATCCGGGGCCTGCACCAGCGAGAAGATATCCGAACCATTCAGGCCCGCACTCTTCTGCACCCACGAGAGACCGCCATCCTGGCTTTCAAATACACCACCCGCCATCTTGTCATTGATCACACCGACATAGACGTGCCCCGGATTCGTACGGTCCTGCGCAACTGCCGTGATCTGCCTCTGCGTGAATCCGATATTCGCCGGAGCAAAGGTCTGTCCGCCGTCATTGGAAATCAGCACACCCGTACGATCCGTGGCCAACAGCACACGATTGTTATTCTCCGGATCGATATTCACGTCATTGATGATCCAGCTCGGATCGCCATAACGTGCAAAGGTGTGGCCCGCATCCGTGGTCCTCCACAGACCTTCGGTCGTTCCCGCAAACACAGTGTTGGGGGCCTTCGGGTCTTCCATCAGCACGCGTGTACGGCGCGCCGTCGACGGGATGCCCTGTACTTTGGTGTACTTCACGCCCTGATCATTTGAACGATAGATACCAGAACATGCCGAGAGATAGACGTTCGATGGGTTGGTCGGGTCCACGATGATGGAGAACACGTCCGAGTCATCGATGATGCCTTCCTTCATGTTCTGCCATGTCGCACCGCCGTCGGACGTGCGCCACGGCAGATGCCACGTTCCTGCATACATCCGATTCGGATCCTTGGGATCAAACGCCACGGACTCCACTTCATGAATTTCACGGCTTCCCGGCGGGCTGATGAGCTTCCAGTGGTCGCCACCGTCCTCGCTGCGATACACGCCCTCCTGCACCGTTCCAATCAGCATCAACTTTGGGTTCGAAGGAGCAACGGTCATGGAGCGAATGGACTTGCCCTTCATGTCCGTGTTTTCGGTCCACGTCTTGCCCGCGTCGTTGCTGATGTACAGGCCACCATCCGCGCTGCTGAGAACCCATCCCGCTGCAAGAACGCGATTGGCATTGGTCGGATCGACGATCAGGTTGTCAAACACCAGATCATCGCGTCTTCCCACATCGGCGAGGAACTTCCAGGTATTGCCACCGTCATGGGTGTCGTACACAGTGCCGCTGACCGTTCCCAGGTAAATGTGGTTGTGGTCATGCGGGTCCTGCGCAAAAGCGCGCGCGTCTCCTCCATAAGGGCCGTAAGGCAGCCATTTGGACTGCGCCGTGGCGAGGGAAAAGAAGGAAGCGGACAAGGCGAGAGGCGCACAAAGGCGAAAAAAAGACTTCATGGTTTTCCTATTCGAATGAACCTGAGTCCATTCTAGTTGTCTAACGAGTAAACAGGTGCCTACAGGGGTATCTGACGCGACACTGTCATCTATCTCGTGAAATGAGATGTCGCGTCACATCAACATTTTGGGGAACGACTCGTTTTTGACAAGGCTATACGGCGGACTGAAACGCCAGATATTGATAGACCGACAATCGATGACACCCGCACCGCCTGATAATAGGCGCCCCGGCTACCGGAAAATTTCCTGGCAAAAAGCAGAACGGCTGGCCTCGCGGCCAGCCGTCTGGGTGTTGGCTATGGACTACTTCTTGTGCTTACGGGCGGGAGCGGTGCGAGGCTGAACCTTCACCGAGCTCTCATCCACCGAGGTGCCCAGATCGGACGGCGTGGAAGCGCCAGCCGGGATCAGCTCGGAGGTTACCGTGTTTGCACCAGCCGTGCCCGTGTAGACCGAGATACGGGATGCATCCACACCCTTCTCGCCTACCAGGTAAGCCTTCGTGTTCACAGCGCGCTCTGCAGCCAGCTTGTCGGCATTCTTCACCTTCTTGCTGGGTGCTGCGTTACCGGTCAGAGCCAGCTTCGCCGACGAATCACGCTGCAGGTTCAGAGCGATATCGTCCAGGCAGGCCTTCGCTTCGTTGTCCACGCGAGCCGGACGACGTGTGTCCTTATCGAACGTGATCGAGCAAAGTGCGCTGGCCGAGGGAGCTGCCGGCGGTGGCGGCGGTGCGATCACACTGACCGTCGTCGTGGCAGAGGCGTTGCGGCCCTTGTCATCGGAGACGTTGCAGGTAACAGTGATCGTGCCCGGAGCTGCACCGGTGGTCGACAGGGTGGCAGTGGTGCCGCTACCCGAGACCGAACCCGTGGTCGAGCTGTAGCTGTAGGTGTAGTTGACCGGCTTGCCATAGGAGTCCGAAACCACCGAAGTGATCGTGGACGATCCACCCGGCTGAACCGACGACGGCGAAGCCGAGCAGGTCAGCGCCAGGGCAGGCAGCGGATTGATGGTGAAAGGAGCTGCGCACTCTGCGAAGCGACCCGGCTTCATGCTCTCGGTCACAGTACCCTTGGCGTTGTAGCTGCCAGGGTTCAGACCGGTGGTGTCGACAGTAGCCGTGTTGCTGGTACCAGAGATCTTGCCACCGTCAGAGGTCCACGCATAGGTCGCGGTCTTCTTCGGGTTGACGTTCGCGGCAGTACCGGTCACGGTGATTGGGTCACCCGCGTACACGCTCGAGGGGCTGGCAACGCAGGAGTACGTTACCGGCGGCGGCGGTACGATGTGGCCGAAGTGCAGCAGGATGCCCGAGGAGAGCTGTGCGGAGCTGATGTTCGCACGGCCACCATAGTTACCGTTCACTGGGCCGTAATCCTCGTGGATGTAGGTGTAATCAGCCTGGAACAGGCGGATACCGAACATACCATCATGCCAGGGCAGGTTGTAGTCCATACCACCACCAGCAACAAGGGCGGGGCCCCACTGGTATGGGTGAACATAGAACGGATTGCCATTGACATCGGAGTTCGGGCCACCCAGGCGAGCAGCACCGGCCATTGCGTGGCCAAAGAACGTCACCGACTCGGTCGGTAGACGGAAGATCGGACCAGCAGTCACGAGCGGCAATAGAGCATCGTTCTTGCCACTGGGATGCCATGCCGAGGAAATCTCGACGCCGGCATACTTATTGAAGTAATAGGCACCGCTACCAATCGCGCCCTTGTCGATCGACGAATACGTGAGGCCCTGGGGCTTCAACGATCCGTGACCGCTCCAGTACGAATAGCCCAGGAACACATCAACACGCGATGGGTTCGGGCCCTGCGGTGCCGGCGCGGCCGGGGTTGTTTGCGCACCCAGGCTTGCAGCGCCCAGGCTGACTGCGCTGGCGGCCAAAAGCGACCTGCCCAGTTTGCGAAACGGCTGAGAAAACATGCGACTTATCCTCCGCGGAATATCTAATGCTTTTTGTGAGCTCATAACCAAGGCTCACTTGCTAACGAATGCGATTGAAGTGTATAGCAGCATCTCTTATACGGAAAGAAATATCTGCACAATAACCGATTCACTTTTATTCACTGATGCTGGTTTACATCAGTACTACGTTCAAAGCGTCCCTTGCCGAATCCGATCAGTAACCTTTTCCGGCAAATGGCGCAATCCTTGTATTCTCTATGCGATGTTCAAACTCTCTTTAATGCTGCCTCGCTCCCGCTGAATTTTTTCCTGGAGCAAAGTAATGGCATACAGGAGTTGCTCAGGACGCGGCGGACATCCCGGCACATAAATGTCGACCGGAATGATCTGGTTTACTCCTTGGAGTAGTGCATAGTTGTTAAACACCCCACCACTTGTAGCACAGGCGCCCATGCTGATCACCCATTTGGGTTCCGGCATTTGCTCATACAATCTGCGGATCACTGGGGCCATCTTTTGCGACACGCGGCCAGCTACCACCATCAGATCGCTTTGACGTGGCGAAGGACGAAATACCTCCGCGCCGAAGCGAGCGATGTCATAACGCGAGCCGCCCATGCTCATCATTTCGATGGCGCAGCAGGCAAGCCCGAAGGTCATGGGCCAGACCGAATTCTTTCGCACCCAGTTCACTGCGGCGTCCATGCTGGCCAGAACTACGCCTTCCGGCTGCTCCGGTCCCCAGTTCACCTCGCGCAGTTTTTCCTGGTTCTTGCCCATCGAATCCAGCGATCCGAAAAAGTAACGGTCGGAGGCCTGCGGTGCTGCAGGGCGTCCGCTACTGGAAGTCTCTTCCGGGGATGTCTTCATGTGCTTCATTCTATGTCACGAAACTGAGTATGGAAGCGCCAGCTTGGGTAAAGCTGTCATAAATAACGACAGTTTTCAGACTTGGCTTGACGTGCTATGTGAATAGCTCGTGCCTGCCCCCTCAGCGTTTCGTTGGCCGTTTTTGCTCCTCGCCCACCTTCACACGGAAGCTCATCCACAGGATCCGCCCCAGTTTCGATGGAGGAGCACTGGTGTCCACCGTATGGGCCGTCTGCGAAAAATGTTGAGCAACGGTCGCCGCCATCAAGGACTGGTCCGCCGATCCACCTGCAATCCGGGCATCCAGTATCTGTAGCGAAGCCGTACACGCTTCCGCCAGCAGGGGAAACAGTGCCGCGCCTGCCGCAGGGCGATTTGGCTCCTTCAACGTCGCATCATATGCCTTCGTTGCAATCGACATCTGCTGAGCTGAGGTGAAGAAGTGGAACTCCCGCGGATTCCATGCCACGGCATCCTGCGCGCGAAAACTGAAGTCCGTTGATATCAGAAGCGGATTCGGCGAACGATAGGGAGGCGTGGCCAGTTCCGCGAAATCATGCACTCCACGGGCTCCGGAAGCGGGCAGCACACGCACAATCCATCCTGAGGCAATGCTCTCCAGCAAGAAACTCTGCTTTGTCCCAAGCGCATGATGAAAGCTCTTCCCTGCCTGTACCTCACCCTCAAAGGTCAGCGCCGGGCATCCCTTCTGCGCCACCGCCTGCATTGCCACTCCCAGCACCACGGCCACACGCAAAACTGCGCCTCGACCACTTCGTAAATACAAAATCTGTCACCTCTCCGTAACTGTCCTGTACAGTAAACGAAACGAACCATCGCAAGCGCACCGATTCGTTACGTCCCATTGGTCGTAACGAACAACCGCATCGCACACATTATGCGGTGTGGCTGACCTCCTTACCTCATCCGTATAGGAAATCCGCATCATGCGTGTATCAGGCCGAGCCCTCTGTCGACTCCTCTCTGTGGTTCTGTTCTTCGCCACTGCCCTCACCCTGCCTGCAATGGCCCAGACCGTACCAGCCCCGGAACACGGCCTATCCGCCGCGGCTCCTGCTGCGGACGCCCGCATCGCCGCGCTGGAAAAGCAAAACGCTGACCTCGCCACATCCGTCGCCGCGGCGCAATCCTCCGGCGACAACGCGTGGATGCTCACCTCCGCCGCTCTCGTACTTATGATGAGCGCCCCGGGACTCGCCCTCTTCTATGGCGGCCTGGTGCGGCGGAAGAACATCCTCGCCACCATGATGCAGACCTTCGCCATGATGGGTGTCATCACAGTCCTATGGGCCGTCTGCGGTTACTCGCTGGCCTTTGGGGAGAACACGGGAGCGCTTGGCAGCTTCATCGGTTCGTTCCACAACGTCTTCCTGCACGGCGTTGGCCTCATTCCCGATGGCACTTATGTGACGACGATTCCGCTGCAGACCTTCATGGTCTACCAGCTCATGTTTGCCATCATCACGCCCGCCCTCATCACCGGGTCGATCGCAGAGCGCGTCAAATTCTCCGGAATTCTGGCGTTCCTCGTGCTGTGGGCCATCTTCGTCTACAGCCCCATGGCACACATGGTGTGGGGTAAGGGCGGCCTGCTGAATGCTGCTCTTGGTGGTAAGTTTCCCTGCCTCGACTTCGCCGGTGGGACCGTTGTCCACGTCACCAGCGGCGTTTCCGCACTGGTGTTCTGTCTCTATCTTGGCAAGCGCCGCGGCTTCCCCAAGGAGCCCATGCCGCCGCACTCGCTGGTCCTCAGCTTCATCGGCGCAGCGCTGCTGTGGGTGGGCTGGTTTGGCTTCAACGCTGGCTCTGCCCTGAACGCAAGCTCGCTGGCCACTTCAGCCTTTGTCGCCACGCACTTCGGCGCCGCCGCCGCAGCCTGCGGCTGGACCATTGCTGAGTGGATCAAACACGGCAAGCCCACCGCCCTCGGCGCCATCTCTGGCGCGGTCGCTGGTCTGGTCGGCATCACACCTGCTGCCGGCTTCGTCACGCCCATCTCCGCACTGTGGATCGGTTTCCTCACCGGCCTCTTCTGCTTCTTCATGGTCTTCATCGTGAAGAACAAGTTCGGCTACGACGACTCGCTGGATGCCTTTGGCGTTCACGGCGCGGGTGGCACCCTCGGCGCCATCCTCACCGGCGTCTTTGCCAACTCCGCCATCAATCCCATCCTGGGCAAAGGCCATGCCACTGGCCTGCTGGAAGGCAACGCCCACCAGTTGCTGAACCAGGCAGTCGGTGTCGGCCTGGCATGGATCATCTCCATCGTCGGCACGCTGGTGCTGTTGGTCATCGTGGATAAGACCATCGGCTTGCGCGTCTCCGCTGAGGATGAGGACACCGGTCTGGACCTCTCACAACACGGCGAAGAGGGCTACCACGCGGAGCCAGCCTACTAAGGGAATCAGCATGGGTGCTGTCGTTTCATGGAACAAGGGGCGACAGTACCCCATCCTTTCAAGCACAATGACCAGCGTTCGCATCGTACTTGCGAAGAAGGATCGGAAAGACCATGCAGAAGATTGAAGCAATCATCCAGCCGGGCAAGCTTGACGCTGTTAAGGAAGCGCTCATTGAAGCCGGCATCGAAGGCATCACCATACTGGAAGCCCGCGGCCACGGCCGTCAAAAGGGCCATACCGAGTTCTATCGCGGCCGTGAATACGCCGTCGATCTGTTACCCAAGATCAAGCTCGAAACCGTCGTCTCTGACGAATTCGCGGAGAAGGCCGTCAACGCAATCCTCGGTGCAGCCCAGACCGGCTCCATCGGCGACGGCAAAATCTTCATCACCCGGGTCGACGATGCTATCCGCATCCGCAACGAAGACCGCGGCGAAGCTGCTCTGTAAGCCTCTTCAAAGAACAAGAACGAACGCAGCGCTCGCAGCGAATCCGCCGTGAGCGCTACGTTCTTTTTTATGCAATGCCCCTTCCCTCACAGTCTCTGGAAATCTTCCGCTTCCACACAACAAGCTGACTTACCGACTAGCTGACTCGCCAACTCACTGCTATTGTGAAATCCATGACCAGCGCAGAGTCCGCACGCCTCGCCTACCAGGGACGCATGGCAGCGCTGAAGGCTGCCTTCGCCGACCGCGCCGAATCCGGCGTCGCCCTTGTTCGTGCCCGCGCCTCCGCAGCAGACGAACTGGTCCGCACACTCTGGCACCTGCATGCGCAGGAACTCGGCACAGGCATCGCAGCTCTCGCTGTTGGCGGTTACGGTCGCCAGGAACTCTTCCCCGCCTCAGACCTTGATCTGCTGTTCGTCGTCGCAGACGCAGACAAGGAGAAGTCCGCGAAGCCCATCATTCGCCAGATCAATCAGCAACTGTGGGACAGCGGCATCCGTGTCGCAGCTACTACGCGCATCATCACCGAGTGCGAAAAGTACGACTCAGAGAACGCTGAGTTCACGCTCTCTCTGCTCGATGCTCGTCCTATCACTGGTGACGAAGCGCTCACCGCAAAACTGTTGGACGACTGCATTCCGAAGCTGCTCGAACGCGAGCGCCGCAACCTGTCACAACGCCTTCTCGAACTGACACAGGAACGTCACGCGCGCTATGGCAATACACTTTTCCATCTGGAACCCAATATCAAGGAATGCCCCGGCGGCCTGCGCGATGCCAACGTCTGCGGTTGGTTAGCCAAACTAACCAATGCTTCGCTGCCGTCCTCTCTTGAGTTCCGCGAGGCTTTCGCATTCCTCGCCTCCATCCGCTGCTTCCTCCACATCCGCTCCAACCGAGACAGTAATGCACTGGACTGGAAGACGCAGGACGCCGCGGCAGCCGAAGGTATTGGCGTAACCAACGGGCCACCGCGCGACGCCGCGCATTGGATGCAGCTTTATTTCCGCCACGCACGCATCATCGCGCGTCAACTGGAACAGCAGGCGGACGCCACGCCCCGTGCCCGCTCCATCCTGAAACAGACGCGCGATTTTCTCACCCGCCGCCCCATTACGGACAACCTCGGCATGCGTGTGGAACGCGGCCGCATCGTGCTGGACGAAGCAACTCCCGGCTACGATCCCGCGACTGACTCCGATGTGATGATGCGCGCCTTCCAGTCCGTCGCAGAAACCGGCACACGCCTCAGCAGCGCCGCCGAGCAGCGTCTGGAAGAGGCCCTGCCCCTGCTCTCTGCTCAACTCGACGAAGGCACAGCCCTGTGGCATAAGCTGCGCCTCATCTTCCTTGGGGAACACGCTGGCCTCGCGCTGCGTTCCATGCACGCGCTTGGCATCCTGGAACTGCTCATTCCCGAGTTCCACGGCATTGATGCACTCGTCATCCGCGACGCCTATCACCGCTACACCGTTGACGAGCACACCTTCGTTCTCATCGACACGCTCCA